>CP054185.1:2337202-2684603 GCA_015180985.1 Flammeovirgaceae bacterium
AAGTACCTGAGTTTGGCAGCAGAGACAAAGCTTTGCCGGTTATTGAAAAGAGTATAGCCTATTACAACGCTACATACAGAAATAAATAATCACTCGTAATACGGCTGGGGGCGGTAGGGTAGTTGCCCGGTCTTAAAAAAATACTTCTCCAGTACAAGCAATGAAATTATATCTTCGCGCTTTTTGTTTTTGAATTGTGCCACGTATTCGTTGGCATTATGGATGATCGTAAGGCACTCTTCCGGATGGTTAATGTAATAGGTTAAACGTTCCTCCAAGTCAGAGTAATCATCTTTAATCTGAATATAATGATGGTTAGGAATGAGCGTACCTTCCATAAACCAGGTTTCAAATTTCGGTTTGGGCATTACGGCCAGCGAGTTGGATGACATGACCCACTTCAGGTTACTGGCCACATCGTTGCCTTCAAGGCAAAGAATAAACTTGTAGTCCAGTTGCTCGTCAATCGTTAGCCGTTCTTTAATCCAATGATCATTTTTCCCCCACCGGTTTGTTTGCCCGATGTTGCACAAGGGGTGGCTGAAATACATTTCATAAAATTTAATACGGTGTGGGCGTGTAATTCCGCCTCTTCCTACAAGCATGTTTTTCTTGCTTGCAAAGGGTTTCTTATCATTGGTGTAAATAAAGTGGCGTACCTTGTTGAGTTTCAGCAGAACTGAATTGACGTTGTCGTCAGTAATTGGCCGGCTTTTTAGCAGGCTCGGTATTTCCGGCACTTCGCGGATGTCGCCAAAACGGAAGGACGCTTTTAATTGTCCCGTAAAGTAACGGAGGTACTCCTGGGTATCAAAAAAATAAACCTTTTGCTTTTTTTTGAGTTTAAGCGCTGTTAATGCAGGTGTGGTTTCGGGCAGCTTTACCGGCACTGTAAGTTTATTATAGTAATTCGTACGAAACCGGATGTAATCGGTATCAAATTCACTTGCCTGAGCAAGTTTATTCTTTAGGTTTAACCGGAAGAACTGGGGCGGCAGCAACAGCCTGGCAAACCCTGTTGCGTAATACAGGAATTTATTGTTCTTATGCCTAACGGATAACTTTTTGCGCAGCGATTTCATTTCAGGCAACGGCCATAATCTCGGTATCGCCCTTAATACCGTCCTGATTCAGAATATTAAACTGATATGCGTGTGTATTGAGAAATTGAACTACATAATTGTGTGTTTCCGGACTGTGTGTGGCAATCAGTAACTTGGGTTTGTGTTGTGATATGGTTTGCTCGCATCCTTTTAGTACTTCTATTTCACCGCCCTCCACATCAATTTTAATAAAATCCGGTGGCGGCAGTTTGCCTGAATTAACAAGCTGGTCAACCGATACAACTTCGACTGTTAAATTACCGGTCTCCGAAAGATGGCCGGTTGCTGTACCCGTGTTGGCATTAAAGCGTAAGGTTCCTGCTTGCTCGGCAACGGCCGCTTTTGTTAAGGTAAAATTACTAAAGCCGTTTATGGCCATGTGCCGCAAGTAGAACTTTGCATTGTCGGGACGAGGCTCAAATGCATATACGTGGCCGGACTCCTGGTTGATGGAGCAGGCAATGGCCGAGAAATAGCCTATATGTGCGCCTATGTCATAGAAAACAGAACCTTTTTTAAAGTGATCTAAAAAGGCCTGCGTTTTATATTCTTCAAACCTACCGGTAATGAATTTTTTACCGGATGTGGCAATCCACCGTTTACCTTTTAGTGGTCCGGATTGAATGGGCAGGGTTATACCGCTCAACAGGTTTTTGATTATGTGTTTGAACTTCAAGGCGTATCGGGTTTACTAATCGGCTTGTAAAATAATTCTTTTTTGCCGACTTCGCATCCGGTTAACAACTTGCAGTCTTTAAGTAAGACCGTATCTTTGTAACCTTACCAGACTGGAATGGCCAAACTGACTGCCCTTATTCCCACCGGAAATGAAGAACACAATATTATCGAAGTACTCCATAGCGTAAGTTTTGCCGATGAAATACTGGTAGTTGATTCATTCAGCACGGATCGTACCGTTGAACTGGCAAGGCCCCTTGCCACCCGTATTATTCAGCGTGAATACATCAATTCGGCTTCGCAAAAAAACTGGGCCATACCACAGGCCGCCCACGAGTGGATACTGATTGTAGATGCTGATGAGCGGGTAACACCCGAACTTCGGGAAGAAATACAATCCCTGTTAAAACAGGATAATCATCCTTACGTAGCCTATGATATTTACCTGAACGAACATTTTATGGGTCAGCGCATGCATTACAGCAGCCTTCAGGGCAACAAGGCTACCCGGTTTTTTATGCGTGACAAGTGCCGGTACGAAGAAAAGCATGTGCATGCGGATATTATTGCCGATGGCCCCATTGGCGTGTTAAAGGGAAAACTCAACCACAACACCTACCGCGATTTTGACGCCTTTATCAATAAACTTAACCGGTATGCGTGGTGGCAGGCCCGTGATTATGAAAAGCGGGTAGGGAAAATCACTCCTTTGCATGTGGTGATTAAGCCATTCTTTCGGTTTATGAAACACTACGTTATCCGCCTGGGCTTTTTGGATGGATTTGCCGGATTTGCGTATGCCTATGTGCAATCGTATGCGGTGATGACACGCTATTTGAAATTATGGCTCCTTCGAAGGGGCCTTAAATAATAAATGGATGACAGTAATAAGAAAACCCTCTGCGCTTAATCAATTCTACAGAGACATTAAGGAGAAGTTCAATCAAAAAGTGCTCAGGCGCTTTAAGCTCCCCTGGATGAAATCAAAAGAATTGGATATTATTCTTGAAGTGATTTCGAAATTACAACCAAAGGTATGCTTTGAGTGGGGCAGCGGCTTCAGCACAGTTTATTTTCCCGAAGTTTTTCCATTTATCGAGAAGTGGTATTCGGTTGAGCATAACCCGGAATGGTTTAAAGTTATTTCTGAAAAAATAAATGATCCACGGGTAGATTTAGTGCATATAAAACGCGATCAGGAAGCAGATCCTAACGGAACCGGACATAATGATGGTAGTTATGCTGACTTTAAAAGTTACGTGGAGTATCCGCTCACTCTGAATACACTGTTTGATTTTATTTTTATTGACGGCCGTGCACGGAAAGCCTGCCTGCAGAAAGCGTATGACCTCATTACCGATAAGGGCATTGTAATAGTTCATGATGCCAACCGCGATTATTATGTGAGGGATATGCCGCCCTTTACCCATGTGTTGCGTCTAACGGACTACCGAAAGAAACGAGGCGGTATTTTGCTGGCTTCTAAAAGCAGGCCGATGGGTGAAGTGCTGGATATTAAAGCTCATCAGGCCGCCTGGAAAATTCATGACATTATTGCAAAAATATTAGTGATGCGCTAAGGCGCGCGAAACAACCCCTGCAGGTAAGCGGCCAGTTCCATGAGCCAGGCTATGCCCACATGCACAATCACACCGCCCCAGATGCTGCGTGTTTGGTACGCAATCGCACCCAATATAAATCCGCCAAAAATCGAGCTTACCGCTTCGCCCATCGGTTTGCCAAAGTGAAGGAAACAATACAGCGAAGCCATGCTAAGCACACTGTTCCGCCCCAGTACCTGCATCATACCCATTACCAGGAACCCGCGGTAGAAAAACTCAATCGATACGAAATTTATTCCGTAGGTCAGTTCATAGATTACCGCCACAACCCATTCATCCACACCGAAATAAAGGTGTGCTGATGTGCTTTCGTATCGCGGGTATTGTTGCTGAAAATCAGGTAAAAAAGATGCAGCCGTAATAAGCGGCAGCATCATCAGCAGCATAACGAAGTACGGTTTAAAATCGAATTGATTGGCGTTCAGTCCGTAGCGATAACCCTTGTCACGATCGGATTTCCAATAGAACAAGAGCAGCGGAAAAATAAGAATTAAAACGCCTGCCATGTTTTTACCAATCTTATACATGTAGTATAGCGTTTGCCGATTGGCTAGTTGATTGATGAGATTATCGAAATAAGGCAAACTACGGTAAATACTCAGCAGCAATAGCGCCAGTAAACTCCGAAACCAGAAGCTACGCGAATGAAAAACACGGGCTTTTCGGATACCCGCATAGAGCGCTACCGGTACATAGTAGGCTATGCAATGCCACAAAAAGTAGAAAAGAATGCGCTGTTGTTCGGGGCGCGTGTCCAGGTAGCTGTCTTCAAAATCAAAGCGGTAGTTCAGGTATATGCTAACTGCCAGAAAAAGAAATGTGAGCGTGTATACGGTTACATTAAAATCTTCTTTAAGATGTTGAGTTACGTAATTCCAGACTTTACGCATCTACCAGTTTTTTAAGGCTGCATACACTTTATGAATAGGGAGGCCCATCACATTAAAGTACGAGCCGTTAATTTTCTCAATGGCTATCATGCCAATAAAATCCTGTGCGCCATACGCGCCTGCTTTATCGTATGGTTTATGGGTATCTACATAGTAGGCTATCTCTTCTGGTGTAAGTTTTTTAAAGGTTACTTCGGTGGTATCATCAAAACTTATTTCTTTTTCGGCTGATAAAATGCATACACCGGTCATTACGAAGTGGGTTTTTCCGGAAAGCTGAGAAAGCATGTGTATGGCCTCGTTCCGGTCGGCCGGCTTGTTGATAATTTTTCCGTTAAGAATAACCACCGTATCGGCCGTAACAAACACCTGGTCGCCATGAATTATGGTACGAAAGTATTCGGCTTTTTTTTGTGCAAGGTATCGGGCTACCTGCTCTGCCGGCAAGTCAACCGGAAAGGATTCATCCACACCGGGTTTTTCAACTGTAAAGGTAAACCCGGCCTCTTTCATCAGGTAGTGCCTGCGAGGGGAGCTAGAAGCGAGAATAAGGTGGTGTTTGAAATTCATCCTGCTTTATTGAACTGAACAAAAAACCGCATATTACCTTCGGATAGAAATAGGTGGATTTCTGTGGCATGGTAGCCCCGCTATGGCATACGGTTTTCACATCCTCAATAGAAACCTCGTTAGTAATTATAGCCAGTTGGGCTTCACCTGTAATTACTTTTTTTAAGCAGTCGGAAAAACTACGGTCAAACAGAATGTGTTCTGATTTCCGTTGCTCCTTACCGGGAATGCCCAGGGCTTTTTCAATGATGAAGTAGTGCATCACGGTGAGGTCCAGTTTTTTAACAACCTCCGGAAAGTGCCAACTCATGGTATTGAGTGCTTCTGGTTTAAGGCGGACTTTGTAGGTATTTTCTTTAAACATCAACCCGAAAGCCCAGGGTTTACCGGCAATAATTTCATTAACGGTGTCGGCATCCTCAAGGGGTTTAATAATAAAATTAGGTTCAAGCTTTTTTAATATGGCCTGCTCGTTAAAATCGGTCAGGCCGCGGATGAGCCGGTGCGTGGGCAATATTTTCAAGTCATCAGCTTCGGTGTTTGTCAGGTACATCAGGTGAAAATTGTAACCTTCGTTGCCGGTATGGGCGGGATTGTTATTGATCATTTTTTTCCGAAATTCCAATGATGCTTCATACCGGTGATGGCCATCGGCCAGGATAATGGTCTTAGTCTTTATCGCATCAATGAACCGCTGAATCACTTCGGCATTGTGAATAACGGCCAGCACATCCCGAACGCCCTGGTAATCTTCAGTTTCGTAAAGCGGATTTTGAATGGCCTCATCCATATAAGGCTCCAGTTCATGGTTGAGATCGGTGTAAAGTCCGTGTGTGGGGCTTACCTGCAGCAGGGTTTTTTCCAAAAGTTCAATCCGGTCGTTTACGGCTTTCGGTATGGTATTTTCATGGCGTAGAATTACCCCTTCGTTCCAGTCGTACGCACGGATGTGGCAGATGAATCCCTTCCGGCAAAATTCTTTGTGTGTGCCAGGCAGTGTAAAGTATTGGTAGTACACATAAATACCGGGCAGCTTATCCTGCTCCAACACGTGGGTTAACTTCCATTGTTCAAGTAAGGAAGAGGCCTCATCGGCACTGCCCTGTGGTACCGACAGGTAAATGCTGTTGTATGGGTGTTGGTACAATGCCTTGCGCTGCTTATCGGATACGACATCAAACAGTGGGGAGGTTAGTTCATCAAGTTGTTGCGCAAGGTTGCGGTTATAGCGCCAGGCCCTGAGCGGTAGAATATCGGCCATATTAATGCGTTCGGTTCTTTTTCCATTTACCGGAAGAGCCGGTGGCAGGTTCCATTTGGTTGGTATTTTCCGGTTTTAATAAATAGGTTGTCAGCGCAGCAGCCAGTTTTTCTTCTTCAGCCCCGGGAGGAAGGTTTAATGCTTCAGGACTGAAGTAGTTCTCGACAAATTTGGTATCGAATTGGCCCGACCGGAAAGCCTCATGGTTGAGCACATACCGGCAAAACCCCAGCGTGGTTTCGATGCCGGTAATCTCGTATTCGTCAATAGCCCTGATGGTTTTTGCAATGGCCATGTCGCGGGTTTCGGCATGGCAAATCATTTTGGCAATCATCGGGTCATAATAAAACGGGATGCTCATGCCTTGCTCGAAGCCGTCATCAATGCGGATGCCGTTACCATCGGGCCGCTTATACGTTTTCAAAATACCAATATCGGGGAGGAAATTGTTAGCAGGGTCTTCGGCATATACGCGTATTTCGATGGCATGGCCGCGCATACTAAGCTGCTGCTGTGTAAAGGGCAACTTTTCTCCTTCGGCAATCCGAATTTGCAACTTTACTAAATCAATGCCTGTAATCATCTCCGTTACGGGATGTTCCACCTGCAGGCGGGTATTCATTTCCAAAAAGTAGAAGTTCAGTTTTTCGTCAAGTATAAATTCAACCGTACCTGCACCGTAGTAATTGGCTGCGCGTGCCACGTTGCAGGCGGCTTCGCCCATGGCTTTTCGAAGCGCTGGCGTAAGCACCGATGAGGGAGCTTCTTCAATTACCTTCTGATGCCTTCGCTGAATGGAACACTCGCGTTCGAAAAGGTGAACCACGTTTCCATGCTTGTCGCCAAAAATCTGGAATTCAATATGGCGGGGTTGGGTAACATATTTTTCAATGAATACCGAACCGTCTCCGAAGGCAGAGGTTGCTTCGCTAACAGCCCGCTCCATTTGTTCAATAAATTCCGCATCGTTGTGCACGATGCGCATCCCTTTACCGCCACCGCCCGCGCTGGCCTTGATTAGAACCGGATAGCCGATCTGGGCAGCCAGCTTTTTTGCAGCCGGTATATCCGTAATCGGTTCGCTGGTACCGGGTACAAGGGGAACATTAAACTTTGCAACAGCCGCTTTGGCAGCAAGTTTACTTCCCATTAAAGCAATGGAGTGGGCGGATGGCCCGATAAAAATCAATCCGGCCTTTTCAACCTGTTCGGCAAAATCTTCATTCTCCGACAGAAAACCGTACCCCGGATGAATGGCATCGGCACCGGTGCTGCACGCTGCTTCGATAATGGTGCCGATTTTAAGGTAGGATTCCGAAGAAGGAGGAGGACCAATGCATACAGCCTCATCGGCAAACCGAACGTGCAAGGCATTCCGATCTGCCTCGCTGTATACAGCCACAGTTTTAATACCCATTTCGCGTGCACTGCGCATAACCCGCAAGGCAATTTCACCGCGGTTGGCCACTAAAACTTTGTTGATTTTTTTCATCCTTAATACCGAAAGTTGCAATGCTAATGAATTAAAACGGTTGCGCCAACGGGCAGGGAGTTCATAATGGGTTAGGTCGTTTCTTGGAAGTAGGCTTTTTTCGCTATTTTTGCCGCAATTTTTAATCCCCATTATCCCCATGATTGACTTATTTGACAAGCTGAAGATGGAGGCCGGCCCGTTGGCCAAATATTCCCATTTACCTGATGATTATTTCTTTTTCCCTAAGCTGGAGGGCGACATTGGCCCGCACATGAATTTTATGGGCAAGCCGGTGCTTAACTGGAGCCTGAATAACTATCTGGGATTAGCCAATCACCCGGAAGTTCGCAGGGTTGACGCTGAAGCTGCTGCCCGGTTTGGTCTTGGCCACCCAATGGGTGCCCGCATGATGTCGGGCAACTCGGTGCACCACATTGAACTGGAGAAACAACTTGCCGATTTTATTAAAAAGGAAGATGTGATGCTGCTCAATTACGGTTATCAGGGTGTGGTATCTATTATTGATGCTTTGGTTGATCGGAAAGATGTAATTGTTTACGATGCCGAATCGCATGCCTGTATTATTGATGGCGTGCGGTTGCACATGGGCAAGCGTTTTGTTTACGCCCATAACGATATGGATAGCCTGGAGAAGCAACTGCAACGTGCAACCAAGCTGGCCAACGAAACAGGTGGAGGTATTCTGGTTATTACTGAAGGCGTATTTGGTATGTCGGGCCGTCAAGGCGACTTAAAAGGCGTGGTGGCACTCAAGAATAAATACAATTTCCGGTTGTTTGTGGATGATGCACACGGTTTTGGTACTATGGGAACTACCGGTGCCGGTACCGGTGAGGAGCAGGGCGTACAGGATCAGATTGACTTGTATTTTTCGACCTTCGCCAAATCCATGGCCAGCATTGGTGCATTTGTTGGCGGTGATAAGCGGATTATCAAATACCTCAGGTACTCGCTTCGCTCGCAGATTTATGCCAAAAGCTTGCCCATGCCCTTAGTTATTGGTGCTATTAAGCGGCTGGAGTTGTTGCGTACAAAACCCGAACTGAAGGACAATTTATGGAAGATTGTACGGGCCATGCAGGATGGCCTGAAGGCCCGGGGCTTTAATATTGGGTTAACCTCATCACCTGTAACACCCGTCCTGTTTAAGGGTGGTGTTGGTGAAGCAGCCAATATGGCCATGGACCTGCGGGAGAACTTCCATATTTTCTGCTCGGTAGTTATCTATCCTGTTGTTCCTAAGGATGTTATCATGTTCCGGATAATCCCCACTGCGGTACATACCTTGGAGGATGTAAACCGTACACTGGAAGCCTTTTCGGCCTTAAAAAGCAAGCTTGACAGCGGTTTTTACCGTAACGAAGAACTGGTAGCTGTTACCAAGGCGCTATAAAAAAAATGCCCTTTTGAGTTGATTTTTTAGGTTTTTAGTTAAATTGGCATACGAAAATTCAATTAACCATTTAAATATCAGGACAATGCAAAAATTTCAAGAACTCAAAAACCTCATTGCTTCACTGGAAAACGATGCTGATAAGTTCTACAACAAAGGCAACAGTGCGGCCGGAACCCGTTTACGGAAGGGTATGCAGGAGTTAAAAAACATGGCTCAGCAGATTCGCGGAGAGGTTCAGGAGCTCAAGAATAAGGCATAAGTTTTTTAAACCTAAACCTTGTATTGTGAAAAGGATAACTTTTTGGTTATCCTTTTCTGTTTTTTAAGGTTTTCAGGATTGCTTTGATCTTCTTTTGAAGACCTTCGGATGCAGGCACCAATGGCAGTCGTACAAAATTTTTACAGATGCCCATTTCCTGCAATACCTGTTTAATGCCTACCGGGTTTCCTTCTTCATACATCGGGCTGTTAATTTCAAGCAGATTGAAAAGAGCCTTTTGGGCGCTTGCATAATCACCTTTAAAGGCGCTTTCTTTCATTTGCCTGAAGGTAACCGGAAAGGCATTGGCTAACACTGAAATAACACCTCTGGCCCCGATGCTGTACAAGGGCACGGTAAGCAGGTCATCGCCCGATATCAACAAAAAACCACGGGGCATGTTTTTGCTAATCTTCATGCACTGCTCCAGGTTGCCTGAGGCTTCTTTGATGCCAATGATGTTCGGGTGTTTTGCCAGTTGCAGGGTGGTTTCTGCACTCAGGTTTGAAGCAGTACGCCCGGGAACATTATACAGAATAACAGGTACCGGGCATGCATCTGCAACGGTTGTAAAATGCTCCACAATACCTTGTTGCGAGGGCTTGTTGTAATACGGACTAACCGAAAGCACAGCATCAACGCCTTTGAAATCGGTTGAACGGATAGCTTCTAAAACGGATTGTGTGTTGTTGCCGCCAATGCCGTAAACAATGGGTAAGCGTGCCGGGTTGTTATCTTTTACAAACTGAAGTATCTTCTTCCTTTCTTCCGTTGTAACCGTTACCGATTCACCGGTGGTGCCCATTACCACATAGTAGTCAATACCGGATGATGTATGATTTAACAGTTTTTTTAACGCGGTAAAATCAATGGCATTTTTTTTATCGAACGGGGTAATCAGGGCTACTCCGGTTCCTTCCAGTTTTTTCATGATCTATTTCAGTTGAGTGGAATATTTATAAACGCCTTCTATGAGGTTGCGGGTACTCGCTTCGCTGTTGAGCATCAACTCAAAATAAGGCTCACCGCTTGTCCAGAAACGGCCTACACGGCATTTGGCCTGACTGCGCGCAAGCAGGTATAAAATGTAGGGATTCGGTTCTGTATCCAGATAGTACAGGTAATCGAAGGGTGTTTCACAAAATTTAATGGCAGTTTGCGAAGTGATTTTACCCCAAAACGATACATCTTTCACGGTAAAGAAATCAAAAAGGAATTCGTGATTTTCCCGTTTTTCCGGCAGAAAACTCATGACATGCACTTTCTTTCCGTCTTGCTCTAATTTATGGATAAAGTCTTTTATCTGGTCGTGTTTTTGCCGGTCAGCAACAGTAAAGACAACACCTACAGTTTGTGCCCTTTTGTACGGCATGTTTCCCCGCTGCGTGTTGTTGTGACGCAGTTGTCGGGATGTTCGGCTCTTTAAAAATCGTAGTTTCATTCGGCAGGCAACTTACCTTTGAGCAATGCTTCAAATTGTTTCTCCGAAATAATGGTCACCCCCAGTTTTTCGGCTTTTTCGCGTTTGGAAGGCCCCATGTTTTCTCCGGCCACTAAGTAATCCAATTTTCCTGATACTGACGCCAACACACGGCCTCCATTTTTAAGTATTATTTCTTTTAACTGGTCGCGTTCATAATTTTGGAAGACCCCCGAGATAACAAAGGATTTATTGGCCAGTACATCGCTTTCTTTTGTAATCTCCTCCTCATTCACTTCAACCCGAAGGCCGGCCTTCTTCAACCGTTCAATTTCACGCTGGTTTTCAGGATTATCGAAGAACTGCCGTACGCTTAACGCAATTTTTTCGCCCACTTCAGGGGCCTGAAGCAATTCGTCATAACGTGCTTCAGCAAGTTTATCGATTGATTTAAAATAGCGGGCCAGTTTTTCGGCCACGGTTTTACCTACATACCGGATGCCGATGGCGAATAATACACTTTCAAACGGTGTGGCTTTCGATTGTTCGATTCCGTTTAGCACATTGCGCGCTGATTTTTCTTTAAACCCATCCAGCTTAAGTAAATCATTAAGCGTGAGATCATACAAATCAGCCGGACTTTTTACAAGTCCCAGTTCATATAATTGTTCAATCGTGCGAAAGCCCAACGAATCAATATCCATGGCTTTACGCTGGATGAAGTGCTCAATTCGGCCTTTGATTTGGGGCGGGCAGCCGTTCACATTGGGGCAGTAGTGGGCCGCTTCGCCTTCTATGCGGATAAGTTTTGTATTGCACTCGGGGCAGCGGTCAATATACGTTACAGGCTCGGTGTTCTTTGTCCGCCTGGCTAAATCTACTCCGGTTACTTTAGGAATAATCTCACCACCTTTTTCAACAAACACGTAATCGCCAATATGCAAATCAAGGCGGGCAATTTCGTTGGCATTGTGAAGGGAGGCGCGCTTTACCGTAGTGCCCGATAGAAAGACTGGTTCCAGTTCAGCCACCGGTGTAATGGCACCGGTTCGTCCTACCTGGTAAGTAATGCTATTGAGGCGCGTACTTACCGATTGCGCTTTGTATTTATACGCGATGGCCCACCGCGGACTTTTTGCTGTAAAGCCGAGCCGCTCCTGCTGATCTAACCGGTTTACTTTGATCACAACCCCATCGGTTTCGAGCGGTAAATTTTCGCGCTTGTTTTCCCAATCAGCAATGTAGTTCAGTACTTCCTGTATGTTTTTACACTTCCGGTAAGTAGGCGATACATTGAACTTCCATTTTTCGAGTTGATGAATCCCTTGTTCATGGGTTTCGATACCTTCATAGCCCAGCAGGTAATAGGCAAAGCAATCAAGCCTTCGTTGCGCTACTATTGATGAGTCCTGCATCTTTAGTGTACCGGAGGCTGTATTCCGTGCGTTGGCATAGCGTTCCTCGCCAATATCTTCCCGCTCTTTATTCAACTGTTCAAAAACAGTTTTGGGCATAAAAACTTCTCCGCGAACTTCAAAATTTGCAGGAGCCGACTTATCGTGTATCCGCAGGGGAATGCTCCGGATGGTTTTTACATTGGCTGTTACGTCATCACCCCGTACACCATCGCCCCGGGTTACACCCCGTACCAACAGGCCATTTTCGTAAATCAGGCTGATGGAAACACCATCGAACTTCAACTCGCAAAAGTATTCGTAGGGTTCGCCTTCAAGGCCTTTGGCAACGCGCGTGTCAAAATCTTGCAGTTCCTGCTGTGAATACGTATTCCCCAGCGAGAGCATGGGGTATTGGTGATTAACGGTTTTAAACTCTTTGGTGATGGTGCCGCCTACCCTCTGGCTGGGAGAATCCTCGGTTTTTAGTTGAGGAAAGTCGGTTTCCAGCTTGATTAACCTCTCCAGCAACTGATCAAATTCGTAATCGCTTATTTCAGTTCGGTGCTGCTGATAATAGAGTTCGTTATGGTAATTGATTTTTGCGGTGAGTTCCTGAATTTTCTTCCGGGCCTGTTCAACGGTCATTGGGTAAGGGGGCTTTTCAGGAGCGAAAATACATTAATTCAAACTTACCGAGTGGGGTTGGAATACGCTTTTAAATCTTTTGCGAACTCAACCTTGTTATTTTTCCGGTCGATGTCGGCCATGCGCATTGACGGGTCAATTTCGATGGAAGCGATTTCAGACGAAGGTTTACCAATAGCCAGTGTATAGGTAGGATTGACCCATGGCCAGGCTTCCAGGTCAACCCGTTTCACTGATTTATCTTCGGCCGGTTTATTGCCGATGGTTTCATTAATGGGTAAGTAAAATAGTTCTTTTGCACCATCGCGATAAGTAATTAGTAAGTCAACAGGCATAGGTAACTCACCAATGCGGTCGATGGTTATGTATGTTGTTTTATCGCGCTCATAGATACTTTTTACGCCATAATCGATTCGTTTAGTTGTATTAACCCAATAACTCATAAACCAGCGCAACTGCATGCCCGAGGTTTTTTCCATTACACGGATAAAATCATTGGGTTCAGGATGCCGGAATTTCCAGGCGTTGTAGTAGTTGCGCATGCCCTTGTAAAAATTTTCTGAACCGATAATGTACCTGATTTGATTTAACAACATACTGCCCATGTTGTATGCAGCAGTTCCGTATGCCCGGTTGGTGGTGTAGTGATCGGAGTGCTGGCTTATCGGTTCCTGCAATCCGCTGCGCACCAGGTTAAAGTAGCCTGCGTACGTTGACGCATGTGGATTTTCTGTGTTTGAATTGGTGATGAAGGCAAGCGACTCATCGGTGGCAAAGGTAGTAAAGCCTTCGTCCATCCACGGATACAGCGATTCGTTGGAGGCCAGCACGGCCTGGTACCAGCTGTGACAGATTTCGTGTATGGTGGTTCCGGCAAGGCCGTTAAAGTTCCCTTCGCCAAGAACAAGTGTACACATGGGATATTCCATACCGCCATCGCCTCCCTGTATTACCGAATATACTTCGTAGGGATATTTTCCAAACGTGCGGTTCATAAACTGGAAATGTTTTACAACATAGTCTTCCAGTTTTTTCCAGTTGTCGGCAGTTTTTTCATTTTTCTGAAACAGGAAATGCACTTCCGGGCCGTCAGGCACCTGAACGATTGTATGCGTATAGTCCGGGTCGGCAGCCCAGGCAAAATCAATAACATTTTTAGCTACGAAGTGCCAGGTAAGTTCACCGGATGGGCGGGTTACTTTGGTATTTGGTTTTTCGTAACCATGCCCTACCTTATCGGCATTCTGAAGTCTGCCGGTGCCGCCAACTACAAAGGTTGGATCAATGGTAATCTTCACATCGAAGTCTCCCCATACGCCATGAAATTCTCTGGCAACGTATTGATACGCATGCCAGCCCTGGTGATCATATTCGGCAAGTTTGGGGTACCACTGGGTCATCGAGTAGGCAATGCCTTCGCGGTTGTTACGCCCGGTGCGCCTGATTTGCACGGGCACCTGCGACTCAAATTTCATATCAAAGGTTGTTTTTGATTTGGGCAGCAGCGGTTTTGCCAGTTCAACTTCCAGAATTGTTCCCAATACCTTGTATGCAATGTCTTTGCCATCCTGTTTTAAACTTGCAATATGCTGGTAGCCGATTTCATCGTCTTTTAATTTAGATATCCGGTCGGTAACACGTCCATCCGGGTCGGCAATGTTACGCGAGCGTACATCCATCATGCTGCCGGGTTGGAAAGCATTGAAGTACAAATGGTAGTAAACCTTTCGCAGCGTATCGGGCGAGTTGTTGGTGTAAATCAGTTTTTGAGTGCCGTAAACTTTATGCGTTTTCACATCCAGCCGCACATCCATGGTGTATTCCACCCGTTGCTGCCAGCGGTAATCCTGGGCGAGTGTAGCAACAGTAAGGTGAAGTAAGGGCAGGAGGGTAATTAAGCGCATGGTTCGGTAGGTTAGGGAAGCAAAATATCCAAACCGGTTGATTTTACAAAGCCGGTTTTTTACGCCTGGGTGTAAGCAGGTACATGATGCTGGCGCTGATGAAGCCGCTCTCGGAAAGTGTAAGTGTTTCGCCCGGCAATGCTTTTGGAATGTTGTACGTATAGCTTGCCGAAAAAGTCCAGTTTTTGTAGTGGGCGTAGAGCGGAGCCGTAAATGCATAATTCATGATACCAAATTCATTACGGGATTTTACAGTATACCATGGTAATCCGTTTTGAATTTTTATCCAGGCGATAATCCATTCGGCACGGGTTTGTGGCAGGATAATTTCTGTAATGGTTGCGTTTCCAAGCAAAACGAATACCCCGGGTGTGAAAGCAATCTTATCAACACCTATAAAATTTTTCTTTTCAAGTTTACCGCTTACCGAAGGGAGTAACCGGTGCACCTGCTGGTCGCCAAAAAAGTAGGAGTAATCAAACCTGATGGTCGCATACTTAAAATCAAGAAATGGGGTTACGGTGACTGCATTTTCGAAAGGGGTAAAATCTTCATCAAACCGGTAAAAGTACCGGTCGTAGCTGGCGATGACTGAGAATGATTTTGAAAATGTATGCATATAGCCAGCCGACAGAATGGTTAAGTAGTATTTTGGTTCAAAATCTTTACTCCAGAAAAAGGAGGCATCGGCATACAAGCCGGTTTTGTGGTAATAGGATATACCGGGTGACAAGCCAAACTGGTCAATACCCAATGTGCGGCCGGCAGCCAGTACGTTACTGTTGTACATTAACCGGAAACCTAGTTGTGAAGCCGGTTTTTCTTCCGGCAAGGAAAGCAGGCTATCAATCAGTTTAAAAATGGATAACGAATCGTTGAGGGTCAGCAACGAATCAGGTTTAATAAATAACGAATCAGCGTCCTGAGCATTAGCTACCCATGACGCTGACAGAGCTATTGCAATAAGCCAACCTTTATGGTGCCGCATTCATGCTTAATTGTTTCGTTGCCGGAGGCGCTGTTCGTTTCGTTCCTGAAATTGCTGCCTTCGCTGTTCCTGTAATTGCCGTTGCTGTATCTGCCGGATGACCATGTTTCTGAAATCCTGCTCGGCCTGCCGCAGGGCTATCAGTTTTTGAGCTGAAATGGTGTTAAGTATGCGACCAGAATATTCCTTTTCCAGGTCAAGTTCGCGTTGTTTAATCTGGAAACTTAAATCAAGTAGCTGCCGCTCATTCTCTTCTTTTGTTCGTTTTGGATCAGGGGTCCGTTTAGCCTGTTCAAGTTCCTGGCGAAGGGCCAGCCGTTTTGTGGCAAACTCGTGGTATACCGGCCAGAACTTTTCAGCTTCGGCAGGTGTGAGGCCGAGGCGTTCGGTAATAAAGGCAATGCGGGCGGCTTTTATCTTTTCCTGCGCCTTTTGATCTTTAACCTGCTCTTCCTGCGCCAATAAGGGAACCGCCAGCAGGAACAGGGTCAGCATGTTTACAATTTTTTTCATAGCACACTATAAATTATCCAGTTCAGTTTCTAAATCATCAAGAACTTCTGCCGGGAGTAACATAAAGGCCTCGGCTTCAATAGCCTCAACCACCGCGTCATCATAGGTGGCATTTTCCAACAACTCGTCCAGGCTCATATCACTTTGTTCAAGGTAGGTGGCCAGTTCTTCGGTACTCACTGAAGCAAGTAAACCCTCTGCATCCAGGGGTTGGGCAGGTTTTAGGAAGATCAAAGCGGCCACCAGTAATACCACAACCGGTAAAGCGTATTGTAATGCATACCGCAGGTAAGGCCGGGCCTCCTGGGGCCTGTTCTCGGTTATGCGGGCCTGAATAACTCCGGGAAGCTTGTGGAAATACCCATCGGGTACTTCAAAAATGGCTTTTTTGGGTATTTCTTCAAGCTTTTTCATGATGGTGTATTGACAGTTTTTATGGTAACAGGTTTAATCATTCCTCCAGAAATTCTTCAATTTTCTTTACGGCATGGTGGTAGCTTGCCTTCAGGGCGCCTACGCTGGTGTTGGTAATCTCTGCTATCTGTTCATAGGAAAGATCGTCATAGTATTTCATATTAAAAACAAGCCGCTGTTTTTCGGGTAGTTTGATGATGGCCTTTTGAAGTTTTTTCTGAATATCGTCTCCGCTGATGTGAGGTGCCTGGTCTACTTTTGAAACCAGTTCGCTCTTAACATCGCCAATGGGCAGGAAGAAACGTCTTTTTTTCTTTTGCAGAAAACTCAGGCATTCATTGGTGGCAATCCGGTAAATCCAGGTAAAGAGTTGCGCGTCTTCGCGGAAGGTATCGATATGCCGATGTATTTTAATGAACACTTCCTGGGTCAGATCATCGGCATCATCATGGTCGATAACCATTTTCCGTATATGATAGTACACCCGTTGCTGGTAGGTGCGAACCAGCATGTTGAAGCCGTAATCCCGGGTTTCCGGATTGCGGATTTTGGAGAGTAACTCCTTATCTTCCACGGGGGTGTCAGGGTAAAAAGCGCAAATTAGACAAATCCTTGGTCAGGAAGTTTAATTAACTACTTCATTAAGGTTCAAAATTTTGCAGCAGGTCAACCAAAAGTTCAACCTGCTCTTTTGAATGGGCCGGAAAATTAGCGAACCGCAGTTGCATAGCGTGATAAGAACCATATCCTTCGCCCGGTTGAATGCCTTTTTGCATAAGGTATTCAGTTAGTGATTTGGTGTAAGTACCGCAATCGGCTACTACTACTGTTTTGGATCGCCATTCCGTTTTACGGACAAAAGGCTTAATAAAGCGGTTTGCTTCCAGCGCCTGGTATAGAATAGCAGCTTTGTATTCTGTTTCATTTCGGATGGCTTTGATACCCCTGCGGAGCATGTCTTCAACAACCATTGCCAACAGGTATATACCCAACACGTTTGGCGTTTCAGGAGTTTGATTTTTTCTGGCATAGCTTACCAGTGAAGGCAGGTTATGGTAAGTTCCTATCAGAGCACCTTTTGATTTTATTTGCTCTGCTCGCTCAAGGCACCTGGTATTTACAATCCATACACCCAGGCCGGCCGGCAAACCAAAACCTTTTTGAACGGAAAAGAACAGGGAATCAATTTTTGTAAAATCGAATTCAGGGTAGGGCAGGGATGATACGGCATCGACTGCAATCAGGGCTTGCGGATTTGTTTCACGGAAGCCGTTAATGAATGCCATTGGAAGTGATACGCCAGTACTGGTTTCGTTGTGGGTAAGCGCAATGAGTTCGGCTGAATCATGGGTCTGCTGTGTAGTAAAGCCCTCGTCATCCGATGCAGTTATAGCCTCCGCTTTTTTACCAAGCTGACCTGCTGTTTCGAAGAAACGTTTACCAAAGGCCCCGTTTACATAATGTGCTGATTGTTCAGCAACCAGGTTTTGAATGCATCGTTCCCATATCTCAGTAGCAGAAGCGGTAAATACAATATGAAAATGCTCAGGGATGCCCAGCAAACTCCGAAGCCCGGCTGTTGCGCGGATAAAAATTTCCTCGAATGTTTTACTCCGGTGAGAGAGCGAAGGAATACCATCGCGAAAAGCTTTTCGGATATGATCTTCTACGGTAAAGTAAAGCTGGGATGGCCCGGGCGTGAAAATTATTTTTTGCTTCATAAAAATCGGGCCAAACTTAACATGACTTGCTTAATCAAAAAATAATTGAAACACAATCTTGAACAGCTTTACTCTTTTGTATACGTTTGGATTGAATTCCCACTCGGATTTGGGACACGTTTGCTGAACCTAACAATTAAAAACAATACCGAGTGAAGCATTCATCCAAAACCAGGCCTCATCCTGGCGGTTTCCGTCAGGACCTCGTTCTCCGGAGCAGGATAACAGTGGAAGGTTGCGGGTGCAGTGCAGCTCAAAACCTGTCTTTTATGGGGTTCAGAAACACCTCACCAAATCCGGTGGGTTTTTATATTTAATAGAGCACCCTGAATTTAATCGTATGCTCAATGCCGCGTAATTCTTTAATCACCTCGGGGTCGTACTCCTTGTCAATGTCGGTAATTACGTAACCAATCAGTTCATTGGTTTTCAGGTACTGTCCTACAATGTTAATGTTATGGTTGGCCAGCACCTGATTTATCCTGGCCAGTATGCCGGGCACATTATCATGAATGTGGATAAGGCGATGGGCATTCTCCAGTGTAGGTAATGTTAAGTTCGGGAAATTCACACTGTTTGATGTGCTGCCTGTGTTTATATAATCCTGGAATTTACCCGGCACAAAATGCCCGATGTTTTCCTGGGCTTCGAGTGTGCTGCCGCCAATATGCGGAGTGAGGATAGTATTCGGCAAACCGCGTAATTCAGAGATGAATTCTTCGTTGTTGCTAACCGGTTCGTACGGAAACACGTCAATGGCGCAACCGGCAAGTTTTCCCGATTCAATAGCTTGTTTTAGTGCGGCAATATCCACTACATGGCCGCGGCTCAGGTTGATGAATATGGCTCCTTTCTTCATCCATTCAAATTGCTGCGTTCCAAAGTAGTTTGTGTTCGATTCGCGCCCGTCAATATGCAATGACACTACATCGGCTTTCTGAAGCAGTTCTTTTAATGATTTGCATTTGGTAGCATTGCCCAGTGCCAGTTTTTCTTCAATATCATAATAGAGCACGTTCATGCCCAGCGATTCGGCCAGTACCGAAAGCTGGGTGCCAATGTTTCCGTAACCTACAATGCCTAATTTCTTTCCGCGTATTTCAAAACTTCCCTGTGCCGATTTATCCCAACTACCGCGATGCATTTTGTTCGACTTATCTACCAGGTTACGCATCAGTACTATCATTTCGGCAATAGCCAGTTCAACCACCGAGCGTGTGTTGCTGAATGGCGCATTAAATACGGCAACGCCTTTTTTGGTAGCCTCTTTCAGGTCAATCTGGTTGGTGCCGATGCAGAAAGCGCCAATGGCCATCAGGCGGTTAGCCTGCTCAAGCACCTTTTTTGTTACCTGCGTTTTTGAGCGGATGCCCAGCACACTCACATTTTTAATCCGTTTGCAAAGTTCCTCCTCCGTTAAGGCGGCCGGATACGTTTCTACATTAAAACCATCAGCTTTCAGTATCTCTACGGCAACGGGGTGAATGTTTTCGAGGAGCAGTACATTGATCCGGTTTTTCGGATAGGAGATGGCTGTGTTCAGTTTATTCAGATAAAGAAATTCATCCAGACTGGGCGTAATGTGATCGGCTTTATCCAGAATACCGTTGCGCTCCACATTTTCAGTAAATGCATAGAATTTATTGGCCAGTCCGGCCAGTTTTATTTCGTAATCGGTATACCCATCGCCAATTACATACACATCGCCCGGCAGATTGAGGCGCTTGAGTTGTTCAACTTTTCCGTTGTTGGCCGATAGGGGATTATCTTTATCGAAACCAACTACATTGCCCTGTTCATCGAAATGGAAACGATTAGCGAGGATGTTTTCGGGCTTGATGCCAAAATCAGTAACTACCGGATCGATAAACACATGGAAACCATTGGAGATAACGTAAATGTTATCGGCATACTTTTTAAAAAAATCTTTATTGCGCTTAAACGATTCGGATACCTGGCTTTTTAACCGTTCGGCTAACTGCACCAGTTGGTGTCGTTTGGGTGCGAGCAGTTGTATACGCTTTTCGAGCGACTCGCGGAAGGAGATGGTACCGTCCATACCCTGGTTGGTAATGTCGGCAATTTGCTTTTTGATGGATTCTTTCTCCGGGCTACCGTCCAGGCTGATGTCGGCCAGCAGATCAAATGCTTCAACCTTGGTAAAGGTGCTGTCGAAATCGATTACGATGAACTTATTGAGCTTCATTGAGATGAAAACAATCCCAAATGTAGAAAAATAGTCGATAGTCACGGCTGATCGGTCAATGGTAGATTGTTACCTGTTGACAGCTTAATCGTTGACTACCGACTCAATAAATGATTTTGAAAACGTTTTGATTTGCTGACGCACCTGCCTGAACTGATTCATTATTTCAGTTTCACTACCGGTGGCTTTTGCCGGATCGGGAAAATTGTGGTGAACCGTTTTTACTTTGGCCGGAAAGTATGGACAGTTTTCCAGGGCATTATCGCAAACGGTAATAACATAGTCGAAATCCATGTGGGCGTATTCGCTGACATTGTTGGAAGTGTGATGCGAAATATCAATTCCATCTTCTTTCATAATGGCCACAGCCCGCGGATTTACGCCATGTGCTTCAATACCTGCACTGAAAATATCGGCTTTTCCTTTAGCAAAATGCCGAAGGTAACCTTCGGCAATCTGGCTTCGGCACGAGTTGCCGGTGCACAAAACAAGAATTTTTTTCTTTTGCTGACCGGCCATATCAGCAACAGGTTGATTCAGCACCGCAACAAGCAGCCTTCTGTGCCTGCTTCTCTTCTTTTGTTAGCGCGGGCTTCTCTGCGTAAACCGTTATGCTGTAAATACCTGATTCGCCCGATTTGAACCGAATGAACTCTTCCTTACTAAGGTGGGCTGCCGCAATTTCATCGGGAATGGTGATCATTTTTTCCTTTTGAATTTTTACATTTTTAAAACCTGTTTCCTCAATGATATTCAGGTAATCTTTTTTAGAAATGGCTCCGGCCACACAGCCGGCATACATCTCCGCACTTTTTCTGAGGCCTTCGGGTAATTCGCCACGCAGCACAATGTCGGAGACACTGAAATGACCACCCGGTTTCAACACCCGGAATGTTTCGGCAAAGGCTTTTTGTTTGTCGGGTACCAGGTTAAGTACGCAATTGCTTACCACAACATCCGCAACGTTGGCTGTTACCGGCAGGTTTTCAATATCTCCCAGCCGGAACTCCACATTATTGTAGCCGAGTTTTTCAGCGTTTGCCCGTGCTTTACCTATCATTTTTTCGGTTAAGTCAACGCCAATCACTTTTCCTCTTTCTCCGGTTATGCTTCTGGCAACAAACGCATCGTTCCCGGCACCTGAACCTAAATCAATAACGGTATCGCCTTCCTTGATTAGTGCAAACTCGGTAGGAAGTCCGCAACCAAGCCCTAAATCGGCTTCAGCGACATACCCCTTGAGTTTCGAATAATCATCGGCCATAACAACGTAGTCACTACTGCAACCGCAGCCGGCTCCGCAACAACTTGTTGCATTCTGTTGGTAGCTCTGCTCGGCTATCTGGCCGTACTTTTCTTTTACGATTTCTTTCAGTTTTTCAGCGCTTTCGGTGGTTTTCATAGTACTGTGGTTTAATCGGTTTATTACGATGAATGAGTTTAAAATTTTTTAACAGCAGTCCTGGCCGGTATAACTTTCAAGAAAACCGGAAAGCGCTGATTTAGCCTTGTTCCAGTTTTTTTCATCGATACAATAGCACACGCTGGTGCCCGTAATGTTTCCTTTTATCAGGCCTGCATCCTTTAGTTCTTTCAGGTGTTGCGAAACCGTTGATTGTGAGAGCGGCATAACATCAACCAGATCACCACAGATACACTGGCGGGTTTGTATCAGGTGGTTCAGAATGGCAATCCGTGCCGGGTGGGCAAGGGCTTTGGCCCATGCGGCAAGCTGGTTTTCTGTTTTGGTGAATTCGTTGGCTTTGGTCAGTCCCATTCTGACTACATTTATCGTAATATTACGATAAATGTTTCAGGATTTTTGATTTTTTTAGATTTTATTTTTCAGGTAATCCAAAAGGAATGCGCTTCAAGGCGATGGTGCCGTTGCTGATAACCATGAGCACATCCTGCAGGTAGCGGATTTCTTCAAGCGGGTTGCCCGGTATCAAAATCAGGTCGGCTTCGTAGCCGGGTTGTATGCGGCCTGTGGTTTTTTCAATACCCAGTAATTCAGCTGCCACAACGGTGGCCGACTGTATGGCTTCGAAAGGGATCATGCCCATGCGCACGTAATGCTGGCATTCGAGCGAGATGCGGGAGGTAGTAGCTGCCGAGTAGCCGTTGTCGGCACCGGTAACGATTTTAACGCCAAGTTCCTTTGCTTTACGGAAAACTTTTTCAGCCTGCGGCATCATGAATTTTCCGCGCAGTTCAAGCATCGGTCCGAAATAATCGCCACCGGGCTGTGTCAGGTCTTCAAGCGTGATAAAGGTGGGCACCAGGTAAGTTCCTTTTGCTTTCATCAGTTTGAGGGTTTCCTCTGAAAGAAAAGTGCCGTGTTCAATGCTTTTAGCGCCTGCACGCACGGCAGCGCGTGCACCCTCATCGCCATGGGCATGCACCATTACAGGTACTCCGCGTTTGGCAGCTTCGTCAACAATGATCTTCAGTTGATGTTCGGTGTACACCTGTTCGCGCGGGTCGGTATCGGGCCGGCCGGCACGTTCGGTGCCGCGCGTCTTTATCACTTTGGCTCCGCGATCGATATTTACGTTTACCAGTAATTTCAATTCTCCATCGCTGCGCACTCCGTTGATTAGCGGGGCAAGCCGCACATCGGCTAAAATAGTTTCTTCAAGATTAGGTGTAACATAAACACCGGCAGGGATAATGTCGGGTCCGGCAATTTTTCCCTGGCGCGAAAGTTCCATCAGGCTTACGTCCTGAAAAGCTGATACACCTGCGGTACGCACAGTAGTAACACCGGTAGCCAGAGCACGTTTGGCTGATTCGAGGTTATCGAGGTGGGAGTGGGCATCGATCAGGCCTGGCAAGATGTAGTAGCCTTGGCAATCTATCCGTTCGTAACCAGCCGGAATGTTTTCCCCCGTCTTTCCTAGGCGTTCAATTTTACCATCTTTAATGAGTATGAGGGAGTTCGGTTGAATACGGTTGTCAGTTCCGTTAAACAGATTAGCATTTGTTAAGGCGAGGTTTTTAGGCTGCCCGAAGACAACGGATATTGCAAAAAGGAATAAACACCCTATAGTACACCTTACCGTCATTATTTACGTGTAAGTACTTTTTCCACGGCAGCCACAATGTTTTCGGGAGCAAGGCCGTACTTCTTCAGCAGTTGTGCGGGTGTTCCGCTTTCGCCAAACGAATCGTTTACGGCAACCATTTCAAGCGGGGCAGGGTAGTGGCGGCTGAGTACCTGGGCTATGCTGTCGCCAAGCCCGCCATTGATCTGATGTTCTTCGCAGCTAACCGCGCACCTTGTTTTTTGCACGGACTGCAAAACGGCTTCTACATCCAGTGGTTTAACGGTGTGGATGTTAATGACTTCGGCACGTATTCCTTTTTCTGCCAATGCAGCTTCGGCTTCAATGGCTTGCCATACCATATGGCCGCAGGCAAAAATGCTTACATCGCTTCCTTCAATCATTTTATCAGCTTTGCCAATGGTAAAGGGCCTGTTAGCTTCGGTGAATATGGGCCACGAAGGGCGGCCAAAACGCAGGTAGGCGGGGCCGTGATGATTGCCAAGGGCCAATGTAGCGGCTTTGGTTTGGTTGTAATCACACGGCACAATCACCGTCATGCCCGGCAGCATTTTCATCATGCCGATGTCTTCAAGGATTTGGTGGGTGGCGCCATCCTCACCCAGCGTAACACCTGCATGGGATGCACATATTTTTACATTCTTATGAGAATAAGCAATCGATTGACGAATCTGATCATAAACCCGACCGGTAGAAAAATTGGCAAAGGTTCCGGTAAACGGAATCTTACCGCCAATGGTCATGCCGGCAGCCAGGCCCATCATGTTGGCCTCGGCAATGCCCACCTGGAAGAAGCGCTCGGGAAATTCCTTTTTAAAGGCGTCCATTTTTAACGAGCCGGTCAGGTCAGCACAAAGGCCAACCACGTTGGGGTTTTTGCGGCCCAGTTCAAGTAATCCGGCTCCAAAGCCGGAACGGGTGTCTTTTTTTTCGGTAAAGGTGAATTTGGTCTTCGGGGGGGTAGTGGTTGCCGTGCTCATAGATAAGGCAATTATACGACACCTTTTGAA
This sequence comes from Flammeovirgaceae bacterium, assembly GCA_015180985.1. NCBI lineage: Bacteria > Pseudomonadati > Bacteroidota > Cytophagia > Cytophagales > Flammeovirgaceae > Flammeovirgaceae bacterium. The sequence goes on from CP054185.1 coordinate 2,361,763, forward strand.
ATGGTGAAATGTTTTAAGGTTTTGCAACTTTTAACATTGAATTTTATGTATAGTAAAAATAATTAATTATCTTAGTATAATTTTTGTATATACTTAAAACTTTAATTAAAACATCTAAATTGTATACCCTTAGGCCTATTTATACTGAAAGGATTAAACCGTACATCGGTAAAAACCTGATAAAAGTGCTGGTGGGGCAGCGGAGAGTTGGCAAAAGTACCCTGTTGCTTCAGTTGATGGATATTATCCGTCAACAAGACTCGACTGCTAATATCATTTACATCAATAAAGAGCTTTTCGAATATGACAGTCTGCGGGATTACAAAGACTTGATAAAGAGCGTGACCAGTCAAACCAACAAGGCAGGTAAGAACTATCTTTTTATAGATGAAATCCAGGACATCGAAAATTTTGAAAAGGCCATTCGTAGTCTGCAAGCCAAAGGTGAGCACGATATTTATATCACCGGAAGCAATGCATTTTTACTTTCGGGCGAGTTGGCAACCTATTTAAGCGGGCGCTATGTGGAGTTTACAATTTTCGGGTTGTCGTACAATGAGTTTCTCACGTTCCATACGTTACCCGATTCACAAGATACATTTTTGAAATACCTGCGCTACGGAGGTTTGCCCTATCTTATCAACATCAATCTTACCGATGATTTGGTATTTGATTACCTGCGTAATATTTATGCAGCTATTCTCTTTAAAGATATTGTGGCGCGCCACAACATTCGCAATGTTTCATTACTCGAAAATCTGGTTAGCTATGTAGCCGATAATATTGGGAGTTTACTTTCCGCCAAAAGCATCAGCGACTGTCTTAAATCGCAAAAGGTTAAAGTAACACCTAATGTAGTCCTTAGCTATTTGTTTTTTTTAGAGCAGGCATTCTTTATTCTGAAAGTGAACCGGGAGGAGTTGCGAGGTAAAAAGATATTTGAGATCGGCCAGAAATACTATTTAGAAGACCTGGGCTTGCGCCATGCATTATTAGGTTATCGCACTGCTGATATAGGGAAGATCCTTGAGAACATCGTTTATCTGCATTTACTGATAGCGGGTTACCAGGTGCGCATTGGTAAATTTCAAAACAAGGAAATCGATTTTGTGTGTACCCGCGGTGATGAAAAGATCTATGTACAGGTAGCTTATCTGATTACGGATGAGGCTACCCGCAAAAGAGAGTTTGGTAATCTCGGACTGATACATGACAACTACCCGAAATTTGTAGTATCACTGGATGAAAATGCAGGTGGGAATATAGAGGGTATTAGACATGTTCATGTGCGTGAGTTTATTAAACAACTAATTTAATAGCACTGAACAATACCCTCTGTAGTTCCCGGATTCGAATAAGACATATTCATCAGTTACCGCCACAACGATAACCGTTTGGGTAACTGAATTTGTAAAGGCCTTACAGGAGGAATTAGCAGCCACCATCAAAGAGCCGATATCCGTTTATTTTGACACCAACCCACACGATGGCTTGCTCGAAACACACAATGTAGATAAGAGCCTGGAAGGAAAACTCAAGAGTTTGAGGAAGCCAACAGGCAAGCAAATCTTTCCGATAAGAATAGGTTATTAGATTTCCAGCTATTCAGAGCTTATTTGATGTCACAAGGTAAACCGCCTTATGATCTTTCTGCCACACCAAACTTTGCCAAAAAGCTGCGTCAGGCTGGTGTTGCAGTGCCGTAGTAAGTTGTAATAGATGTTATTTATTTCAGATCTTTTGCTTTAACGCGCACAACTTTTCCATTTCTCGAAACAACCAATTCACCACCTTCTTTTTTAGTGCGTTCAATAAGGCGCTCGATGGCGAGTTTAACACCCTTGGTAATCTTTTTTTCTAGTTGTTCAACTTCTGATTTGCTCATCTTCTGCCCGCTATTTTAGACCAAAGTTCGGTATTTAAAACGGTAATATCCAAAGGAGCACTACCAACTGCAACAAGGGTAGGTTCCGCGTTGGAGTTATCATAAATCATCCAACTATCAACGATTTCCATATAAATCGTGAAGAAGTTGTTCAGCCCACGTTTATACCTGCGTTCTATAACTGAAGGAGGAATATTATGCCCCCCTTTTTCAACCCGTGATTTAACACGGGCTTTAGCAAGGTCAACAGACTCGAGCCAAAAATAGATGAGTGTCACTGAATAGCCTTTCTTTTTAGCATCCGCAAGTAGAGATGCATAACTTCGGGTGGCTAAGGTTGTTTCAAAACCGAAATCACTTTTTGCTTTCAGTAACTCCTTTATCCGGTTCAACATTATTCGTCCCGCTTGAAAAGATACCTTTTCTGGTTGAAAAGGAGAGAGCCCGCGGGCGATTTCATCTGCATTTACAAACTCTTTACAGTTAAGCATTTCCGGTAAAACCGTATATGAGGTAGTGGTTTTGCCTGCTCCGTTGCAACCCGCTATTACGTAAAGGTTTGGCATCAACGCAAATTAAATTTAAATCTATATAAAAGCCATTCCTCAGATTGTTTGGGCAATATTGTTTCCTGGAAACGCCTATCTTTGAACAATGCCCTCTGTAGTTCCCAGCTTCGAATACGATATATTTATTAGTTACCGCTACAACGATAATCGTTCGGGTTGGGTAACGGAATTTGTGAAAGCCTTACAGGAAGAACTGGCTGCCACCATCAAAGAGCCGGTTTCAGTTTACTTTGATACCAACCCTCATGATGGCTTGCTTGAAACCCACAACGTGGACAAAAGCCTGGAGGGAAAATTAAAGTGCCTCATTTTTATACCCATCATTTCCCAAACGTATTGTGATCCAAAATCCTTTGCGTGGCAACATGAGTTTTGTGCGTTTAACCGAACCTGCGGTGTGCATGCTCCTGAAGAGGGGCCGGGGGTTTTGTACCTAATTTCAATCCGTTAGAATACTCTCAAAGGAAACCGTATTTTACCGCACATCCTTAATTTTTTTGGCGCCTCACCATTAATTCCTACTTTTCAAACCAGTTAATACTAATTCATTTATGAGACAGATTCTACTAACGAGTTCCCTTATTTTGCTCGTTGCCGGAAGCCTGGTGGCCCAGGAAACCTTTCCGCGCAACGATGTAAAAGATCCCCGTGCGGGATTGTTTGCCTTTACCAATGCCACCATTGTGGTCGATCCGCAAACCACCATTCAAAATGCAACCCTGCTGGTTAAGAACGGCCGGGTTGAGCAGGTGGGCCCCAACATTACGGTCCCTAAAGGCTACACTACCTACGATGTGAAGGGCAAATACATTTACCCTTCGTTGATTGATCTTTCTACCAACTACGGTTTGCCCGAAGTGCAGCGCCCGCGCGGAGGCGGGGGCGGCTTTACCGGTGCCGAACAGATGGAGTCGAATACCAAGGGAGCTTACAATGCCAACCAGGCTATTCGCTCGCATTATAATGCCGCTGATGAGTTTTCAGTAAATGCAACCAAAGCCGATGAATTGCGAAAAGCCGGGTTCGGTGCGGTGCTTACCTACAAACCCGATGGCCTTGCCCGCGGCACAGCCGCCTTTGTTACACTGGGCGAATCATCAGATAATAACGTTTTGCTTCGGCAGAAGGCAGCTGCAGCGTATTCCTTTGAGAAGGGAACTTCAACGCAAAACTATCCATCATCGCTGATGGGTTGCATTGCCGTTCTTCGCCAAACCTACATGGATGCCGAGTGGTTCGGCAGCCTAACCCCCAGGCCGTTTGCCGACAACTCACTGGAGGCCTGGATTCAAAACCAGAAACTTCCTCAGGTGTTTGATGCCAACGGCTGGATGAATGTACTCCGGGCCGATAAGGTGGGCGATGAGTTTGGTGTTCAGTACATCATCCGCGGAAGCGGTGATGAATACAAGCGCGTTAAAGAAATTAAAGCCACCAATGCCTCCTTGATTGTTCCGGTAAACTACCCAGAAGCATACGATGTGGAGGATCCGTTCGATGCCGCCCGTGTTTCGCTGGCCGAGATGAAGCATTGGGAACTGGCCCCGACTAACTTAGGGGCACTTGAAAAGGCCGGTATCAATTTCTCCATCACCAGTCAGAGCTTACGGAAGGTTTCCGATCTCATCCCCAATGTGCGTAAAGCAATCGAAAATGGTTTGAGTGAAACAGCTGCATTAAAAGCGCTTACCACCACACCAGCCCAACTCATCAAAATGGATGATCAGATAGGCAGCCTTAAAAAAGGTATGGTGGCGAACTTCCTGATTACTTCAGGAAAACTGTTCGATGAAAAAACCATCATCCATCAGAACTGGGTTCAGGGCCAGCCCTTTGCCATTAAACCGTTAGACACGAAAGATTTCAGCGGTACCTATAACCTGAGCCTGAACAATTCAAATTACAACCTTGAAGTTACCGGTGAAGCCGGAGCACATAAGGCCAAAGTAAAGGTAAACGACAGCACTTCGGTTGATGCTACTGCTACCTTTGGTAACGATTTAATCACCCTCAGCTTTAAGCCCGATGCAAAAGCGCAGGGCAGCATCCGCCTTACCGGGTGGACGCAAGGAAACGGCTGGAAGGGAAGGGGGCAACTGATTAACGGAACCTGGGTTGACTGGTCGGCCACGCGCACGGGCGATGTGAAAGCCGGTGGCCCGCAACGACCGGGTGGTGATAATAAGAAAGACGAACCGGGTAAAGTAATCTATCCGTTCATCGGGCATGGTTACCCCGCATTGCCGGTAGCCGAAACGATGATCATTCGCAATGCAACAGTATGGACCAACGAAGCAGACGGCATTTTGCAAAACACCGATGTGCTGGTGAAAGACGGCAAGATTGCCCGTATTGGAAAAAACCTTTCCGAACCCGGAGCGAAAGTAATTGACGGCACCGGTAAGCACCTCACAGCCGGCATTATTGATGAGCACTCGCACATTGCTGCAGCCAGCATCAACGATGTGGCTTCCAACTCGGGTATGGTGCGCATTGGCGATAACATTGATGCCGAAAACATCAACGTTTACCGTGCACTGGCAGGCGGTGTGGTGGCTGTTCAGATTCTCCATGGTTCAGCCAACCCCATTGGCGGTCAGTCGGCTTTGGTAAAACTGCGTTGGGGTGAAGCTCCGGAGAATTACAAGATTCAGGGCGCTGATCGCTTCATCAAATTTGCATTAGGCGAAAACGTTAAGCGCACGGCCAACCCCAGTTCCATCCGGTACCCGCAAACCCGCATGGGTGTTGAGCAGGTGTACATGGATGCTTTTACCAGCGCGCTCGAATACCAGAAACGCTGGAACGCCTACAACAGCCTGCCGGCTAAAGAAAAAATGCTTGCCGTTAAGCCACGCAGGGATTTGGCTGACGAGGCCATGCTCGATATCATCAACAGGAAATTATTTATCACCTGCCACTCGTATGTGCAGTCGGAGATCAACATGTTGATGAAGGTGGCCGAAAAATTCAATTTCAGGGTGAACACGTTTACGCACATCCTGGAAGGTTACAAAGTTGCCGATAAAATGGCGCAGCACGGTGTGGGTGCTTCTACGTTCTCCGACTGGTGGAATTACAAGTGGGAAGTGCGCTATGCCATTCCCTACAACGCAGCGATTATGAACCGGGCAGGTGTACTTACGGCTATCAATTCGGATGATGCTGAGATGGGAAGGCGGTTGAACCAGGAAGCTGCGAAAGTGGTAAAGTACGGAGGTATCTCAGAAGAAGAAGCCTTGAAAATGGTTACGCTCAATCCTGCCAAAATGCTGCACCTCGATAACCAGATGGGAAGCATTAAGGTGGGTAAGTCGGCTGATATTGTGCTCTGGACCGATCACCCGCTGTCGGTTTATGCGAAACCTGAGAAAACAATCATTGATGGCAAGGTGTACTTCGATATTGAAAAAGATGCCCAAAACAACAAAGAGCAGGAAGCAGAGCGCGCCCGTCTGATTCAGAAGTTAAAGAACGCCAAACGTGCCGGTATGCCTACTCAGCGGTCGGAAGGACGTTCGCAGGCTGAGTTCCATTGCGAAGATGTGTTAGGGCAGGAAAATGAAGGGCACGAACATTAATCATTTTAAAATCTGACGATCATGAAAAAGATATTCACTACCATACTTATGCTGCTGGCCGGTGTTTACACCTTTGCCCAGGCACCCGTTCCGGCAAAAGCCCAGGATAAGCCCATTGCGTTAACGGGTGGTGTTGCTCACTTAGGCAACGGGCAGGTTATTGAAAACTCGGTAATTGCCTTTGATAAAGGAAAACTGACGATTGTTACCAGTGCTTCGGCTAACCCGAATTTAACCGGCTACGAAGTTATCCGCATTGATGGTAAACATGTTTACCCGGGTTTTATTCTGCCCAACTCGCAAGTAGGCTTGCAGGAGGTAACGTCCATCCGCGCGATGAACGATTATCAGGAACGGGGTGACATGAACCCGAATGTCAGGTCACTGATTTCATACAATACCGATTCAGAGTTCATTCCCACTTTCCGATTTAATGGCGTGTTGCTGGCTGAAACCACACCTACCGGGGGAACCATTTCAGGTTCCTCGTCAGTAATGGAGATGGAGGGTTGGAATTGGGAAGATGCTGTGCACTCGGCCGACATCGGTATTCACATGAACTGGCCCGCATTAATGAGAAGGCAGTTTGATTTCAACACCTTTAGTTTTTCTGAATCGCCCAATGCCGATTATGAAAAGCAGGTTACAGCCCTTGTTCAATTTTTTGCCGAGGCCCAGGCGTATGGAAAATTGGCTTCCAAAGAAACAAACCTCAAGTTTGATGCCTTACAAGGTTTGTTCGATGGCTCCAAAGTACTATTTATTCATGCTACCATGCCAAAGGAAATTGTAGAATCGATCCGCTTTGCCCAGCGCAGCGGTGTGCAGCGCATCACGCTGCTTTCCGGCCAGGGTGCGTATTGGGTAGCCGACTTTTTGAAAGAGAACAACATACCGGTGATCTTGCCTGACACACACAGTTTACCCGACCGTACCGATGACGATATTGATATGCCCTTCAAACTTCCTTACCTGTTAACCCAGGCGGGTGTGCAGGTGTCATTATCCTGCACCGGTGCCCTCCATGGAGGAAGGAACCTTGCCTTCTTTGCCGGTACGGCCGCTGCCTATGGATTAGGCAAAGAAGATGCACTAAAGGCTATTACCTCCAATACAGCCAAAGCGTTGGGTATTGATAAGCGTGTTGGAACACTTGAAGTTGGCAAAGATGCGACCTTGTTTGTTAGTTCGGGCGATGCGCTGGATATGCGCACCAATAATTTATCGCATGCCTTCATCAGCGGTAAGCAGGTTACGCTTCCCGGAAACCAGCAGGAGTTGTACGAACGCTTTTCAAAGAAGTACGGACAGATGAGATAAAATCCTTAACTCAATATTAAAGCAGCTTCATAAAGAGGCTGCTTTTTTTATTTCCTGCATCGCGAAGCCTGGAAGCACAGGCTGTCGCCACCGAGCGGAATTTTACCTTCTTTATTCAGGATGCCATCCATCCGCAGGTTGGCAATGGAAGGTCCGGTATCATCCATGGTTATCCACATGATGTGATCAAAAGCACTTTGGCTTAGTGCATTTTGTCCACCGCTGGTGGTGGCAGCCATAATATAATCGCGGTTGTTGCGCTGGGTATATGCGTATTCGTGCAAATGCCCGTTGATAACGGTGTAGTTGCGGTTGCCCAATGCAGCTTCAATGCGTGAAAGATTGCCGTCACCTTCGCGCTTCCATACCGGCTTATGCATAAACAGGAACGTCCATCGTACATTGGGATTATCGGCAATCACTTTTTCGAAGTAGGCAGATTGGTCAGCACCGATTTCTCCGGTAGCCCGTTCCGGCATTTTGAAGTAATCCATTTGCCTGGCGTTTTCCGGATTGGGTCCATCCAGTACTTTGATAGCGGATGCACGCGCTTCGTAGATCTGCTGCATCCGTGCTGCGTTGTAATCCTCCGAATCGAGCACCAGGAATAGAACATTCTTGTAAATAAAGTGGTAATACCTGCGGCCATACCGCTGTTCCCAGTAGTTTCGCATGCTTATGTTGGTAATGTCGTGGTTGCCGACTACATGGAAGAATGGTGCTGATAGTTTGCCTGCCCGCTGGTCAAAAAAATCGAATTGCTTCCGGAGTTCGGTAGTGTCTTCCGTGCCGCCATCCACCAGGTCGCCCACGCTAAGCACAAGGTCGGGTTTCAGCAGGTTCAATTGCTCTACCGCTATTTCAAAAACGCCTTCGCGTTCACCGCTGTGTAAATCGCCAATAACGGCAAAACTGAAATCATCAGTTTGCTTACCGGCCGGCTCGTAGCTCCAGGGGTAAGTGCCGGAGCTTGTATCGTGTTTAAAGGTTTCCGGGCTTTTGGCACAGGAAAGCAGCACAATCAACGCAACAATCCAAGGGCGTCTCATAGGAATATTGTTTTGTATAGTTGCAAAATATGACACTGCCGGAAATAATTAAGGATGTTTTATTTTTACGTTATGGTCACACGCAGAAAATTTATCCAATCAACTGCTACCCTGGCAACAGGCGCAGTGCTGGTTCAACCGGCATTCAGTTTTGTCCCTTTCGTTTCAATCCCGTGTTTTGACTTACACACCCACCCGGGTATTTTTTTTGCCAAAGGCAGTGAGCAGTATCCGGGTGATACCGCAGTTAAGAAGACGTTATCAGAGATGAAAGATGGTAATGTGGCCGGAGCATTTTTTTCGCTGGTGGCCGATGCGCGCATCATTAAAGTAGGCCCGGATGGCGTTCGGCCTTTTGGAAATTTTGCCAAAGGCGAAGCCTGGACAGATTACAAACGCCAGCTTGGTTTGGTTCGGGAGGCGATACAAGGCTCCACGTCTGTTGTACTCGCAGCAGAGAAGAATTCGTTTGATAAGAATCCCGGCAAGGTATCGGCCTTCATTTCAATTGAAGGTGGCGATTACCTGGAAGGTGATGCTGGCCGCCTGGAAGAAATGTATAACGATGGCATCCGGTCCATTCAACTGGTTCACTACCACCCAAACGAGTTGGGCGATTTGCAAACGGAGCCCCCGCAGCACAATGGCCTTTCGCAAGCGGGTGTTGAAGCGGTAAAACGAATGAACAAACTGGGTATGCTCATTGATGTGGCGCATGCCAGTTATGAAACAACCAAAGCGGTTGCCGATGTCACAACGCATCCCATCGTGCTGTCGCACAGCATGCTTCATAACGGCAGTCAACACCCCGTAGCCAAACGAATGGTATCGGCTGATCATGCACGTGTTGTAGCCGGCACCGGTGGTGTTATCGGTATGTGGCCCAGCGGATTGAATAATGACCTTGCCGATTTTGTGGATAACACCATGCGACTGGTTGACGTGGTGGGTATTGATCACGTGGGTCTGGGCACCGACATGGACGCCAACTTCAGGCCGGTGCTCTTCAGCTACCTGCAGGTGAGCGAGTGGCTCAACGGTCTGCAAGCGAAGGGGCTCGGTGATAAAGATGTTGCCAAAATTGCCGGTGGCAATGCCAGGCGTGTTTTGAATAAAGTGTTTCGCAGCTAGCGCCTCATACTAATTCCTTCAAAGCTTTAACAAACACATCCAGTTCCTGGGTAGTGGTGTAGATGTTCGGGGTTATCCGGCATCCGTGCACGTTGGCGCTGTCGATGGCTACGGTGTAGATTTTATATTTATCCATCAGCGTCTTTGCCAGATCCTGGGGTTTCATGTTTTTCACTCCCACGTTGGCTATACCGCAGCACCGGGTTTGGTCGGCCGGTGTATTTAAAATAATATGCGGAAGGTTGCGCACCTTGCTGGTCCAGTAGTTTTGCAGGTAGCGTAAACGTTCCTCTTTTCGTTCGGCACCAATTTTTTCGTAGTAGTCGATGGCGTTGTTAACGGCCAGATCGGTATGCACCGGAATGGTACCGGTGTGGTTAAGCCGGTAGATGTCATCCTCTTTCATATCGTAGGGGGCCAGCAGCGGCCATACCGAACTGATATTCTCTTTCTTGACATAAAGAAGCCCGGCACCAAGCGGTACACTCAGCCATTTATGAAGACTTGACCCGTAGTAATCGCAGTTCAAATCAGGAATAGAAAATTTGATGTGGGCCACAGCATGGGCGCCATCCACCATTACCTTAACGCCTTTGCTGTGCGCCATGTCGCAGATTTTTTTTACCGGCAATATCTGCCCGGTTATATTAATCATGTGGCAAACCATCAGCAATTTGGTTTTTGGTGTGATGGCCTGTTCATACAAGCGAACGATTTCATCATCATCTTTCGGGTGGTTGGGTACCGATACGATTTTGTTTACCATACCGTATCGTTTGGCCACCTGTTTAAACATGTTCAGCATGGCCGGGTAATCCTGTTCGGCCATCACTGCCTCATCACCCGGTCGCCAGTTTTGTCCGCTGATGATCAGGTCGAGCGATTCGGTGGTATTTCGGGTAATCACTACCTCTTCGGGTGAGCATCCCATCAGGTTGGCAAGCCGGGCTGCCGTTTTCCGTTTGTTTTCAACCTGTACGGTGCGCATGTAGTAGGAGCCCTGGTAGTTTACTTCGCGGATGTGGTTGATGTAGTTTTCGAGTGTTTCCTGCGGAAGGAAACAGTAGTAACCGTTTTCAAGATTGATATAATCCGGTTTGAGTTTGTACCCGCCCCGGATTTGCATCCAGAAATCATCATTGGCTGCCAATTGGTCTGCCGGAAGGTGTTGTACCTGCTTCACAAGGGTTTCCAAAGAAGCAAAGGATGGTAATCCAACGGAGAGAATACCAAGGTTTTTAAGAAATGTACGTTTGTCCATAGCGTATCAAATTGAATTTTTATTGGTTTCAGTAGTTTGAATAAAAGGCGAAGCTTGCTGGTGCAGGCGAACGGCTTTGCGGGCCAGGATGAAGGCCACAAGAAGTGAAACGGCCGACCATACCCAAATGCCCGGAACAAATGAGATGAACAGAAAATAATCGTAAATGCCATGGAAGAATGTTGCGGTAAGGAGCGCCAGAAGACTGAGTCGCTTTTCTTTGGCGTGTATAAATTTTGCTTTGCCCAGCCAGTATCCCATCAGTATGGCAAAGAGTGCGTGTGCAGGAATCGCTGAAAACATGCGCATAATAGCGGTGCCTCCACCGCCATGCCATACATAAATAATGTTTTCGGCTGTAGCAAACCCCATGCCCACCATTACGGCATACACAATGCCATCGAGTGGTTCGTTAAAGTTTCTATTGCGGTAAAGTATGCCACGAATAAAAACAAACTTGCTCAGCTCTTCTAAAAAGGCTACTACGGCAAATGCATGAAAGGCCTGTGCTTTCAGGTCGTGTTCTTCGATTGGAATCAGGCTGTCAATGGGTAAGGCAATGGCCAGGTTAAGGGCAAGACTCAGTACACCATAAAAAAAGCTCAGCGCCAGCAGCCACACCGGTTCGGGTTCGTGCTTATCGTGAATGTACATGTATATAGCAATGGCGATACCGGGTGTTAGTGCAATCGTTACGAGGAAAAAGGTGCTCACAACCTGATGATAATTTAAAACCCTATTTAAGTAATTTCAGCGAAACCATCCACTCGCTGTATCGTTTGTTGTTATCATTCAAGTCGAAGGCGTTGGCATAGCCTACCGAAAAAGTTGATTCGAGCAGGGAGAAGATAACAATTTTCATATCGAGTTGAGAGCCCACGTTGATGAACCGGTTGTTACCGAAGTCATTTTCCTTGGTGAACAAAGCAGAGGAAAATGCAGTAAGCTGCATCCAGTTTGAGTAGAGGTTTAATCCACCCAGTTGCCTGAAGCGGATGGGTGGCAGCACAAACTCAACCATGCCTTTGGCAAACGATTTGGCGATAATGAATTTGTCGGCTTCGAAGCTTAACCCGGGAAATGAAAAAATATTCCGGTACCGCCTGGCTACCTGGTAATCGATATAATTGTTTCCGAAGGCAGCAAAACCGAACCGTGTAAACGGGTTGAAGGTATCGCTTAATGAATTGCCGGCTGCAGTGCGGAACCAAACGGAGAAGTGATTAACCGGAAGTTGGATGCCGACATCGTATGAGCCAATCAGTGTGGAATATACCTTTCCGTTCGAATGGGCAGCCAGGGTTCGGAATGTCCATTTATACCCCTTCTCGGCATCTACGGCACCGAGCGAACCTCGGAGGTTAGTATACATCAGGCTTACATCGGCATTGACGAACAGGCTGTCGGTAAATCCCCGGGTTTCTATTTGCTGGAAGAAGGGTGATTGTTGCAGGCCATAAAATGCCCCGGCACCTAATACCAAATCGAGTTTTCGTGGCATATCCCAAATAAGTGATCGGGTATGGTCTACCCGTGTAACTAGTCCTCTTCGTGAAAAGCGGGTAGGGCCAAACAGGTCGTAAAAGCTGGCAGGATTATGCTGTATGCTAAAGGTGTAGCGCCCTATTTTACCGGAAGCCGACAGGTGCAGTTGTTCCGAGTCATCCAGCACCATGTTAATGCTGTCTCGTGTGCTGGCCATCGGATTAACCCAGGTGCGCGGTGTGTATGACACCGAAAGCTCGAACTCGCGAAAGTTAAGCGGGTCGCCAAAGTTGATGGTATAGCCCGGTCCAAAAAAATTCTTGTAGCCGGTTATAATCGGGTAGGCTGAATTGAGTTGAATTTGTTGCCCAGCGCGGTATTGCCCCTCCTTTATCGTCAGGCTTTCTATATCAATCATATCAGGTGTAGCAATAGGAAGTTCCCACTTTTTTAGTTCCGGGTATTTTTCAATGGTTTTATTCCCTAAGAACTCAATGGAAGCGACTTCATCAACCGGCTTGTTGGGCAGGTATACCGGTTGAAAGCCATCGGCTGTGAAGTTAAACGCAAACAGTTTTTCGTTATCGATGGGCAGCGGGCGGAAAAAACCGGTGATGGCATTGCTCATGGCAATAATTTCTTTTGTGGTTACATCAACCCGAAAGATGTTACTGACTCCTGAATAGTATGATGAGCCATACAGATACTTACCATCCTCTGTAAACCGGAAACCTTGCGGTGATGAAACTTCAAAATTAAAAACCGTGTCAATCACAGCTTTGTTTTTCATCAGGCTGTCAACATTAAACAGTAACAACGATTGGTTGCCTCGGTAATCGGATACGGCCGCACTCAGTAACTTGCCATCGGGCGAGATGTCAATATCAAAAATGTCGTGCCCGTAAGGCAGTGTGTAGCGCTGCTGCCACTGGCTGTAAGGTGCCGCTGGGTTTTGCGGTGTTGATTCAGGAATCCTGACGATGGTAGAGAATCCATTAAGATGTTTTATTCCCCAAATGGACTTATCGGTTTTATTAAAGGCTAAATCACCTGTTCTGAAATCTTTTTGCAGTCGTGTTACCTTACCTGTTTTAATATCGTAGCAGTTGAGGTCGCGCCATGCATCATTATCCGTTGTAAAGTAAATCTTGTCCGCCTGTTCATCGTAGGTAACGGAGGAGACATAAAAGAGCGCAGCCCCTTTAATATCGGCCAGCCGTTCCAGTTTGCCATCGGCTAAATGCAGGGCGGCCAGGTGGGGCGCCTGCCCGGGATAGTTAACGGCCATGTACATTTTGTTGCGGGCTTTGTCGTGATGCGGATAGGAGACCGATCCGATTTTTTTGGTAGTGATAGGCTGGGTGGGTGTTACCGGAAATTCCTTAATCCGCCCGGCATTTTCAAGTTGCCATTTTTTTTCAAACTGTATCCAGTTTCTCCATTCCTTGTTCAGTGATTGACCGAATACATGTTCAAACTGTGAAGAGTAGGATCGTTTGCTGCCGTCTCTGCGTTTAACCCATTCTATTATTTTATCAGGCCCGTGTTGGTAGGAGAGGTAGCCCATAAACCGGGTGCCATATAAATATGAGTTTGTTTTTCCCTGGAAGTCGGTAGTTGTTCCTTCTGATTCAAGACCCTGCGCAGTATAAATATGTGCATTTTGTAATACGCGTGTACGGAAAACCATCTCATCGTAGCTACCCATAGCCAGCCCCACACCACCGCTCATCCACGTTTCGACATACGAAGCAATTCCTTCGTGGTACCACCGGGGCGAGTACCTGCGCGGGCTGGTGAGGTAGCTGTAAAAGGCCGTGAGCGGATTTTCTTTGGTGGGGCTTACTTTTCCGAAAAATACTTTATGAAAAAACCGATCGGTACCACTTGAATTATCAAGCGCAATCACGTGTACCAGTTCGTGGTTCATCATGCTAAATACCCGTTCGCCTGCCGGACTGGTTTCAAACGTGTAACTGAACGGGGAAAGGCCCATGGAGATGGCGTTTTTCGGAACGGCCGTGGCTCCGCCATTTCCATAATCGCCAAAATCCTGAATGAGCACCGTTATTTTTTCGGAGGGAGTATAATCAAAAAGTTTGCGATGAAACTGCAGCGCGTTGTGGTAACACCGCCCGGCATGGGGCAGTACGTACTTATGCCCAAAGTCGTACGTAACCAGGCGCATGTCCTTTGTTTCAATCATGTTCAGTTGCCCGTAGGCAAGAACAGGTATGAAAAGAAGGGAGGCGATTAACCGGTGCATAACAACAACCCGAAAAAAAACCCTGACGGTTGAGGTCAGGGTTTTGAGTAGGCATTACATTAGTTTACTGAAAGTCTGCGCTGGCCATCTTTTCCAGTTGGGTAAACTGCGAGGACTTCATTAGTTCGGTGAACGTCTGATTTTTCATCAGATCACCGAAGGCCGGATTTTTGGCAAGTTCAGCAAACTGTGCATTCTTAGCCAGATCGGTAAAGGCCGGTGATTTGGCTACTTCCATAAACTGGGGCGACTTCATCAGGTCGGCAAAGGCAGCGTTCTTGGCCAGGTCGGCAAAGGCAGGTGATTTAGCCAGTTCCATAAACTGCGCGTTCTTGGCCAGATCGGCAAAGGCTGCATTCTTTGCCAATTCACCGAAGGCCGGATTTTTTGCCAGATCAAGGAACTGCGGATTTTTTGCCAGGGCAGTAAAGGCCGGATTTTTTGCCAACTCCTGGAAACTTGCATTCCTGGCCAGTTCAGCAAAGTCGGGGTTCTTTGCCAGTTCAGCAAAGCGACCCGACTTGGCAAGGTCCATCATCGCAGGATTTTTTGCCAGGTCATCGAAGGCCGGATTTTTGGCTACATCCATAAATTGAGGCGACTTCATCAGTTCGGCAAATGTGTTTGACTTAGCCAGTTCGGTAAACGCAGGCGACTTGGCCAGCTCCATAAATTCCGGATTCTTTGCAAGCTCTGCGAAATCAGGATTTTTTGCCAACTCGGTAAATGAAGCTGATTTAGCTAAGTCAAGAAACTGTGCATTTTTTGCCAGGTCGTTGAATGCCGGACTTTTTGCCAGGTCGAGGAACTCGGGGTTTTTGGCTAACTCGGTAAACTCGGGCGATTTCATCAGATCGCGGAAACTGCGATCGCGCATCAGCGCCTGAAACTGATCGTTCTGAAGTAGTTGCTGTACTTCAGCGCCTTGTAAATCAACCGTGGCAGTGGCGTTTTCGCTTTTATATTTACCCGCTTTTTTAACACCGCCAATACCGGACCCCTCCGCATCATCGGGAGAGAAGTTAAACTGTCCACCCGCCAGGTAATAACCAACTGTGGCAATTGCTGCTACAGCAATTACGCCAAGAAACACTTTCTTAGACTTATCCATAGACTATTTGTTAGGTTGTTTATTGAGAGTTGAGGAAAATAAAGTTAAGTAAAAATCCGTAAAGATTTATACAGGTAATCCATGGGGTTTTGTAAAATGCTTAAAGTTTCATTTTTCGCCTGAATTCGGCATAGCGCGGGTCATTTTCCATTGACCGAAGCCAGGGGTTTCCGGTTAACGTGCTAAGGCCGCCATCGCGCTGGGCATAGGCCTTCTCAAGCCAGGCAAATACCTGGCCGGCATCGTTGCGGCAGCCATAGATTTCAGCAATCTGAAATGCGCTCACCTCCTGGAACTCTGTAATGAAATTTTTTAGCAGTACGTCAGCTTCTTTTATTTTTCCGGCTTTGTAGTAGGCCATCGCTAATCCCTGCATACGCCAGTCTTCTACTACTTCTTTTTGAAGTTCTTCGATGGCTTTTGCTGCATTTCCTTGTAACAGATAAATAAGCCCGAGTCGGTAGCGGGCGGTTGGAAAATTCGGATTTAATTCAAGGGCCCTGTTCAGTTGCTGCGCAGCTTCATCCAGCCGGTTGGCGTGCATCAGGGTCATGGCCAGATTTACCTTGATGACCGTGCGCAATGGATCCAGTTCCAGCGCTTTGGTATATAAGGAAATGGCCTGATCAAATTGCCCTAATGTCAGGGCAAGGTTGGCCATGCCGTTAATGGCCCCGATGTTGGAGGGGTCGCGGGCAATGGCTTTCCGGAATTCATCCTGTGCACCCGGCCAGTTCCAATCGTATGCCGACAAGATAGAGGCGAGTGCGTAGTGGCCGCTGGCCAGATCATCGGCAAGGCCTATTGCTTTATTTGCTGCCGTGCGGGCCTTCTCAAAACCTTCAGCCGGATCAATGTAGCCGTTGTTCGCGTGGGAGGCATAGGCCAACGACAAGGCAGCCCAGGCATCAGCCAATGAATTGTCGATAGCGATTGCCTGGTTGAATAAATCGATGGCTTCATCCACATCTTCGCGCCTGTGTTTTGCAAAAAAGTAGCGGCCCTGCAGGTAAAGGTTATATGCTTCTGAGTTTGCAGGACGTGGATGAACCTCGTTACCGCTAAGTGTTAACTTCAGTTCCTGTACAACTGCATTGGCAATTTCATCCTGAATCTTAAAAATGTCTCCCAACGTTCGGTCATACGTCTTCGACCAGATGTGACTGCCATCGCTGACGTGGATAAGCTGCGCGGTGATCCGGATTTTATCGGAAGATTTTCTTACGCTTCCTTCAAGAATGTGGGTTACTCCGAGTTTTTTACCGATTGACCGGATGTCCTCATTCTTGCCTTTAAATGAAAATGCCGAAGTGCGCGAAATGACTTTCAGTTCCGGTATGCGCGCCAGCAGGTTCAGGAGTTCTTCACTCAGGCCATCGGAAAAATATTCCTGGTCGCCTTCCGGGCTCAGGTCGGCAAAAGGCAAAACAGCAATTCCTTGCTCTTCCGATTGGCCGGAAGGCATACTATTATCTGAACGAAAATAATAGAAGGCTGCTACCAGCAGAATAAGTGCTGCAACAGTACCGAATACGATCTTCCTGTTTGCGGTAGTCTTAGTGATAACTTCGGATTTGTTGTAAACTTCCGCTGAAACTTTTTCGCCACCCGGGCCTTTCATGCGTATTCCGGCAATGGTTTGCTTGATGGTATTGGCTACTTTGTTAATCTGGTCGCGGTAAAAAATGTGGTTAAGGTTTTCTTTAGGCTCATCTTCGTGTGCGCGCAACGGCCGGTTAACACCGGGTGTCCGGTAAATGAAATCCAGTGAACGCAAGGTGCCGCCCAGTTCGGATTCAATTAATTTGTGATCTTGCTCCTCTAATTCATGGATGCGAATAGGAAGTACCCGGCTGTTCACATTGCCGTTGGCCAGCCTGATGTACATACCAAACTGATCGGTACTCGCCAGTTTGTTAAAGGCGCAGAACTCGTGTTTCCAGGCATAGCTGTTTGGGTCGCAATACGTTTGCGACAGGATGGGTATAAAAATCAGGCATTTCAGTTTACCCTCCAGGCTCTTGTCAACCACCTGGGTTTCGAGCAGGCCATCGTGCGGGTTGGAATCGAAGTAAACAGACAGTTCCTCCTTAAACGTTGCGGCAATCTCTTTTTTCAGATTGTCAACAAATTCACTCACCCAGCCATCGTATTTATTGTCCTTGTGCCGGTAGCTGATGAAGATATCGTATTCGTATCCGGGAACTATAGACGGCATTGGTCAAAGATAGGTCATTGCCTCTCCAAAACCGAATAATTGGAATTGTTCCAGGGCAATTCTTTTGTTCTTCTGATAATACTGCCGAACTTTAACGTATGCGAAGGTGGGTGATCCTGATTGCTTTAATGGTTTCCGGTAAGGTGCTGGCATCATCCCTGCTTATCCCGATGGATAACAGCCAGCGCAACCACCTGAAAGCTTACGGGTTAGCTTTTTACACACTTCAGCGCAACATACCGGTTGACTGGCTGCTGAATTACCGGGGTGGAAGTTTTTTGATTGCTTATTCAAAGGAGCTTGCCAGTGAGTGCAAGGTGCGCGATGTTTCCGTTGAAATTCTTAGCGACACCGAGGTAAACAAATTGCTTAACCAGATTGAAAGTCCTGCTGTGAACATGAACCTGGTGCGGATGGAACGCGCCCCGCGCATAGCCGTGTACTCACCTAAAAACGAAGTGATTCTTGATGAGACCGATGCGGTAATCCTGGTACTGGATTATGCCGAGATACCGTATGATATTATTTATGATGAGCAGATCTTAAAAGAAGATGCCTTATTGCGGTACGACTGGCTGCACCTTCACCACGAAGACTTTACCGGCCAGGTAAGCAAGGTGCAGTTCAGGCAGTCGGCCCAGCTTGAAGTTAAATTATTGGAAACTACTGCTGCACAATTAGGGTATAGCCGGGTATCGGCCATGAAATACGATGTGATAAAAAAGATACATGCTTTTTGCGCAAGCGGGGGTTACTTGTTCGCCATGTGCTCCGGAGCTGAAACCTTTGACATTGCACTTGCAGCCAACGGGGTTGATCTGGAAAACACATTGGATGAACTGGAGGTACCGCTCGACTATGCCAAAAGCCTGGCGTTTGAAAACTACACGCTGGAGCCAACCATGAACCGCAGTTTCTCAACCATCAATGTAGGCGGGTGGGGGTATAATGATTCGGGAACTGAGTTTTTCACACTGTTCGAGTTCTCGGCTAAGTGGGATGTTATTCCATCCATCTTAACGCAAAATCACGAATACCTTATCCGCGAATTTTCGGGGCTCACTACAGCGTTCAATAAACCACATGTGAAACCGGATGTGCTCATCCTGGCTGAAAACAGGCAGCGGCCTTATGTACGCTATATATATGGAGAGCTCGGCAACGGCCACTGGACGTATTACAGCGGACACGACCCGGAAGGAGGCCGCGGGCGGGGCCGTGGGCCTACCGATTTGAATTTATTTCCCCACTCACCCGGGTACCGGCTTATATTAAATAATGTGCTCTTTCCTTCGGCCGGTAAAAAGAAGCGGAAGACCTGAAAGCATCTGTTCACTAAAAATTTGCCCGAATCTATTCAACATATCGAAAACCTGATCAACCACGGGCGGTTTCTGGAAGCACGCACAAAAGCTGAGGAGTTACTGAAATCTTCTACCGATACCCGGCTCGCTCAGCTCTATGCGCTGGCTTTATCGAAGTCGGGCATGCCCGAAGCCGCCAAGGAATTCCTCGAACCGGTTTACCGTACAAACCCGGCCGACCCCGAAACAGCCGGGATACTGGGCAGCATTTTCAAGGAGTTATTTAAGAAAAGCCAGCAAAGCACCTTTGCATTGCAATCGCGCGATACATACCTCAAGAATTTTGTCACAACCCAGAATTATTATACCGGCATCAATGCGGCCTCTATGTCGGCCATGATCATGCAATCCGGCAAAAGCCGGGACATTGCGCAACAGGTGATCAGTATGATTAAACCGGAAACAACTGATTTCTGGGAACTGGCCACGCTGGGCGAAGCCTACATGCTGCTGAAAGACAGGGCGAACTCTATTTCGTGTTATGTGAAGGCACGCAAAGCAGCCGGAACGGACTGGGGTAAAATTACCAGTGTGTACAACCAATTGTGGTTGCTCAATCATTACATACCGGTATCCGGTGAGGTGATGAAGGTTTTTAACCCGCCCGGAGTGGTGGCATTTGTCGGACATATGATTGATCATCCGGAGCGCAAATCACCGCGCTTTCCGCCTGAGCTTGAACCAAGAATTAAAGAGGCTATCCGCAGCAGCATTCGTACACTCAATGCCAAGATTGGTTATTGTTCACTGGCCTGTGGTGGCGACATTCTGTTTGCCGAAGCCATGGCCGAAGAGGAGGGTGAAGTAAATATTTTTCTGCCTTTTAATCAGGATGATTTCCTGGATGTAAGTGTTCGGTTTGCCGGTGAGCAGTGGGTGCAGCGCTTCCATGACCTGCGGCAAAAATTTCCGGTACGGTATGTTACCAATGAAGGCTATGAAGGCCACGATGATCTGTTTACCCTGCAAAGCCGTGTAATTTTTGGTTCGGCTGTGCTGCGAAGTGCAGTACATCATGCCGTGCCTTCGTTGTTAACCGTTTTATCGGAAGTTGACCTTAAGCGTAGTACCGGTGGCACACGCGATACCATCAGGTTGTGGCCTTATCCGGATCATTACCTGAACATTAATCCGGATGTGATGCTGGCAACAACAGCTGAAGGCGACAACGGAACCAACGAGCATTCACCTGTTCCGTTAACCGACCGGCCCGTTCACTACCTAGTTCTGGCTGATCTTGCCTTTCTGAAAACCATGGAGAAGGAGCGGGTTTACAAACTGATTAACCAACGCCTGGATGAAGACCGCATTCCTTATGCCGCTCCAGACCCGGCCCACGACAATGTGCTGATGGCTTTTGAGTATGAAACAGCAGCCATGGAGATGGTACGGGCGCTGATTGATGCCGTTCCGACTCATAAAAAAGAACCGGAGCTTAAAATCACTCTGCATGTTGGTCCGGTACTCAGACACGATGGGGATATAAAGGGAGAAGCAATTAACCTGATACACACCCTTAGTACCCTATCACCAAGGGGGGCTTTGTGTGCCAGCAGCCAGTTTGCGGCTTTGCTGGCACTGGATGCGAAACGGTATGCAATTGAATACGCAGGAATCGTTACCGGTAAAGAACAGGCTGAATTCCCCGTTTACAAAGTGGTGTTAAAATAATTAGCGCGTAATCCGGATTTCGTCAAGCAGGTTGCCGGAAGTGTCTATCTGTTTCAGTGTCAACACCGTGCCGTTTGTTTCGATTAATGTGAATGAATGTTTATCGGTTATCATTTTAGCGGTAAACGGCACCCAGTTTTCGGGCGGATCGTGTTTCCATAATTCAGGGTTGCTTCCCAGTTCTTTATCGTATAGCGAGGCGCCACCCGCACCGGTAACGATGTGGATTATTCCAATGGGTTTTGTGTTGATTGTTCCGTCAAACGCTGTATCTAAAGTAAACACCCCGTCCACGCGGCCCTCATCCGAAACTACATAGCGTGTTCCGGCTTCATCTTTTTTAGGATTGAATTTCAACGGAACGCTGCGCTGGTAGTTGTGCACATGGCCGGTTAATACCAGGTCAACACCCAATTCCTCAAGCAAAGGTGAGAGTAACCGCATCCACTGCTGGTTGTAATGTGCTTTGCTTGAGTTAAAACCGGGATGATGATAGGCCACAATCTTCCAGTCGGCTTTACTGTTACCGATGTCGGTGCGAAGCCATTCTACCAACAGTGGGTCGAGCGGATTAACGTAGTCATTGGCATCGAGGCAGGTAATGTGAACATTGCCGTAATCGAACGAATAGTTTGCGGTAACCGGAAACCTGGGTGCGGTATTCTTTTTAAATGCGCTTACAATTTGCGGTTCACCTGTTGGAGTAACGGTTAATGCTGTTATGGGTGCATTGCGGGGTAAATCCGTGTAGTAAAAGTAGGCGAGGCCATCAGGGTATTTACTCAGGTTTGCACTGTACGTGTCGTGGTTTCCGAGCAGCATATAAAAAGGAATGCTGTTCATAAGTGGTGCTCCTTTATCAGGTGCGGGTTCTGCAGCAAGGTAATACGGAAAAAACCGGTGGCGGTATTCCAGTTCACGGCCGTTGTTATATACCATGTCACCGGTTAGCAGCACAAACTGTGGCTTCTGCTGATAAACCCGGTAAGCAATTTCCGCCTGTTGCTGCGTTCCGGCACCGCAATCACCAAACACGGCAAAGCGTGTCTGTGGTTTTTTGCTACGGGTTTCAAATTGGTGTTGAGCAATTGGCTTATCGTTTAACAACACCGTGTAGCTATAAACCTGATCAGTCTTTAAACCGGTGAGGGTTGCCCTGTAAAGCAAGGTTGTTTTGTTCAGCAAGCTGAGTTTGGTAACAACGGGTTTTACTTTAACGGACTTGCTTGTTGTTCCAACCGGTGCACACTCGACTAAAAAATTAGCGGCCACGCTATCAGTTTGCCAGATGACTACTTTTTGTTCTTTAGTAAGGGATGAGGCATTGCCCGGTTGCAGGTAAGGCTGCACCAACAACTGTTGGGGAAAAGCCTGTAGTGAGAAAAGGAGTAATATAACAATTTGACTTACCCGGATTTTCATAAGGCTAGTTCAAAACTTGCGGCACTTTTGAACAATGTTTTCTCTAAAACTTTTGTCGCTTTTTAAGGTACTGAAAAATTCGCCCAGGTATCGCCTGGTGTCGGCACTGTCCCTGGGATGCAGTTTTCCTTCAAAGCAAGTCACTACATCCAGCAAAACGGGTTCCAGTCTAAGGTATTCTGATCGTGCGTACTCAAATAGTTCCGGGTTGCGGCAAAAGCCCCGATAAACCCTTTCACGAACATTGCTGGTTCCTACAAGTTCGCTCACCTGGCCGTAGGGCGCATTCACCAATCCCGACATATCAAAATCGTATGCCACTGGAATAAGTTGATTTTTTGATTCAAACACTACAATGTTGTGAGATTGCACAGCCGACCAGTCGGAGTTAGAGATCATGTACTGAAAAAAATCCTGCATAATGGTTGCTGTATCAGCCAGTTTCATCGGGTGGACTTTCTCTGAGGCATACGTTTTTGCTTTAAGCCGTTTGGCAACAAGGTCGTCATCTTCTATAAATAATCCGGTTAATTCGTGGTTTTTTGCACTCTTACCCCGGCCATCTGTTAACGAAAGATTTACCAGTCGGGTATTGAAGTAATACGGTGTTACTTCTTTATAGAGTTGATATGCCAGGTGTTCCTTAATGATGAGGTCGTTGTACAACTTGCCGCTCTGGCACGGCACAACCAGTTTCAGGTTTTTGTTTCCGGCAAACGGAGTTTTGTCGCCCTGACCTTTTTTAATTTTTACTTTTAGCGGAGGAAAGGAACAGTTGGCCCTTCTGAAATGCCCCCGGGCGCGTAGGTCAATTTTAACGGAATCCCAGGTACCTGCCGTTGTCTGATATGCAAGTACTGATGCTGTGTATACCGTATCATTTGTGTTCTTCTTAAGTTCTTTAATGGAAAAGTTAAGCCGGATTGAAAGCGGTTCTTCTGATCTGAAAAGTGGAGTTACTTCCTGAGCGTACCCGGGGCAGGTTAGTAGCAGCAGGAAGAGTAACAACCTTTTCATCAGGAATAATAGTAGATTTTTATTTCAGCCCTGTTGCGGGTAAAGTCTATCTGTTCTACTGAAATGCGGTTGATGTTCAATCCGGTACGTTGCTTCAGATCTTCGATTAGCAAATGATGTTTATCAGGTTTGATATTTTCAAGACCTTCGTATTCCACCATTTTTGTTTTTTGGTTTTTCATCAGAATGTTGCCGTCAACAATGTAAACTGCCAGTAACAGCATTCCGTTTACAATAGCGATCTCCAGCACGGTGCCCATCATGACCGAGTTAATCAGGCCCAGTGCCATGATGATAAACAGGTAAGTCATATCTTTAGATGACAGCGTTTCAGTTCGGAAGCGGAGCAGTGAGAAAGCTGCCAGCAAACCAAATGCGCTGCTAAGCGAACTGAACGCTTTTGCTTTCTCCAGCATAAATGCCAGCAGAAATACCACGAAGTTCAGCAGGAAGTAAGTAAAGAACAGGTTTCGCTTGTTATAGGTGTGATAGTAAATGAAACGGATCAGGATGATCATTGCTGTTGTATTAATGAGCAACCTGACGAAAAAATAGCCGGTAAAAAGTTGAAGGTTCTCCATGGTTAAAGATAAGGATATGTTTTAAAATGCGATCGGGAGATTTTAGGTAATTTGTAAACCCAATGGAGAGAGTTGTGAAACGATTTGCTTTGCTTCTTGCTATCCTTATTTTTTCAATAGTTGTATTTGGCCAGGAACCGCTGTTTAGAAGCGATGATGTACTGCAGCTGGTTATTGCTGGCGATATCCGGGCGGTGCTTAAAGATCGTGGCAATAACCCCTTGTATCACCCGTTTACCCTAAATTATGAAAGTAATGGTGAGCAGGTTGTCATGCCGGTACGGATACGGACAAGGGGGCACTTCCGGAAATCGGATCAAATCTGCTACTATCCGCCATTGCTCCTGAACTTTGCAAAGAAGGATGTTGCTGGAACCGTTTTCAGCGGCTCAGATAAACTTAAACTCGTAACACCCTGCCAGGGCGAAGAATATGTGGTGCGCGAGTACCTGGTTTACCGGCTGTACAACCTCATAACACCGAAAAGTTTCAGGGTGCGTTTGGTGAAGGTTATTTATGATGACACCGGTAAGGGCAAACAAAGCAAACCGCTATATGGGTTTCTGTTAGAAGAGGATGACCAGATGGCCAGGCGCAACAAGGCTGTTTTAATTGAAAAGCGATTAATCCGACCTGAACAAACTCAGGCTGACGATTTTCTGACGATGGCCATGTTTCAGTTTATGATTGGCAATACTGACTGGTCTATTCAATACCGTCAAAATATTAAACTTATTGCTACTGACTCGCTGGCAATGCCATCCCCGGTTCCATACGATTTTGATCATGCCGGGATAGTTGGTGCGCCCTATGCCAGGCCGGCTGAAGAACTTAAGCTTACCAGTACCCGTGAACGAAGGTATAGAGGTTATTGTGTGAATGAGTTGGGTTTATTTGCCGGAGTTATTGAAAGGTTTAATGAATTGAAGCCTGCTTTTTACAAACTTTACTCAACAACGAACCTGGTTGACAATGTTTACAAGAGCAAAACACTTCGCTACCTCGATGAATTTTACGAACTAGTTAATGATCCCAGGAAATCGAAAGAAGCTTTGCTTTATCCGTGCCGGAAAGACGGTACCGGTAATGTGGTTATCAAAGGGCTTAAGCAATAACTTATTGATCCAGCGCAAAAACAATAGGCACTGTAATCCGGCTTCGTACCGGCCGGCCCCGTTGTTTTGCCGGAATCCAGTTCGGCAGTTTGCTCACCACACGCACGGCTTCTTCATCGCAGCCGGCACCAATGCCTTTAAGCACCTGCACGTTGGTTACCGAGCCGTCTTTTTCAATAACAGCCGCGAGAAAAACTTTGCCTTCAATGCCCATGCGCCTGGCCTGGTTCGGGTATTTCAGATTTTCGCTTACAAATTTTATCAGCGCTGTGCGGCCACCTTTAAATTCGGCTTCTGATTCAACCACCAGAAAAATCTGGTCGGTTTCTTCCTCTTCATGCTGTACTTCAACCTGTGCGGCTTCAGGTGTAAACTCGGCTACCGTCTCCTGATCAAGAGCAATGGTCAGTTCTTCTTTAATCTCCTCTTCATCGGGTACTTCAACTACTTTAAGGGGTTGAACGCGCTGGGGTGGCGGGGGAGGTAATTGTTCGGTTGGCGGAATTTCAATCAGGTCATCGGTCTCTTCTTGTGTATGATCCCGGGCAACATGTTTCCTTTCGGCTGTACGCCAGTTAAACGCCAAAATCACAACGGTCAGTGTGGTTACCAGGCCTACCCCAAAAAACAGGGGCCGCATACTTTCAAGATCGGCCGAAGGGTTTTTCTTGACCTCCATACAATTCTAAAAAGTGTTCAAACCAGTTACTCTGTAGTACTTAGTGTTAAGTTTTGAGTTGGGTAACCCAAGGTTGGCTGTTTTTAACGGTGGCACTGATGACCTGTGGGAGGGCAACCACCTGAAGGTGAAAAAACTGAAGGTGCCTAAGAAGTGATAAAGCACTTACTCATTCCATTGCCCGCCCACCCTCAACACACATTTGCAAAACGGGTAAACCCAAGTTTGTTTCAATTGTGAAACGATTTTAATACATTTACGTATCAATTAAGATACACATGGAGTCGCTGATTGCCAAGTATCGTTCCTTGCGGGATGGGGTTGAAACTACCTTTGTGCGTTACCTCATGCAAAAAATCAACTGGAAAGCACGGGCTATCCGGATTGAGGGAGCTCGCGGAACGGGGAAGTCAACCCTGATGCTACAATACATCAAAGAGCAGTTGCCGGTAAAGAATACGCTATACCTTACACTTGACGACCTGTACTTCCGGCAACATACCCTGACGGAGGTTGCAGAGGAATTTTACCAACTAGGAGGCCGCTACCTTTTTCTTGACGAGGTGCACAAATATCAGGGCTGGCAAACGGAAGTTAAGAACCTGTACGATTTCAAAAAAGAGCTTCAACTGGTCATTTCAGGTTCCTCCATTCTTGCACTCCAAAAGTCCTCAGCCGATCTTTCCAGGCGGGTTATGGAATATCATCTTCCCGGACTTTCCTTTCGGGAGTACCTGTCTCTTTTGCATGGCATAGACTTACCAGCCTACACTTTTGAAGAGATTATTCGTGATCATGAAAGCATAAGCGGGTTGATCATAAAAAAAGTAAAGGCGTTGCTGGCCCATTATCATCACTACATTAAGTATGGTGTTTATCCTTTTTTCATAGAAGGGGAAGCGGCTTATCTCACCAAGCTCAATCAGTTAATAAATGTCATTATTGATTACGATCTGCCCGAGGCCCGGGCAATGGAAGGCGCTTCGTTAGCCAGGCTGAAGAAGCTGCTCTACATCATATCGCGGTCAGTACCGTTTACTCCAAATATTCACAAACTTTCGGTAGCGGTTGGCACCAGTCGCATACGAGTCCTTGAAATGCTGGATACGCTGGAAAAAGCTCAGCTTATCCGTAACCTTCGGTCGGATGTGAAGGGTATAAGCCTGATGAACAAGCCGGACAAGATTTACCTGAACAATACCAACCTGGTGCATGCGTTGGCCGATGAAAAACCAAACAAAGGAAATATCAGAGAAACATTGTTTTTATCACATGTTCAGGATGCCGGGTTGACGGTGTCCTATCCGAAGGTTGGCGATTTTAAAGTGAATGAGAAATATACGTTCGAAGTTGGAGGAAAGGAAAAGACAAACGTCCAGATTAAAGGAGTAAAGAATGCTTATATCGTTGCGGATGATATAGAATATGGCTTTGGTAATAAAATTCCATTGTGGCTCTTTGGTTTTCTCTATTAGCTACATACAATGTTCACAGAAAGGATCAGTAATCCCCTAACTCAGTAACCTCCAACTGCGCCATCGCTTTGGCAAACTCCTCATCGTTGGGTGCCACGCCATGCCATTTGTGCGAGCCCATCATAAAGTCAACGCCATAGCCCATTTCGGTGCGCATCAGGTTAAGTACGGGTTTGCCCTTGCCCGTTAAGGTTTTTGCTTTTTCAAGGCCGGTGATCACTTCTTCCAGCTTGTTGCCATTGAATTCCTGTACGTCCCAGCCGAAGGCTTCATACTTTGCACGAAGGTTCTTCAAATCAATGATGTCCTTAACAGGGCCGTCAATCTGCTGGCCGTTGTAGTCAATGGTAGCAATCAGGTTGTCAACCTTGTGGTGGGCGGCATACATGGCCGCTTCCCATACCTGGCCTTCCTGCTGTTCGCCATCGCCCATCAGTACAAAAACAAAGTGATCGTCTTTGTTTAGTTTTTTCGCCTGGGCGGCTCCCACAGCTACAGAAAGTCCCTGGCCCAATGATCCCGAAGCTACTCTTACTCCAGGCAAACCTTCATGCGTAGCCGGGTGACCCTGCAAGCGCGAATTGATAAAGCGGAAGGTGGAAAGTTCTTTTACA
The DNA here is from genome assembly GCA_015180985.1 of Flammeovirgaceae bacterium. Classification (NCBI taxonomy): domain Bacteria; kingdom Pseudomonadati; phylum Bacteroidota; class Cytophagia; order Cytophagales; family Flammeovirgaceae; species Flammeovirgaceae bacterium. The sequence continues at coordinate 2,389,577 of CP054185.1, forward strand.
TCAAAATAACCGGCCCGTGCCAGGGTGGAATACCAAACCGGAGAAATATGCCCGTTGGACAGAAAGAAAATGTCTTCACCAATTCCATCCATATTGAAGCCGGGTTTTCTCCGCATAATGTGGAAATACAGTGCCACAAAAAACTCGGTACACCCCAGCGATCCGCCCGGGTGGCCGCTCTGGCAGGCGTGTACCATGCGCACAATGTCGCGCCTGATCTGCGCACATAGTTTTTTCAGGTAGGGGTAGTCAGGCTGGGGCATAGCATGTAGTGGTTAATCCGGGGTGAAGATACCGTGCCACATTACTTTCTCCAAGTTCTCCTTCAAATTTCAAGAGTTATCATGTCATATTCATAGAACACCTTGTTAAGAGGTCCTTCGAAGGCTCAGGCCAATCACAATGTCAGGCTGCTTCAATGCGCAGGCAAGTATTTTTGCGGTATCATTTCTTCTTTTTACCTGTCTTTTTCTTTGCGGCCACTTTCTTTTTAGCCGGAGATTTCTTTGCTGACTTTACGGGTGTGGTACCCAAACCTTTAAGTATCTGGTCGGCATGGTTTTTCGTATCCACTTTTTCAATCACGTCATCAATCACGCCCTTTTCATTAATAATATAGGTAACCCGTGCGGTGCCCATGTACTTTCGTCCGTACATCGATTTTTCAATCCAGGTTTCGTACTTGGTGTGAACGGTTTTATCTACATCGGCCAGTAGGCGGAAGGGCAGCTTTTCTTTGGCAATAAATTTCTGGTGCGATTTTTCGCTGTCGGTGCTCACACCCAGCACTTCATAGCCTTGTTTCTGCAGCAATTTATAATTGTCGCGCAGGTTGCACGCTTCGGCCGTGCAGCCGGGAGTTTGATCTTTAGGATAGAAGTAAAGTACTACTTTCTTGCCTTTATAGTCGGATAATTTAACCGGTTTACCGTCCTGGTCGGTGGTTGTAAAATCAGGGGCTTTGGTTCCAGCTTTCAGCATAGTTAGTTAATGGTTTGTTTAAATACCTGTTGGTTTCCTGCATTGTCAGTTATCGTCAGTACGAAATCGCCTTGCAGTAATGTATTCTTATTTACAGTTTCTGATTCTATTGTATTCGACTTTTCATCATAGTTCATTAACAGCCACTGCCCCCCAAGTGTTGCTTCAATGGATGCAATGCCCGAAAGATTATCGCGTATTTTAAACCGGGTACCATAGCGGTTGACTTGCAGGGGAGTAATGGCTGGTGGAATGGAGTCAGTCAGTAATGTAAACGTGCCAAAGTCGCGTGTTGTAAATTGAATTTTTCCGTATGTCCAGGTACCGCCTTCGAATAAGTAACCTTTTCCATTCTTGCGATAAACGCTTGTTTTTTCTGGAGTGGTGTAACTGCGATTGGGTTTCAGGGTTACTTTAATGCTTTGCCGGAGCGGCACATTCGGATCACCAATAGTGAACAACTCCAGGGAGTCGTTGGTGGCCAAGTAGGAAGTGGAGAAGTACAATGTATCGTATGAGGCTCTTGCCGGGAACTGGATATCGGTGTAGCCGCTGTAAAAGGTATATTCTCTACCGGGATATACCCGTGCCTGAACCGGTGGTATAACACGTCCACCACAAAGAATAACTGAATCGGGCAATGGGTTGCGCAGGTCGATCAGGTAAACGGTAGTGGCGGAGTTCAGGTATGCCGGATCAATTACCGATGGCTCTCCTTTTTTCCAGGCCAGCGTATTTTTCGGACATGTTTTTGTTGTGATGACCCAGGTGTTTTCCTGAATGGAGTACGTTGTGGTTTCTACCGGATTCAACCACTTAACCAGGTTTACCGGTTTGCTGTGGTTAAGAGTTAGCCGCAGGGTACTGTTATTACCGTACGCATCCGATAATATAATCTTAACAGGAGTTAGTGCATCGGGAGTTACAGTAATTTTGCCGTTACGGGTTGCACGGTAAAATCCAAGCTGGTTGCCATCATCCACGTATAATTTATAAAACCGATCGCCAGCCGTCCGAAGTGTTTTGAAATCCATCACGGTAAACACCGACCGGCCTTCGTTCAGGTTCAGTTGTTCGATGGCCTGGCTGAATACCTGCTGGCTGTCGGCATACACTTCAATATAATTTACCCCGCAACGGTAGTTTGGGTTGTCTACCACATCGTAAGCCAGCACTTCAATGCCGATGTTGCCGTGAGCAAAGATGGGCTGGGGGAGTACATACTCACGGCCTGTTTTCGTAACATAAAACTCGAACCGTCCAAACTGGTCGTTAATGCGTGCGTCCATATCAAGTGTTCTTAGCGCAACTTTCCGTACAACCGGAGGCGCGTTATCAACAACTTCTGAAAAATTGAACCGCAGTGGATCAAGGGCGCGGTTGTTTTCATCGCGGATGTCGAAGTGCAGGTGCGGACCGGCCGAGGAGCCGGTATTTCCGGAAAAGGCAATGGTATCGCCCCGGTTAACTTTAAACTGATCTTTTCGGAAATACAAATCAATGGACGATGTCTTTCTGCGGTAGCGTTCTCTGCGAACGTATTCGTCAACTTCCTTTTTGAATTTATCAAGATGTCCATACACGGTGGTGTAGCCATCGGGGTGCTTTACGTACATGACAAGGCCGAAGCCGGAAGGGGAGATGGTTATCCGCGATATGTAACCCTGGTTGGCAGCACGTACAGGCCAGCCGATTTCATTCAGGGTGCGTATGTCGATGCCGGTATGAAAATGCGTGGAGCGCAACTCGCCCATCGTACCCGCCAATGCAGCGGGTTGACCGGGCTTAACAGGAAACAGGTACGTAGCTGCCGGTGGCATGTTATCGGTTTCACTGAACTGGGCATTACCTGTGAGTACAAAGCCAATCAGCGCAACAACTACTAACCCATTACTTAACTTCAAATTCCAGCAGTTTTTCATCTTCAATAAAAGCCGCAAGCACATTTCCGGGTTTTACCGGCCCAACTCCTTTCGGGGTTCCGGTAAAAATCAGGTCACCGGTGCGCAGGGTAAAAAATTTTGATAAGTATGAAACAATATAATCAAAACTAAAAATCATCAGGCCGGTATTGCCTTGTTGTTTCAACTGGCCGTCAACTGTTAAACGGAAATTAATGTCTGATAAGTTCTTAAAACTGGTTACCGGAATAAATTTGTCTGAAATGGGTGCCGAGCCGTTAAACCCTTTGGCGATATCCCACGGCAGGCCTTTTTCTTTTGCCTTGTTTTGTAAGTCGCGCGCGGTAAAATCAATCCCGATACCGAGGCTGTCGTAGTACTTACCTGCAAATTTTTCCTGGATGTTTTTGCCTTCTTTGCAGATGCGCAACACCAATTCCACCTCGTGGTGGATGTCATTGGAGAAATCGGGGTAGTAAAAAGGTTCGTTATTTTTGAGTAAAGCGGTATCGGGCTTGGTAAAAATTACCGGTTCGTCCGGTCGTTCGTTGTTCAGTTCCCGGATGTGCTCAACATAGTTCCGGCCAATGGCAAAAATCCGCATATTAGTTCAGTTCTTATTACCGTAAAGGTATTAACAAATAAGGGGTTGAATGTTTATTTTTGCTTTAAAATTAATCACCATGCTACGAAAAGTACTTTTTCTGTTGATGAGCGGTTTGCTGATGTACGCATGTACAACGGTTGCTGTTACCGGTCGCAGTCAGTTAACCCTGATTTCCAATGCCGAAATTATTCCGATGGCAGCGCAGCAATACCGTGAGGTTATTGCCAAGGGTCCGTTATCCAAAAATGCTGAACAAACCGAGTTGATCAGGCGCGTGGGTGTTAATATTCAAAAGGCTGTTGAACAGTACATGGCTGAGAAAAATTTATCCTCTCAACTTGACGGATTTGCGTGGGAGTTTAACCTGATAGATGACCCAACAGTGAATGCCTGGTGTATGCCAGGAGGAAAAGTGGCATTTTATACGGGCATTCTTCCGATATGTAAAGATGAACTTGGCGTAGCGGTAGTGATGGGACACGAAGTGGCGCATGCCATTGCCAATCATGGCCGCGAACGGATGAGTCAGCAGATGGTTGCCCAGGTTGGCCTGCAATCACTTGGTGCCTTAATGGGCCAGAACCCAACGTTGGGAAATGAGTTGTTAATGCAGGCTGTTGGTGCCGGTGCCGGTATCGGTATGCTGAAGTTCAGCCGGCAGCACGAGTCGGAAGCCGACCGGATGGGGTTGATTTTTATGGCGATGGCGGGCTATGATCCGCAGGAAGCACCCAAATTCTGGGAGCGCATGAAGACACTTAGTGGCGGGCAACAACCACCCGAATTTCTTTCAACCCACCCTTCGAACGAAACCCGCATTAGCGATTTAAACAGCTGGATGCCGGAGGCAATGAAATACTATAAAAAGTAAACACGTTTGTACAGGTGACTCCTCAACTTTGAACCCTGAACTTTAAATAGTGAACCTTAATCGTTGAATTATCAGTATGAAGCTTCCAATCAATTTTTTGATCATCCTGATGGTTAGCACCGGTTTCATTTATGGCCAAAGCCTGGCCGGAGCCTGGAAACTGGCAACGCAAAACGGCAAGCTGTTTACAAATGAGTGCATAAAAATTTACAGCGATACATATTTTATGTTTGGAGTGTATGATAAGGATGGGAAGTTTATAAAGGCGGGAGGCGGCAATTATACACTTACCGGAAAGAATTACACCGAAACCTTTGATTTTTATACAACCGACAGCACACAGGTTCGTCAGCCGGTTACTTATACCTATACTATTAAAAAAGATGAGTTAACCATTGAATCTCCGATGCATGGAACAAGGGTAAAGGAAACCTGGAAGAAAGTTGATGATACATCGACTGCGCTTACCGGGGCCTGGCGTTTTGGTGCGCGGGTTGATGATAACGGAGTGGCTGGTGACCGGAGAGGAAGTACATCACCCCGTCAAACCATTAAAATTCTTTCTGGTAAATATTTTCAGTGGGCTGCCTTTAATCATGAAACCCGGCAGTTTATGGGAACCGGTGGAGGTGAATACCAGGTTAAAGACGGGAAATACACTGAAAGCATCCGGTTTTTTTCGCGCGACAATTCACGGGCGGGTATGGCGCTGGCATTTGATTGCAGATTAGATGGTACCGATTGGTATCACAGAGGAAAGGGTACTACCGGTAATCCGGTTAGTGAAGTGTGGGAGAAGATTAAGTAAACTCCAATGGTACCTGCCCTGTGTTTCTTCATTCAGCACAGGTTCGTTTATTCCTGTGGCAATCGTGATAATGAGTAAAGTTTACCTCGTTCACTGGCTGACTGACCAGTTTCTTTTACCCCTTTCGTACACAAACACCTGACTGCACATCAGAACAAAGGCACTCAATACGGAAGGCCGGCAGGTTGGTCGTTACCCGGGAGGCTAAAGTAGAAAAAATGAACTGGAAAGCATAGGATTAGCAATGGAATTAGTTGGCTGCCCGGTCGCAAAAAAATAAAAACCCAGAAAGTCGAACAACCTGTTGTATAATTATGATCTTTGTACAAGATCACTTTACGCCATGCTCACCCTTATTATTGTAGTCTTTGTTCTAGGCTATCTGGGTATTGCGTTTGAACACTCCCTAAGAATCAACAAAACAGCCATTGCCATTGTAACCGGTGTTCTTTGCTGGACCTTGTTTATGGTCAGCTCTCCGGAGGAGAAGTTATTGCAAAGCCCTGCCTATGCAAATTTTCTGGCAATAAGAGGTGTAGAGAACGACCATACACTTAATACCGAAATTACACCTATAGAGCTTCACCGGGAATTTGTAACCTTCTCACTTTCCGAACACTTGGCTGAAATTTCCCAGATATTGTTTTTCCTTTTGGGCGCAATGACCATTGTTGAGTTGGTGGATGCTCATCACGGCTTCCGGTTGATTACCGACAGGATCAAGACAAGAAATCCCAGAACCCTGCTTTGGTTAGTATGTTGGATAGCATTCTTTCTTTCTTCTATTCTTGACAATCTCACCACCACCATCGTTATGGTCTCACTTTTACGGAAATTGATACCTGATAAAGAGACTAAACTCTTTTTTGCAAGTATGGTGGTCATTGCGGCCAATGCTGGCGGAGCATGGACTCCCATAGGGGATGTAACCACCACTATGCTGTGGATTGGTGGTCAGATAACTTCCCTGAATATTATGAAAATGCTCTTTGTGCCGAGCGCAATTTGTTTAATGGCCCCTTTGCTAGTGCTAGGCATTACAATGAAGCACTCATTTAATACATTAACAGCAAGCCAACCTACAGTTGACAGACCGCCAACATTACACGGAAAAGTCATGCTATTTGCAGGGGTAGGTGCTTTGATTTCTGTCCCTGTTTTCAAAACGTTTACACACATGCCTCCCTATACAGGCATATTGCTTGGATTGGGTATACTCTGGATTATATCCGAACTGCTTAACCCTGAAAAAGACGAAGCCAGTCGAAAGCATTATACGGTGGCCGGGGCCCTTCAGCGAGTGGATGTTCCTAGTGTATTGTTCTTTCTTGGGATTTTGCTTGCCGTTAGTGCCTTGGAAACCATGCAGGTACTACAGCACTTTGCGCAAACGCTTGAGCAAACATTTGGTGACCAACGAATTATTGTTACTCTAATCGGTTTATTATCGGCCATTGTTGACAATGTACCATTGGTGGCTGCTACCATGGGCATGTACGATCTTTCTGTCTACCCGCCAGACCATATGGTCTGGGAATACCTTGCTTATTGTGCAGGAACAGGCGGTAGTCTTCTGATTATCGGCTCGGCTGCGGGCGTGGCCGTAATGGGCATGGAAAAGGTGGATTTCATTTGGTACCTAAAAAGGATCAGCCTACTGGCTCTCATAGGATATGCCTCCGGTGCTGCTGCCTATATCCTGATAGAACGGTACCTGATTCACGTATAGCTTAAAATTACATTATCCGATGGTAAACTTACTTTTGCTGTTAGCCGGATTTGCAATCCTGATTAAGGGGGCCGATTTCCTGGTAGTTGGAGCCTCATCAATAGCCAAAAAGTGCGGCATATCAAACCTGGCCATTGGACTAACTGTGGTGGCTTTTGGCACTTCGATGCCCGAATTTATCGTGAGCCTGCTTGCGGCCATCAACGGTCAGAATGACGCCTCGTTCGGTAACGTGATTGGTAGTAACAATTTCAATCTCCTTTTTATTCTTGGTCTTGCAGGAATCATTTATCCCTTGGTAGTACAGAAAAGCACCGTGAAATACGAAATTCCGATATCGTTGATTGCTGCGGGTGTTTTGTTTTTACTGGTAAATGACGAACTCATCCGGAATGGAACCGGCAATTCGCTTGGGAGGGTCGATAGTGGTGTACTCATGCTGTGTTTCGCCTTATTTATGGGATACATTTATAAGACGATGAAAAATTCATCAGGCGAAGAAGTAGCAACTAACACTAAAGTCTATCGAATGTCAATAGCAATAGTTATGGTGGTGGTGGGACTGGTTATGTTGATAGGAGGGGGCAAACTTGTTGTGGACAGTGCTATTTCGATCGCGCACCATTTTGGATTGAGTGAAAAATTAATCGGGCTGACCATTCTTGCCGCGGGTACATCCTTACCTGAACTGGCAACATCAGCAGTGGCTGCTTATAAACGCAACACCGACATTGCCATTGGCAATGTAATAGGCTCCAACATCTTCAATATTTTTTTTATTTTAGGATTAACCGGACTTATCACCCCAATCCATTTTAACACCGCAATGAACTTTGATATTTACGTTCTCCTTGGGTCAACCATTGTGCTGATGATCTTTATGTTTACAATTAATCGGGCAAAACTAGACCGGTGGGAAGCCATAATCCTGCTTGGGGCTTACCTTGTTTATACCGCTGTATTGATTAGCATGGATTAGTTATTCAATGCACTCAGGTGATAGGCCTTAACTCATAGTGATTTGAGGAACTCCTTCAGATACTTATTTCTAGAGGCCATCTCAAAAATCAGGCTAACCACAAAGTAGCACAGAGAAAGCACAAAGGTCACAAAGAAAGAGGTCAGTATATTGTGTTTCTCCGTATCCTTTGTGTGTACTTAGTGGCCTTTGTGGTTAAGTTTATTTTTGAGATGACCTCTAGTAATTGTAAATGAACAAACCAGCGTCCCCGTGATAACGCTGTTTGGAGCTTGCAGGTAGTTTTCTTTCCAACTCAATTAGCGCTATTAATTGATTAAAAATTGGCCACCGCAATCATTAGACCTAGAAATAGGACTGTCATAATAAGGAGGAACCAATAGCGCGAGAGAAAATCGATCACTCTTTTCATAGAGAAATAATTAGTTCAGAAGGTGGAGAAAAATTGAATGTACTCTGCCCGTAATTCGGGGGAGGCTCAATACTTTTGCAAGTGTCAGGGCGCCTGGGCCGAGAGCGTATTGTAAATGGGGTGTTGGTAAACGAACCCGCCAACATGAAAAAAATTGCGAACCGATGAAAACGGAAGAGATTCTGCTGTGAAGAAATACGAAGTGGTTTTCAATGTGTCATCGGTAAGTTTCTTTTCCACTGTTTCCGGTGAAGCTGTGAAAAGGCTATGAAGCACTAACTTGCTGGATGCTGCAGTGAACCCTTTTTTGCCCATACCAGTCTGAACCGGGGTAGCGACCGACCATGCAAGCAGGCTGAGAACTTGGAGGAGGATGCAGGACTTTCTAATCACACAAATAAGGGATAGGCCAAAGGTAGCATAAATCGCAGCATGAATTTTTAATTCTTTTTTAAAAAAAAACTTAGCTCCGATTCCAGGGTAGCACGTGGTCTGCTGTAGGCAATTTGCAGTAAAGAAGAAGAACCTAAATTACTTTTTAAAACCTTTAAGCTTGATTTCGGTAAGTTTTCGCTTGGTATCCATCGGAAAATCGCCATTCATCATCCAGTCGTAATACGAGGGCTCATCGCGCAATACATCCAGTACGTTTTTACCCTTGTGTTTGCCGAAGTTAAATTGGATTTCGCCCTGTTTGCCTTTTATCATTCTGCCGGCCAGATCAACCAAATCCGAAGTGGTAAGTTGGGCTAGTGTGTCCATATCGTTTTTTATCTCACCGATTTTTTTACCCATGCCATCGGTTACCGGCTGGTTATTATACCGTTCAACCTGGGCCAGCAACACTTCCATGGACGCTTCGGTATCAGCTTCGGCTGTGTGAGCATCGGCTAGTTGTTTGTTCAGGTAAAACTGGTAGGCGGCCGCCAGGGTTCTTTTTTCCATGAGGTGGTAAATCCGCTGCGAGTCGATTATTTTCTTTCGCGAGTAGTCAAACTCAACACCCGCCCGGAGAAATTCTTCAACCAGTATAGGAATATCAAATTTCAGGATATTGAAACCGGCCAAATCAGCTCCTTCCAGAAGCCTGGCGTATTCCCTCGCCACTTCTTTAAAGGTTGGTTTGTTTTTAACAGCATCATTTGTTATGCCGTGCACAGCTGTTGCTTCAGCAGGGATGGGTATTGTGGGATTCAGCATGTTCGATTTTCGGGATACCTCTCCGTTCGGGAAAAGTTTTATTACGGCAATTTCAATGATCCGATCCTGTATGATATTTGTGCCGGTAGTTTCCAGATCGAAAAAGCACAGCGGATTGCGTAGATTTAATTTCATCAAGGTATAAAGCATTACAAAGTAAAATGCTGGATGGCTTCGTAAAATTTTTCAGCAGGCACGCCAATGCGCCTCAGTAATTCCATGGCGCCACTCATGCTTTCAAAATTCTGCGTGCCGTAAACCTGCACCGGTATTTTGTTCTTTCCGGCTATGATGTAGTGCTTGCCCTGATCGGATGTATGCGGATGAATTTTATACGGAATACTTAACACATCGGGTCGCTGTTTTGCCCCGACAACCGTTGCCAGTGTGTTATTTTCGCAGTAAAACAGCAACCCGCCTTTTGGTGTCCGGTCGCCAAACGCATCAAACTGTTTAACATAATCTTCTTCGCTTTTAAACGGACTGGTATGATCCCAGTTAATACTGCATATCAGGCCGATATGATGTTGGTAGTGTAGAAATCCGGCTGTTTGGTCTACTGGGCCGGGCGACTCATCACCCTCAATTATTATTAATGGGGCATCCGTTAGGCGTACTGTTTCCGGTAGCCATTTCAGAGGGCGGTTGATTACGTAATCAAAAGGGCGTTTAAAGTAGTGTAAAGCAAACAGCACCATTGCTGTCAGTCCAGCTCTTCCACGGCTGCCCGCAACAACAATGCGTTGTTTGTCTATGGCCTGCCTGTAGATGAACTCGGGATACGAGTAAATTGCAACTCCTGTTTTTCTTGCTGCCGTTAGTTCGGGATTTTGGTTTTCAGTTTCCGGCCCAACAATAACGGCCGTAATACCGGGATGAATCTTTTCAGGGAACCAACCCTGGGCGGCAGGCAGTAAACCGTGTTTAAGCAGTTCTTCACGCACCGGCTCTTCAAGTGTAACATCCGACCCGGTAACCGAAAAGCCTTTTTTATGAAGAGAAATCGCCAGGTTGTGCATGATGGCCCCGCCAATGCCGGTAAAGTGAACTGCCTGAAGTGCTGACATAGGCTTTGATTAAGGCATCAAAATACTATAAAAACTGATTCGTCAATAGGTGATAATAATTCCGTCACAGCTTGTCACCGAAGTCCATGTATCTTGGTTGAAAATCTGCTGTGTACAATTTGTTAACCACCTTGTGGATGATTGGCCATGGGGTGTTGAACGATTGTCGTTAACCCAAGTACCTGTTTGCTTACGTTTGTCCACTTAACAAGCAACATGTACAACAACCACGTGTAATGGAGCAAAACCGGTCAACACCTTTACGAACAGGAAGTAAGTCCCTGGTGACTACGGGAAAGAGCAAACTGCTGGTGCGCGATATTTCCGAAAGTCTGGGTAAACTTCCACCGCAGGCGCTTGATTTGGAAGAGGCTGTGTTAGGCGCGCTGATGCTTGAAAAAGGCGCGCTTAACGCAGTTGTCGAGTTTTTAAAACCCGAGCATTTTTATTCCGAACAGCACCAGGAGATCTACCGGGCTATCATTGAATTGTTCAAAGGTTCGGAGCCTGTGGATATGCGCACGGTGGTAAACCAGTTGCGCAAAGAGGGTAAAATTGAACTGGTAGGCGGGGCTTATTACATTGCTGAACTGACATCAAAAGTCAGTTCAGGCGCCAATATCGAATACCACGCTCGTGTGGTGATTGAGATGGCGATTAAACGTAATCTTATACAGATTGCCTCCCAAATCCATCACGATGCCTACGAAGACACTACCGATGTATTTGAACTACTGGATAAAACCGAGCAATCCATCTTCGAAATATCCGACAGCAACCTGCGCAAGAATTACGACAACATGCGCAACCTGATGTACCGGGCTATAACCGAGTTACAGAAACTTAAGGAACATAAAGACGGGCTTACCGGAGTACCCTCAGGCTTTGTGGCACTCGATCGGATGACTTCTGGCTGGCAGAATTCCGATCTGATTATTATTGCTGCCCGGCCCGGTATGGGTAAAACTGCCTTTGTTGTTTCGGCTATGCGTAATGCTGCCGTTGATTTTAAACGACCGGTAGCCATCTTTTCGTTAGAAATGGCCTCGGTACAACTGGTGAACAGGATGATATCGGCCGAAGCCGAACTGGAAGGTGAAAAAATCCGCAAAGGCCAGCTGGCTGATTTTGAATGGCAACAACTGGTGCACAAAACCAACAAACTTTCAGCAGCACCCATTTTTATTGATGACACCCCGGCATTAACTATACTGGAATTACGCGCCAAATGCCGCAGGTTAAAAGCCGAACACGGAGTACAGCTAATTATTGTTGATTACCTGCAATTGATGCGCGGTGATACGGGCGGAAACCGCGAACAGGAAATTGCATCTATCTCTCGTGCATTAAAAGGCATTGCCAAAGAACTGAACGTTCCGGTTATCGCCCTGTCGCAATTAAGTCGGGGCGTTGAAACACGAGGGGGCGATAAAAAGCCGCAACTTTCGGATTTGCGAGAGTCAGGCTCCATCGAACAGGATGCCGACCTGGTTATATTTTTATACCGGCCGGAGTATTATAAAATAACGCAGGATGAGGAAGGTATGACGACCACGGGTATGGGCGAAGTAATCATTGCCAAACACCGCAACGGCTCTACCGGCTCGGTTAAACTCAGGTTTATCGGTAAGTACACCAAGTTTACCGACTACGAAGCACCGGCAGCTGATCGTAGTTTTGGTATGATTACCCGCGAAAGCCGCCTGAACCAGATTCGGCCGGAGGATGAACCTCCGCCATCAGCCAATGAAGGCGATATGCCGTTTTAAGATTCCAGTTGCTGCAGCGCTTCTTTGAGTTCGCGCAGGGTGGCTGTTTCTCGTAAACGGGTGGCCAGAATAATACCTTGCTTCAGTAAATCTACGGCTGCATCGGTCTTACCAAGTTCCGACTTAAGCACAGCTGCCATGTAGTAGGCCGGAAGATAATCCGGATTAGCGGTTATGAGTTTGTTAAACAATTCTTCCGCTTTTTGAGGTTCAGTTTTACGGTATTCCAGCGCCAGGGCATACTTTGAGAAGGCATCGTTTGGGTCTTCTTCCACAAAGTGAAGCAATTGCTTAATGCGGTCTTCCGGAGTCAATTTTTTTGATTTTTTGGTGTGCCAAATTTCGGATTTTATGCTTTATCTTGAGGCCCGTTTAAAGATTATTTAGTTTGTGCTTAAGTTAATCCGATGAAGATTCTTGTTTGCATTTCGCACGTTCCGGACACCACATCCAAAATCAATTTCACCGATAACAACACCAAATTTGATTCCAACGGGGTTCAGTTTATCATCGGCCCGTATGATGATTATGCCCTGGCCCGTGCTGTTGAAATCAAAGAGGCTGCCGGGGCTACTGTTACGGTGCTTAATGTGGGGCCGGCCGAAACAGAACCAACTTTAAGAAAAGCCCTGGCCATTGGTGCAGATGATGCCGTACGTGTAAATGCAGAACCTACCGATTCGTTTTTTGTTGCCAAACAAATAGCCGAGCATGCCCGCTCGGTTGGATACGATCTGATCCTTATGGGACGTGAATCCATCGACTACAATGGTGGTGCGGTTCATGGAATTGTGGGTGAGATGCTGGGTATCCCGTCACTGTCACCGGTAATGAAACTGGATATTGACGGAAACCGAGCAAAACTGGCCCGCGAAATTGAAGGAGGCAAAGAGTATCTTGAAGTAAACCTTCCGTTTGTTGCCGGTTGCCAGGAACCTATTGCAGAATGGAAGATACCCAACATGCGCGGCATTATGTCGGCACGCACCAAGCCATTAAAAGTGGTTGAACCGGTTGCTGTTGACAGTGGTATTAAACTGAAACAATATGAATTACCTCCGCCCAAGGGCGCGGTAAAGATGATCCCTGCCGATAACGTTCAGGAGTTGGTGAGTTTGCTTAAGAATGAGGCCAAAGTATTGTAAAAGAGATTTTGAATTTTGAACCTTGAATTATGAACATACTGGTGTTTGTTGAAAGTGCTGACGGAAAGGTGAAAAAAAATTCACTTGAAGCGGTTGCCTATGCGCACGCTATGGGAGGCCAGGTAACGGCCATTGCCCTGGGTAATGTGGATAAAGCTGATTTGGAAAGTTTGGGCAAGTATGGAGCAAAAAAAGTGCTTCATGCTGCTGACGAAAAATTGAATAAGGGCATCATCCAGGCGTATGCCACGGTTATTGCCAGAGCCTTTCAGGATGAGAATGCCGATGTACTTGTGTTAGCCGACTCCTCATTAGGTACACCGGTTGCAGCACGCGTAGCCACTAAACTGGATGCCAGTCTTGCATCGAATGTGGTTGCATTGCCCGATACATCGGGCGGCTTTGTTGTTAAACGCAGCATCTTTACCGGTAAGGCCTTTGCCCGCGTTGAATTAACAAAACCCAAAAAAGTAATTGGCATTAAAAAGAATGCGGCCGTTGTGACGCAGGTAGCAAGCCCCTGTTCGGTAACTCCGTATGCTGTGCCCCTTGCTGAAACTGACTTTGCAACAACTATTACCTCATCGGAAAAAGCAACGGGCGAAGTACTTCTTCCTGAAGCGAACATTGTGGTATCGGGTGGCCGGGGTATGAAGGGCCCCGAACACTGGGGTATGCTTGAAGACCTTGCCAAAACCCTTCATGCCGCCACCGGGTGCAGCAAACCGGTTTCTGATATGGGCTGGCGGCCGCACCATGAACATGTTGGCCAAACAGGCGTAAAAGTTGCGCCTCAATTGTATATAGCCGTAGGAATTTCCGGGGCTATCCAGCACCTGGCAGGGGTAAACTCATCAAAATGCATTGTGGTTATCAACAAAGATCCGGAAGCACCATTTTTCAAGGCTGCCGACTATGGAATTGTGGGCGATGCTTTCGATATTTTGCCTAAATTGAATGAAGCTATTAAAGCGGCCAGGTAATCGTGAAGAAGATAAAATTAGAAATACTCGGACTATCCTCCAGCCAGTCACAAACCGGTTCGTTTGCCCTTGTACTTGGTGAGGCCGATGGCAACCGCAGGCTGCCGATAATTATTGGAATGTTTGAGGCGCAGGCCATCGCCATTGAAATTGAAAAGATAATTCCCAACCGGCCCATGACACACGACTTGTTCAAGTCGTTTGCCAATAATTTTCATTTTACGGTTGAGGAAATTGTTATATCTGATCTGAAAGAAGGAGTTTTCTTTGCCAAAATTATTTGTTCTGACGGCCTTAAGCGTACTGAAATTGATGCGCGACCCTCGGATGCTATTGCTATCGGTTTGCGGTTTGATTCACCCATTTTTACGTACGAAAATATTCTGGCCGAAGCCGGCATTGTATTAACTGACGAACCGGAAGAAGAAGCGGCCGAGCCAAAACCCCGTGCGCGTGTACGAAAGGATGCTCCAAAAAAAGGCGAGGATATGAAGAACATGCCCGTTGAGAAACTGAATGAATTGCTGAAAGAAGCCATTGAGCGGGAAGATTATGAGCGGGCGGCCAAAATCCGTGACGAACTGAGCAAACGCAATTAACCGGCAAAACCAGTTGAATAGCCTTACACCTTTGTTTTATTATACAAATCCCCTTTGTTAATGGATTATGTTCGGGGAATTATCGGTTTAATCATCATCATTAGCCTGGCCTTCCTCTTTTCTTCGCAGCGCAGGCGTATTGATTGGAAACTGGTGGGCGTAGGCATCATTCTGCAGCTTGTAATTGCGCTATTAATTTTTAAGGTACCGTTTGTACGTTCGGGCTTTGAAAAGGTAGGCAGTGCCTTTGTTAAATTTCTGAGCTTTGCACTAAATGGCGCGCAGTTTCTGTTTGGCGATCTGGCCAAAAACAGCGATGCGGTTGAGGGCGCCCGTCACGGCCTGGGGTTTTTGTTTGCATTCCAGGCATTACCGACCGTCATCTTCTTTTCGGCTGTTACGGCCGGTTTGTATTACCTGGGCGTTTTGCAAAAAATTGTGTTTGGCTTTGCCTGGATAATGACTAAAACCATGCGCTTATCGGGCGCTGAAAGTCTTTCAGCAGCGGGCAATATTTTTCTTGGACAAACCGAGGCGCCCCTGTTGGTACGCCCCTTTATCAGCCGGATGACGCAATCAGAACTGCACTGCCTGATGACGGGCGGCATGGCCACCATTGCCGGCAGCGTAATGGGCGCTTACATTACTTTTTTGGGAGGAACTGACCCTGACCAGTTGGTAAAATTTGCAACCTACTTGCTTTGTGCATCCATTATGAATGCACCGGCTGCTATTGTCATGTCGAAGATTTTTTTGCCCGAAACGGAACCTGAAAAGATTGACAGAACTCTTCAGGTGAATAAAGAATCCATCGGTGTAAATGTGGTTGATGCCCTGGCAACCGGGGCAGCCGATGGCCTTAAACTCGCCTTAAATATTGGCGCCATGTTGCTGGCCTTTATTGCGGTAATCTATGCACTAAACTGGATACTGGTTGACGGCATCGGCTCGTGGACAGGTTTGAATGAATGGGTGGCGGCATCCACTAACGGGGCGTTTACCGGCTTTTCATTGCAGTATATTTTTGGTCAGCTGTTTCGCCTCTTTGCTTTTGCCATGGGAGTTGACTGGAGCGAAACGTTGTACGTAGGAAGTTTCCTCGGCCAGAAACTGGTTATTAATGAATTCGTTGCTTACCTGAGCCTCGCTGAAGTGAAAGCAACGGGCGTACTCAGTGAAAAATCATTACTGATTTCTACATACGCTTTGTGCGGATTTGCCAATTTCAGTTCCATTGCTATTCAGATAGGGGGCATAGGCGGCATGGCTCCGGGCCGGCAAGCCGATTTGTCACGCCTCGGTTTTCGTGCACTCATGGCGGCATCGTTGGCTACTATGATGACGGCCACCATCGCGGGTGCCTTATTCAGTTAACAATATATGCCGCTATCGGCTAATGACTATAAATTAATAGAACACCTCGGTGAGTATATCACTAAGCACCGAAAACAACTCATTGATCAGGTGCTGGATTCACGTACCCGCCACCTGACCGTGGTGCTCGAGAACATTTATCAATCGCACAATGCCAGTGCGGTGGTGCGCTCGTGCGAGTGCATGGGCCTGCAGGACATCCACATTATTGAAGGAGAAACACCTTATCAGGTGAATAAAAAAGTACTCAAGGGTTCGTACAAGTGGGTAAATGTGATGCGCTATAAATCAAAGGATGTTCAAGCCGCGAAATCCTGCTTCGGTTTATTGAAAGCAAAAGGATACTCAATAGTCATTACCGATCCGGCCGGTGAGGTGTCAATTCATGAACTTGATCCCACACTAACTAAAACAGCCCTGGTTTTCGGCAACGAAGATACCGGGGTTTCGGATTATGCGCGCAGCCATGCTATTGGATCAGTGCGCATACCCATGTATGGCTTTACCGAAAGCATGAATATTTCGGTGAGTGTAGCTATTTGCCTGAATGTATTAATGACCAAATTAAGGACTACAGACTGGAAGTATGGATTAACACCCGATGAACGCGATGAGTTAAAACTGGCCTGGTACCGGAAAATTGTAAAGCGGTCTGATCTGATTGAAAAACGCTTTATGCAGTCAATTGCGTAACTTTGCAGCTGTTGGGTTTAATCAAAGAGTATGAAGTGGGCCAGGCGCACGCTTATTTTCTTGACGCTGTCGGTTGTTTTGTTTTTCATCGGATCCAATATCTGGATTGTTAAAAGTACCGAAGACAGGGTCTTTTCCGATTCTTCAAAATTACCCGATCACCGGGTGGCCCTGGTCTTGGGGACCAGCCATAAATTGGTGGGTGGAAAGCCAAACCCTTTTTTTGAAAAGCGCATGGATACGGCAGCCGGATTATTCAAAGAAGGAAAAATTGACCAGTTTCTGCTTAGTGGTGACAATCGAACGAAATTTTATAACGAACCGAATGAAATGCGCAAAGCGCTTATCGCCCGCGGTGTACCTGCTTCGGCCATAACGTTGGATTATGCCGGCCTTCGCACACTCGACTCAGTTGTTAGGAGCAAGGAAATTTTCGGCCAAAACCAAATCACCATTATCACCCAGCCTTTTCATAGCTACCGCGCCCTGTTTATCAGTGAATTTTATGACATTGAAGCGGTGGCCATGGTGGCCGATGAGCCAACTGCTGAATCTTCCCTGAAAGTGCGCATTCGCGAATACTTTGCCCGGGCAAAAGCAGTTCTCGACTTATATCTCCTTAAAACCGAACCCCGTTTTTTGGGCGATAAGGAATCCATGCAGCAAAACAGCTGATTTTTAATCCACTGCATGCGGACAACGTATAATCGTTATTTTTACGTTTTAACTGAATTGATTTTGCCTGTCAGGATGAAGTTAGTGAAGGTTTCAGTTTTTCTTCTGTGTTGTTTCCCCCTCATTTTACCGGCCCAGATTACAACGGTTAAGGGCAAAGTTACTGATGTAACAACCGGGGATCCGATTCCCTTTGTGAATATTGTTTTTAAGGGAACCAGCATCGGAACCACCACTGACTTTGATGGTAATTACACGCTTGCTACTCCAAACCCAACTGATTCCCTATTGGCCTCCTATATCGGCTATAAAGCGCGGGTTAAAGCCGTTCAGCGGGGTGTTTCACAAACAATCAACTTTCAGTTGGAAGAAGAGATTACCCGTTTGCGCGATGTGGTTATCCTGGCAGGTGAAAATCCGGCATTCCCGATAATGCGAAATGTGATTAAGAATAAGGAGCGTAACGACAAGCGTAACCTATCAGCTTATGAGTATGACACCTACTCAAAAATCGAGATTGATATCGACAACATGACGGATAAATTCCGTAAGAAGAAAATCATAACCCAGATAACCCAGGTACTCGACAGCGTAGCCATTATTGCCGGTGAAGACGGAAAGCCTATTCTCCCTGTATTTATTTCAGAAAGCGTGTCGCGATATTATTACCGGAATAATCCGGAATTGAAATTAGAAAATATAAAAGACACCAAGATAAGCGGCCTGGGTTTCGAAGACGGCTCGCTCACCAGTCAACTTATCGGTCCTACCTTTCAGGAATACAACTTTTACCAAAATTGGCTGACTATTCTGGAGAAGGATTTTGTTTCTCCCATTGCGGATGGCTGGCGAATGTATTATGAATACGACCTGATGGATAGCCTGTACGTTGGCGATCAGTATTGCTACCGTATCGATTTTTTCCCGAAAAGTCCGCAGGCCCTGGCATTTACCGGCTCCATGTGGATTACCAAAGAAGGCTTTGCTATCCGCCAAATTGAAGCAACCATTGGCAAACAGGCTAACCTGAACTTTATTGAGAAGATAAAAATTCAGCAGGAGTTGCTGCCCACCGAAGCAGGTCCGTGGCTCCCGGTTAAAAACAGGGTACTGATTAACGTGGGCCAGGTGCGTGACGACTGGGCCGGTATGCTTGCCAAATTTTATACCTCCAACCGCGACTTTGTTATCAACCAGCCCAAACCACCCAAATTTTACGAAAAGCAAATCCTGCTGGATGAAGGCTACATCCTTAACCAGTATAACGATGAGCATTGGAACAACCTACGCCACGAACCGCTTACAGAAACCGAGAAGAATGTATATCGGATGATCGATACCCTAACCAACATTCCGGTTGTTCGCACGTATGTTGATATCGTCAAGATTATTATTAACGGATATAAAAAAGTAGGTAAAGTGGATATTGGTCCGTACCTCAGCCTGATGGCACTGAATAACATCGAAGGCGTTCGTATCCAATCCGGTTTTAAAACGAACTACCTGTTCAGCCGAAAATGGGAGTTTGGCGCGCAACTGGGCTATGGATTCCGGGATGAGCGTATTAAATATTCAGCATTTGTACGGAATATTCTTGACCGAAAGCGTTGGACAACAGTTGGTATTCGGGTGCGGCATGATTTGGGCCGCGTAGGTATTGATGACGAAAACCTGGCCGATGATTACTTATTCCTGGCCGCCTCACGGTTTGGTATTTTTCGCAGGGGTTTTTATTTCGATGAGTACCGCTTTAATTTTCAACGCGAGCTGGTCAAGGGTTTTTCGCAACGCCTAGCCTTTCGCTACAATACCTTTAAACCGGTTTTTGATTTCGGCTACTATACCATGCCGGGCGATGTAAACTCGCTGGCCACCACCTTTCAGCGGGCCGAAGTTGTGTTTGAATCGCGCCTGTCGCGCGATGAACTTTTTTTGCAATACGATAACGAACGTGTTAGCCTGGGGCCTCAGAAGTGGCCCATCATCACCTTCCGGTACAGCCGGGGTCTTAAAGGTGTTTGGGGCAGTGATTTTGAATACGATAAATTCAGACTGACGTTTGTTAAACGATTACCCATGGGCCCCCTGGGAACCGGCCGGTTAACTCTTACGGGCGAATACACCGATGACGTATTGCCCTATCCGCTGCTCTCACTTCATATCGGTAACGAAACGCCTTTTTACACCGACATTGTTTATAGCTTAATGAATTTTGGCGAGTTCTTCAGCGACCAGTTTGTTTCCCTTCAATATCGACAACATTTCGAAGGGTTTATTCTAAATCGCATACCCCTTATGCGCAGGCTGCACTGGCGCTTAACCGGCCTGGCCAATGTTATCTACGGTAATCTGAGTGATGAAAACCTGGCCATCAGCAATCCGCTTCCGTTTCCTCAGGGCAACAACAACATTACCTGGAGGCGACCCTACATTGAATTGGGATATGGTGTCGAAAATATCTTCCGGTTTTTCAGGGTTGATTTTATTCATCGGTTAAGTTACCTCGAAAACGAGCGGGCCCGTAAGTTCGGAGTTTTGTTTACCGCACAGTTTAAACTGTGATACCCCGGTAATCAGAGAATCTCCGCTATATTTGCCCAACTTTTTAAGCGCTGTATAATGAATGTGAAGATTAGCTTGCCGGATGGAAGCATTCGTGAGTTTTCCACCGGTGTTAAAGGAATTGAAATAGCCCGAAGCATCAGCGAAGGCCTTGCACGTAATGCCCTGGCCATTGAAGTAAACGGAGAAATCTGGGATTTGGAACGGCCCATCGCTACCGATGCGTCCGTTAAAATACTCACCTGGAACGATGCCGGGGGTAAGTATGCCTTCTGGCACTCATCGGCCCACCTGATGGCCGAAGCGCTGGAAGCCCTATATCCCGGTGTAAAATTTGGAATCGGCCCGCCCATTGAAAATGGTTTTTATTACGATGTTGACCTGGGCGACAGGCCGTTTGGTGAGGCAGAACTTGCAGCAGTTGAGGCCAAAATGAAAGAACTGGCTAAAGCTGAAAGCCGGTTTTCAAGACGGGTCGTAAGCAAAGCCGAGGCACTCGATTATTTCAAGAAGAAAAACGATCCGTACAAAGTTGAGCTTATTACCGATTTACAGGATGGTACTATAACCTTTTACCAGCAGGGTAATTTTGTTGATTTGTGTAAAGGCCCGCATATACCGCACACCGGTTTCATAAAGGCCATAAAATTGCTAAACGTAGCCGGGGCCTATTGGCGCGGTAACGAGAAGAACAAGATGCTTACCCGCATCTATGGCATTACGTTCCCAAAGCAAAAAGAACTTGATGATTACCTGACGCTGCTTGAAGAGGCCAAAAAGCGTGATCATCGCAAACTCGGTAAAGAACTTGAATTGTTCACCTTCTCCGATAAAGTAGGGCAGGGCTTGCCGCTGTGGTTACCCAAAGGCACTATTCTTCGCGAGCGGCTTGAACAATTTATGAGGCGCGCCCAGGTAAAGGCCGGGTACGATCCGGTTGTTACACCACACATCGGCAGTAAAGCCCTTTATGTAACATCCGGTCATTATGAAAAATACGGTAAAGATTCTTTTCAACCCATCCATACACCCGATGAGAATGAGGAGTTTTTACTTAAACCAATGAATTGCCCGCATCACTGCGAAATATACAAGTCAAAACCACGCTCATACCGTGATTTACCTGTTCGCCTGGCTGAGTTCGGCACGGTTTATCGGTATGAACAAAGCGGTGAGTTACACGGACTAACACGCGTACGTGGTTTTACTCAGGATGATGCCCATATCTTTTGCCGGCCCGACCAGGTTAAAGAGGAATTTATTAAGGTGATAGACCTTGTACTGCATGTGTTTAATTCGTTGGGCTTTGAAAACTACACGGCACAGGTTTCACTGCGCGATCCGGCTAACAAGGAGAAATACATTGGTGCTGATGAGTTATGGGACAGGGCCGAGCGCGAAATTCAGGAAGCTGCTGATGAACGGGGCCTTAAAACCGTAGCCGTAAAGGGCGAAGCCGCCTTCTATGGCCCGAAACTGGACTTTATGGTTAAAGACGCCCTTGGCCGGAGTTGGCAATTGGGCACCATCCAGGTTGATTATCAATTACCACAGCGTTTTGAACTTGAGTATGTTGGTGCCGATAATCAGCGGCACCGGCCTGTGATGATTCACCGTGCCCCGTTTGGTTCACTTGAGCGCTTTGTGGCCGTATTGATTGAACATTGTGCCGGTAATTTCCCGCTTTGGCTGGCACCGGAGCAGGTGGCGGTTTTGCCGATTTCTGAGCGCTTTAATGAGTATGCATTGGTTGTAATAAACACACTTAAAGACCTCGATATCAGGGGTTTTGTTGACGATCGGGATGAAAAGATTGGCCGGAAAATCCGGGATGCCGAAATTAGAAAAATACCGTACATGCTCATTGTTGGCGAACGCGAATCGGCTGAAAAAACTGTTTCGGTGCGCAGGCACGGACAGGGCGACAAGGGCAGCGTCTCACTTAATGACTTTGTGAATCAATTCCGTTCGGAAGCAGCTTCCCCGATTTAAAAAGGCAGGGCCTGAAATTTGAATTGCGCATTTTGATTCTTGCAGAATATGCCGATATTTGCAGCCTTTCCTGATAAACCGACCTGTTTGGCATAGGATTTAATCAGGATATTGTTGGATTTAAACAGAGAGACCGTATCATAAACCAAACAAACAGACCCTTCTTTCGGAGGGGGCCCCAACGGCCGGAAGAGCCCTACCGGATTAACGAAAGAATTACCGCGCCAAGGGTGCGGTTGGTTGGCGAAAACGTTAAAGTAGATGTGTACCCCGTACGGGAGGCGCTGCGCATCGCGCAGGAACAGGGGTTAGACCTGGTGGAGATTTCACCGAATGCCGACCCGCCCGTTTGTAAGGTTGTTGATTACTCCAAGTTTAAATACGAACAGAAAAAGAAGCAGAAAGAGATCAAATCGAAAGCCGTTAAGGTTGTTGTGAAGGAGATTCGGTTTGGCCCTAATACGGAAGAACATGACTTTAACTTTAAGCTGAAGCATGCCGTAAATTTTTTACAGGAAGGTGCCAAAGTAAAGGCAACTGTATTCTTCCCCGGCCGTACCATTGTGTACAAAGAACGAGGGGAGATTCTGTTGCTCAAGTTTGCTCAGGCCCTTGAAGAAGTTGGTAAAGTAGAACAGTTGCCCAAACTGGAGGGTAAGCGAATGTCAATGTTTATTCAGCCTAAAGGAAAGGGAAGTAAATAAGTACGAACAATGCCGAAAGTAAAAACCAAATCAGGAGCGAAGAAACGGTTTAAAGTTACCGGTACCGGTAAAATCAAGCACAAGCGTGCTTATAAAAACCATATTCTTACTAAAAAGGAAACAAAGCAAAAGCGCAGGCTTACAAAAAAGGCTGTGGTTAAAGCCACCGATGTAGTGAACATCAAGCCCATGTTGCCATACGCTTTTTAAGATATCCCGTAAGCGGGAAGGTTCAATGTTCAACCCGGTTGCAGTGCTTAAGTATCACGCCTGAGGCGTGATCGCCTTCAACCAAAAACTGTAATGTAAAATGCCAAGATCAGTAAACAATGTTGCATCGCGCGCCAAACGAAAGCGCATCCTGAAAAAGGCCAAAGGATATTTTGGCCGTAAGAAAAATGTATGGACGGTAGCCAAGAATGCTATCGAAAAGGGTATGGTGTATGCCTACCGCGACCGCAAACAGAAGAAAAGAGAGTTCCGTAACCTGTGGATTGCCCGTATCAATGCCGGTGTACGCCAGCACGATATGTCGTACTCGGAGTTTATGGGTAAACTTAAGAAGAGCGGTATTGAACTTAATCGAAAAGTATTGGCCGACCTGGCCATGAACCACCCCGAAGCCTTTGAGGCTGTGGTAAAAAAAGTTAAGTAAAACCAGGGGGCTCAGGCCCCTTTTTTATTGTCATGAATCTCACCCGTAAACTGTTTATTCTTGGATTCATTGTGTTTATTGCTGCACTCCTTTATGCGAGTTATGACATAGCCACCCGTACCACCTTTCCGGGTTCAAAACCGCAGTTAAAGGAACGGATTAAGGATAAACTGAATTTGAAAGACACAAGTCAACGGGATTCCGTAATTAAAAAACCTTAAAATCCGTTGCTTTTTTCGATTCTTCCTGTACCTTTACCAACGATTAAAGCCAACTGTAGACATTGAAAACCTCCGCTTGTCGTGTACCTGCCGGGGGTTTTCATTTTTTCAGGCCTTTTTCAACTGTATTACCAACCGTTTATCTGCTATAAAAGCGGGCTGCCGATACGGTAATTGCCAACTACTAATCATGCAATACCTTTAGTTCAAGATTAAAGCCAACTATAGACATGATTAACCCCCGGGGTCCAGGACTTTGGGGGTTTTTCATTTCTAGGGGGGTTGATTGACTGATGCATTTGACTTATTTTAGGTTTAAAATGCCACTTTGTATGCAACTTAAAACCCTCTTATTTTACCGGTTAGCCGGCATCAGTTTATTCGTAACCACCTTTTTGCTATCCAACTGCTCCAGCAACGATGAGCCTGAGGTAGTGAATTGTGCAACCACCGACCTGGCTATTTCGCTGGTCAGCAAAACCGATCCCACAAACTGCACGGCAGTAAATGGCAGCATTTCGGTTACTGCATCTGGCGGAGTTTTACCCTATCAGTTTAAACTGGATGCGGGCACCTTCGGTACGGCAGCCGTTTTTAACAACCTGGGTGGTGGTACGTTTATCATTACTGTTAGGGATAATAATGGTTGTGAAAAGGAGCTTTCTGTTACGCTTGAATTACCTTCAGGTCTTACGGCTACAGAAACCTCGCAAACATCAAACAGCAATTGCCTTCCTCCTTACAATGGGTCAGTGTCTGTTAGTGCAAGCGGTGGCAGCGGTACGTATGAATATGCGATTGATGGCGGAGTGTTTGGTACGTCAAATTCCTTTAACGCATTAAAGGACGGAATCCATACCATAACAGTAAAAGATGTTGGTGATAACTGTACGTTTGAATTAAGCGTAAATGTGGGCCGGTTGCCAACCGGTGTCAAGTATAATGGTGTAGGTCAGATAAAAGAGTTGTTTCAGACTAAATGTAGTGGTGGCAGTTGCCACCCTTCAAATGGTGATTGGTTCACCTATTCATCAGCCTTTGCCAAGCGTAACGAGATTAAATCGCGGACACAAAGCGGGGATATGCCTCGTGGCGGAGGTACCTTAACTCAGGATCAAAAGGATTTGATAGCCTGCTGGGTTGACGATGGCGCCCCTGAAAATTAAGCTATGAAATTCTTCAACCGTTTTTCAAGGCGGGGGCTGCTTCTATTGGTTTTATATACCAGCCTTTCAGTTGTTGCGCATGCACAAAAATATTCGGTGGCCGAAGGGGTTATTACTTTTTTTTCGTCTGCTACCCTCGAGGACATTAAGGCCGATAACCGCAAAGTGGCCAGTGTATTCAACACGGCTTCCGGTGAGATTGCTTTTTCAATACCCATTAACCAGTTTCAGTTCGAAAAAAAACTGATGCAGGAACACTTTAATGAAAAATACCTGGAATCCGATAAATATCCGAAATCAACTTTTGCCGGAAAAGTAGAAGGGTTTACCATGGGTAAACCGGGCATGCAGCAAGCCACTGCCAAAGGTAAACTTACTATTCATGGCGTTACCCGCGATGTTGAAATTCCCGGTACCATCGAAGTGCAGGCGGGCAGTCTGAAGCTCCAATCAAAATTTATGGTGAAGCTGGAAGACTACAATGTGAAAATTCCAAAACTGATGTGGCAGAATATTGCCGAGCAGGTAGAAGTTACGGTTGACCTGACTTACAAACCTCAATAAAATACTATGAAAGTCTTCTTCTATTTTTTAACGATGCTGTGTATCGTTTCTGGTTATGCACAGGATAACCTCCTGAGCGAACTTGATGATAACCATAGTGGACCGCAGTATACAATTGCAACCTTCAAGGGTACGCGGGTGGTAAACGGCCAATCGGTTGAAACGAAACGAAAAGGCGAACTGGAATTTATTTTTTCGCATCGGTTTGGCTTACTCAATGAAGGTGCTTATGCGTTGTGGGGACTGGATGAATCAGTTACCCGATTGGGACTGGAATATGGAATTTCTGATCGATTTGGACTCGGTATAGGTCGTACTTCTGTCGATAAGACATTCGATGGCTATTTTCGGTATAAGGCATTGCGTCAAAGCGATAAATTTCCGGTAACAGTAACCGCGCTGGGGTCGGTGTTTTACAAAACCTATCCGCGCAACAGCGAGAGCCCGGTTCCATTATCTGCCGAGGATAGGCTTGCGTACGCAGCACAGCTGCTGATTGCCCGTAAATTCAGTCCCAAACTTTCTCTACAGGTAAACCCGATTTACATTCACCGCAATACCGTTGATCAGGATGTTGAAAATAACGATGACCTGGCCCTGGGCTTTGCCGGTCGTTACAAAATTACCCGCAGTGTGGCCCTGTCGGGCGAGTATTTTTTAAGGCTAAATGCCAAAGAAAATCAACCACCGGATTATGTGCGCTATGACGCGGTGGGTATTGGTATCGACATTGAAACCGGAGGGCACGTATTTCAGTTGGTATTTACCAACACGCTGGGTATGTTTGAACGTTATACCATTACTGAAACCTATGAGAATTTTTGGGATGGCGATATCCACTTTGGGTTTAATATTACCCGCACCTTTCAGCTTGGAGGCAAACGATAATTTTTGCTTATAATTCACGTTGCTGCTACTTTCCATCATTCTCTACCTTCTTCTTACTGTGATGGTAGGCTTTTGGGCTGCCCGCAGGGTACGGAATACCGGTGATTTTATGCTTGCCGGCCGGAGCCTGCCGATTGTGTTAAGTACATCGGCCTTGTTTGCCACCTGGTTCGGATCGGAAACGGTGTTTGGTGCGTCATCAGAGTTTCTGAAAGGCGGATTGTTCGCGGTTATTGAAGATCCGTTTGGCGCTGCACTTTGTTTGTTGCTTTTCGGCATATTCTTCGCCCGAAAGTTGTATGCGATGAATCTGCTAACCCTGGCCGACTTCTTTAAAGTACGCTTTGGCAAGCGTACGGAGTTGGTCGCCAGCATTTTCATGGTGCCTTCGTATTTTGGCTATACGGCCGGTCAGTTGGTAGCCCTGGGATTGATTCTGAATGTTGTTGCCGGATTACCGGTGTGGCAAGGGGTGGTCATCAGTTCAGCCATAGTTACCCTTTATACATTTGTCGGGGGTATGTGGGCCATATCCGTTACCGATTTTATTCAAAGCATCATTATTGTTTTAGGGCTTGTTATCCTTGCCGTTGTACTGGCTGGTAAGGCGGGAGGAGCAATGACGGTACTTAATGAGGTGCCAAAAGAGAATTTTAAGTTTTTACCTGAATTCACCCCGGCTGCCATTCTCACCTACCTTGCTGCCTGGTCGGTATTGGGCTTGGGCTCCATCCCTTCACAGGATGTTTTTCAACGGGCCATGTCGTCCGGTTCATCAACCATAGCAGTAAAATCGTGTTACTATGCCGCGGTGCTTTACCTCACGGTAGCCATGCTCCCGCTGTTCATCAGTTTATGCATTAAACACCTTTACCCCGGCCAACTTAGCGAGGACACACAATTGACTCTTCCGAGCATGGTTTTGGCACATACAGCCCTGCCGGTTCAGATCTTGTTTTTTGGCTCGCTGCTCTCGGCCATTCTCAGCACAACAAGTTCTTCCATCCTGGCGCCTGCTGCTATTTTATCTGAAAATATTGTTAAGCCGATGATGCAAACAGCCCCGACCGATAGGCAACTGCTTTTAATTACGCGCGTTTCAGTATTGATTTTCAGTGTAGGCGCAACCGTTATGGCATCGTTAAAATCAAATATTTATGAATTGGTAGGAGGGTCATCAATCCTGAGTCTTGTATCGCTGTTTGTGCCGATGTTGCTGGGGTTATACTGGAAGGGTACCAGTGGCACAGGCGCCATGGTGTCGATGGTATCGGGAATGGCGGCCTGGATTTATTTTGAACTGTACCCGATATCCGTACCGGCACTTATACCGGCTACCGCCATCAGCTTTGCGGCTGCAGTAGTTGGCAGTATTTTTTTTCCTGACAGGAAGTTTAGCTGACCGGCAGCGAGGGATCAATTTCGCGGGCCCACGCCAGAATACCGCCTTTCAGGTTATACAGGTTATCGAAGCCGTGATTTTTTTCAAGCCACTGGATGATATTTCCGCTGCGTCCGCCACTGCGGCAATGAATTACTACCTTCTTTGTTTTTGAAATGCTGGCAATATTATGGGGCACCTCGGCCATTGGAATAAGTTCGCCACCAAGGTTTGATAATTCATTTTCATACGATTCGCGGACATCAATAAGCTGAAAATCCTCTCCGTTGTCAAGCATTTGTTTCAGTTCCTGTACAGTTACTTCTTTCATGCCCAAAGATTTGTTTTTATTCTGATTTATACCACAAAATAGTTCGTAATCGATTAATTCGGTTATGTAATTCCGCCCATTCCTATCAGGAATAGTGAGTGTTGTGGTATGAAGCACCTGGCTATCAAAAAGAAAGAGTTTACCCGCAAGTAATTCACCTTTACCGGTTAATAGTTTGATTGCCTCATTGGCCATCAGGCTACCAACAATGCCCGGAAGTACACCTAAAACTCCGGCTTCCTCACAATTGGGCACTTCGTCCGGCCGGGGTGGGTGAGGGAATAAGTCGCGGTAATTTGCGCTACGGGTTCCATCTTTCTTCACTATATTGAATACGGCTACCTGCCCTTCATATTGCAGGATGGCTCCGTACACCAGTGGCTTGTTGCACAATACGCAGGCATCGTTAACGAGGTAACGCGTAGGGAAATTATCCGATCCATCGATAACCAGATCATAGTGAGTGATTATTTCCAGCGCATTGTGCCTGGTAAGTTTTACCGGATACGCAGTAAATGCCGGAAAGGGGTTTAGTTTTGCAAGTCTTTCAACGGCAGCTTCAGATTTATTTCTTCCAATGTCATCTGTTGTAAACAGTATCTGCCGCTGCAGGTTTGATTCCTGCACAACATCAAAATCGGCAATACCGATAGTGCCCACCCCTGCGGCCGTAAGGTACAGCAGGACAGGGCAGCCCAGCCCGCCCGCTCCAACCACCAGAACACGCGTGGATTTTAATTTTAGTTGTGCTTCAATACCGAAATCGGTTAAAACCAGGTGGCGGCTATAGCGTATTAATTCCTCAGCAGTTAACTTGTTCACAAATTAAATGTACTACAATGCGCAAAAACTTTTCAACCGGAGCTAAATGGGAGGATATTGTGGGGTATTCGCGGGCTGTACAGGTAGACAATCAACTGGAGGTTACCGGTACTGTGGCTGTTGATGAAAATGGCACGTTGGTGGGGAAAGATGATTTTTACGAACAAACCCGTTTTATTTTAGGCAAGATGGCGCGGGTAATTGAATCTGCGGGCTTTGCCCTTAGCGATGTGGTGCGCACCCGTATTTTTGTTACGGATATATCGAAATGGGAGGAAGTCGGGCGCGCCCATCAGCAGTTTTTCGGTACCATTAAGCCGGCAACCACCATGGTTGAAGTAAGCGCCTTAATATCTCCTGAATACCTTGTTGAAGTTGAGGCATCACTTATAAAATCAGCTGGTGGTGAAGTAAAGCGCCAGCGGCTTGAACTTTGGTCAACCCGGTAACCGGTTGGCCTGATGATTGCTGGTTAAAGGCTTACTATGAAACGTTTTTTCGTCATTCTTGCAGTTTGCATGACAGGCACCTTGTATGCCCAGGTTGACGAGATTAAACAGGCTTCTGACGATAACAGCAGCAAAAAGTCAGGTCATTCAGATTCCGGTGATGATGGGGATAGTGGTGGCGGATTTTTTGCCTTCGATTTGTTTTTTAACGCTATTCCCGATTGGCAACGGTTTAAACTGCAGGACGCCCGGGCGCGGTATCCGTCTATGGTTTCGCTGGAGGTATTTATGCAGGGTGCGGTAAAGCCTTCATCGTATTACATACTATGGCCCCGCATTCGGGGTAATTGGGGGTTGTTTTCAACAG
The DNA here is from genome assembly GCA_015180985.1 of Flammeovirgaceae bacterium. Taxonomy (NCBI): domain Bacteria; kingdom Pseudomonadati; phylum Bacteroidota; class Cytophagia; order Cytophagales; family Flammeovirgaceae; species Flammeovirgaceae bacterium. The sequence goes on from CP054185.1 coordinate 2,419,472, forward strand.
ACTATCGTATTAACTATCTTATTGAAGAGGATGCCGATGGCGGACTTAAGCATATCCGTACAAACGATTGGCAAGTCCTTCAGCTTAACCTGATAACAAGCCGGTTTATAACATTCCGCCTTGGTACCGGAGTGATGAAAGAAGCCTTTGCAGATGGCCGGTCATTTAACGAGTGGGATTTTATGCTGGGCTTTCATGCGCCTGATCAGTTCAAGCAAATCTGGTTTGAATACCGGTTTGCCAAGGATTGGGAGACAGGCGCAAACCCGCGTAGGGAGTTTAGTGCACAGTACCAGCACCAGCTCTTTTCAGCTGGTGCCTTGCACGGCTATTTCTCTGCTGGTGTAGTGTACCAGCGTTACTATAACAGTATTGAAGTCTGGGGGATTCAGGGAGGTTTAATCCTCCGGCTCTATTAATTAAATCAGCTAAGTCTTTTTAATACCTTTTCAGTTATTGTTTGCCCAATAGCGAGTGATGAAGTTGCTGCCGGAGAAGGTGCATTGCATACATTGATAACATGCCTGTCTTCCAGGATCAGAAAATCATCAACCAGGCCACCGGTGCGGTTGCACGCCTGGGCCCGTACGCCTGCGCCACCGTCAATCAGGTCGGCCTGTTGTATTTCAGGAAGTAGCTTTTGCAACGCTTTGGTAAATGCGGCTTTTGAAAACGAACGGTACATTTCTCCCATACCGGTTCTCCAATACTTCCAGGCTACCTTTTGAAACCCCGGCCAGGTCAATGATTCCATCAACTCTCGCATGTTCACATCGGATTTCCGGTATCCTTCGCGCTTAAAAGCCAGTACCGCGTTAGGGCCCGCTTCAACACCACCTTTTATCATCCGGGTAAAATGAACACCAAGGAAGGGGAAGTTCGGATCAGGAACCGGGTAAATTAAATTTCTAACCAGGTACTCTTTCTCTTTTCGTAATTTATAGTACTCGCCACGGAAGGGGATGATTTTTACGTTCAGTTTCTGTACAGTCAGGTTTGCGATTTTATCAGAGTATAGTCCGGCACAGTTCACAACCAGTTTTGCTGAATATGTTTGCCGGTTGGATGCAACAATAACTTTGTTATCCCCGGGCTGCAGATCAATTACTTTCTCATTGAATAGCAGTTTGCCTTCTGCTTGTTGAATCAGTTTACTGTACATCAGTGCCACTTCCTTGTAATCAATTATCCCCGTTTGTGGCACATGGATGCCGGCAAGGCCATTTACGTGTGGCTCGTATTCTTTAAGTTCTTCCTTGCCCAGCATGCGCAGCCCGGTAAGCCCGTTTTCAATACCCCTGTTAAACAGATTCTTCAGTAAAGGAATTTCTGCCCCGGCAGTAGCAACAATAATTTTACCACACAATTCGTATCGCACACCGTACTGATCACAAAATTGCAGCAACTGGTTGTAACCGGTAATGCAGTTTGTGGCCTTGAGGCTTCCCGGCTTATAATAGATACCCGAATGGATTACCCCGCTGTTATTTCCGGTTTGGTGCCGGGCTACTTCGCTTTCCTTTTCGATAAGTGTAAGCTTAAGCCTGGGATTGTTCCGGAGAATCTGGTAGGCAGTTGCCAGTCCTACAATACCCCCGCCTATAATTATTACATCGCTCTGCACGTGGCTTTATTTTGCCCGAAACTAAGGAAACAACCCTAAACACTCCAATAAATCGGGGCAGTTGGGCCTCTGTAAATTGGCAACTTCTTTACTGGTCTGTTTGATGTCAGAATTTCGGCAGTTTTTCAGGTTTTGCCTATGCGGATTTATCCTATTTTTGCCTGCTTACAGAGAACGAGGCAGTTTTACCTGCCAGGTCGCTGTTATTATATTATTCAACTACGTTTATGGATAAGAAGAAAGGCCGGTTTAGTTTCAGGTTTACCATCGGAAATAAAATCCTTGGGGGGTTTATGGCTGTTATGGCCCTCTTTATTGTTAATGCCGCCATTATATTCATGACCGGCAACCAGATTGATAATGTAGTTAAAACCTCAGCGGAGATCATCCGCCCATCAAAAGATGCAATAAATGAGTTCGTTTTAACCGTTGAGCGGTACCAGAAACTGGTAACCAGTTGGGTTTATCTGCAAACCAATGAAGAAAATAAAAAAGCCCTGATACAATTGGTTAAATATGAATACCCGGAATTAAAAGAACGCATCGAAAAGCTTAAAAACACCTGGGAGGTTGATAGTCAGAAAGTAATTGTTGATTCTGTTTTTGCCCGATTTGAACGCATCCAGCGTAGTGCCGAATCACAAATCACTTCACAACTGGCCACCTTCGAGAGTTATGAAGACGGCATTACCAAGCTGCTTGCCGAAGATGTTTTGGAGAGTCAGATTAACCCCCAGTTGCAAACAATCCTTACTGATTTAAACAACCTGGCTAAAGCGCAAACGGTAATAACGGCTCAATCTGAAGAAGAGTTGATTGTCTCCACCCGAAACTTGCGGAACATTACCCTTATTTTGGCCGGTGTTACCATTTTGCTTGGTTTTGGTGCTGCCCTCTTGCTGATGCGATCAATAACCCGTCCGGTTAACTTTCTTAAGAATGTGGTTGTAAAACTGGGCCGTGGCGAGTTGGTTGAAGAAAAGCAAACCAAGTTCAGCAACGATGAAATCGGAGAGATGGCCCAGGCGATGGATAACCTTGTTACTGGTTTAAAAGCCACTACGTTATTTGCCGGCAATATCGGTAAAGGAAATTATGCCACTGATTTCAAGCCCCTCAGCGATCATGATGTGCTGGGTAATGCGCTGATAAACATGCGCGATAACCTGGCCCGCGTAGCTGAAGAGGATAAGAAGCGCAACTGGGCTACCGAAGGGCTTGCCAGGTTCGGTGAAATACTTCGGTCCAATACAAACGACCTGAATAAGCTGGCTGATGAGATTATCATGAACCTGGTAAAATACCTAAAAGGCAACCAGGGCGCCATTTATATTGTTGATGACGTTGAACGCGGAGAAGAACCCACCATTTCGATGAAATCGTGTTATGCGTGGGATAAGAAGAAATACCTGAACCACAAAATTCATAAGGGCGAAGGTCTGGCCGGGCAGGCCTGGCAGGAAGGCGAAACAATTTACCTGACTGAAGTTCCACAGAATTACATTAAGATTACCTCAGGCCTGGGCGATGCCAACCCCACCTGTATTTTGATTGTTCCGCTTAAAGTAAATGAACAGATATTCGGTATTGTTGAAATTGCCTCATTCACTGAATTGCAGGACTTTGAAATTGAATTTGTTGAGAAAATTGCCGAGAGTATTGCGTCAACTATTTCAACGGTAAAAGTAAATGCCCGTACACAGCGCCTGCTGGAAGAGTCGCAGGAAATGACGGAACAGATGCGTGCGCAGGAGGAAGAGATGCGCCAGAATATGGAGGAGCTGCAGGCTACGCAGGAAGAGATGCAACGCAACCAGTCGGAAACCGAGGGCACTATGCTGGCCATTAACAATGCGCTGGCTATAGCCGATTATGATGTGGAGGGTAAGATCACCAAAATCAACAGCAACTACCTTACCTTATTGGGGTATTCGCAAAGTGAAGTTATCGGTGAGCATCACCGGTTGTTTGTAACCAAAGACGAAAAGAGCAGCGAGGAATACAGGCAATTCTGGCGCGACCTGGCCTTGGGTAATTCAAAGCGTGGCACCTTTAAGCGGTTAACCCGCAGGGGAGAAGTGATTACCGTAAAATCCAATTTTAATCCGGTTAAAAACCGGCAGGGTGAAATCGTTCGTATAATGGAAATCGCCTATGAGGCTTGATCTTCAGAACCCCTGTAAACGCAAAAAAGTCCCGCGCCCCGGGACTTTTTTGTTTACCTAAACCTAAACCTATGAGAAGAATTACTCTACTCAGCCATTCTTATATGCGCCTGCGGGCCAGGGCATAACCGGCAGCGGGCATTGGGCGGTGGGCTTGCGGAGCGTGAGTGAAAATTTTGCGTTGCTGTCAGGCAGTGCTTTTGGTGCGTTATACAACACCGCTAACCTATCCGACAGCGAGCGGTTTAACATGGCGCTGGCTATGTCGCAGCGGCCATCTGAAAGTGATTTAAGCTATATTGCTGCTGCCTTAGGTGCAAAAGGCATGGAAGTAAGCGGCAATAATATGTGGATGACTGTGAATCTTGAGCAAGCAGTTTATGCCGGAGGATTGGAAGCCGAAAATCAAATCCGCATGGGCACCTATGGTGTGATCAATTTCTCAATAGGTGTTGGAAAGAAGCATCTACTTTCAGCTCTTCGTTCTCATTATCGGCAACAACAGCAACAAACCGAAAAGGGGCCACTCTTCATTGATGGAATGATTTTGAACACCGATAATCCTTACAGGTATTCTCCCGTAGCTTATTTCAATTACACGCTAACAACAGGTGAAGGACACGTAGCAATTTATTCCGGCAACAGTGTTCGAATTATTTCCATTGATGGAAAAGGGAATTTAACGGATCGTACATCAAAGGTGGGTCCGAAGATTGATTTAATGAAGTACACTTCAAACAATGGATTTTTTCAATTGCCAAGAGATTATTCCAGATCGAGTCTTGAAGAAGCAATGGGTAAAAAGTATGCGGATCAGTTCTGGCAAGTCTTTACAAATGGTGATGGTTACTTTATGACTGACAAGCCATTCAAAGCAATTGGAGCTTATCTAAATGATGCCCCATATAGTGATATCACATTTAGGTTTAGGTTCAACGTCAACAATTTTGAAGGGCACAATTACAATGTGGTTTTAAATGTTTACTATGGTCATTAGATTATTCAAGGATAGATATTTTCAATCCTGTTTGTTGATTTGTTTTGTGCTCGGCTTCAGTCAGTGCAGCCGTAAGGATTGTTATCGACTACAGTTTCCAGTAACTCAAGATTCGACTTTAACCAAGGGGGCTCCAGTAGTATTTGATAACGGGATAGTTGGTTATGTTGAAGACGTGGAGAAATCAAATGAAGGTTCAGTTGCAGAGTTTTGTCTTCCTAATGCCGTGCAAATCCCTAAGAACTCAAAAATCTACGTTGGCTTTATTCAAGCCTTCAGTGTTTACGGGATCAAGATTGAGTCAAGCAGTGAATCAGGATTTATAAGCAGTAAGGAATTATTGCAAGGATTTCCAATGGATTCTATTGACGTCAATTTTTCAGTTTCCGACACAGCGTTGACAAATAAGCTAATAGATATCGTGAAGGATATCAACGAGGAGCAAAAGAATAAAAAGGATTCAACTTCTAAGGAATAGAAACGCAAAGCCCCGCGACCCGGGGCTTTTGTTTTATCAACCAGCAACCAAGTTTGAAAGGTTGTCTTTAAGTTTTTTCTTAGCGATGAGTGAATCGAGCAGAGCGAGGAAAGCAGACTTTTCTTTCTGTCCCCGCAGCGCCTCCTGCAAGGAACTCTGCGGCAGGGTAGTATGTAAATAGCAAAAACCGTATCTTAGTGATGTGCAATGACCTGCGCCCAATCGAATATTATCTACAATGTTTACCCGCCAAAGCAAATCGAAGGCAAACGGTCACCAGTTGCCTGCCCACCGCAGCCTTGGCGAAGGTGGGGACCCGCGAAAACGTAACCGGCAACAACTTTTTATACAACGGGGGCACGGAGCTAAACACTACCACTAACGTGTATGACCTGTTTTTCCGCAACTACGACCCCACCCTGGGCCGCATGAATCAAATTGATCCGATGGCCGCCAAGTACGCCAGCCTTACACCATATAACTACAGCTTTAACAACCCGATAGGCTATAACGACCCCAGCGGAGCTGAGCCGCCCCAAACCATCAACCACAGCGCGTTTTATAACCAGTACTACATTGGCTATACCTACGATGACCGGGTAGATTACACCGGCCTGGGTGACCCAGTGTGCGGCCACTGCTGGCGCACGGGCAACAGTTTAACCATGTATCAAAGTTTTACAGGATATAGTACATCTAGCATGGGCCCCGGGTGGCGGCCTGGGCAGAGCGGCTTAACGCCCATCATCAGCCAATGGGCACCTGATTTTGGCGGGCCGGTGTATCTGGGTTTAGATGCTAACGGAAACTCAATACATGCGCTGCCGAGTCAAATTGAAAGAGCTGGGGGCGCTCGCGCGTACTTTAACCAAGTATATAATTACCGCCTGGGAATGGCAGCGTTTAATATGGTGCAGCGACCACTTGTAAAAGACGAGGGATATTCAGGCTTTTTTCCGGTAGTGAACGGGCGGTTGGATTTAGCGAATGCAAAATTTTACAGGTGGAGTGCAGAGATTGACCTGAAAAATATTGTTGCGAGTGCACGAGAGCAACAAACCGGAGGGTGCCCTCCGGGTACGCCATGCGATGGGCCATGGCTAAAAAACTCAGTTAATCAATATCATCCACCACAGAATAACCCTGAAGGGCTCTCTACTTCATTTATTCTAGGAACTTCTTTTACGGCAGGAAAGAACGTTGCCACCAAAGCTCGTCTAGAGATTCTAAGGCAAATCAAAATTAACAATTCACTAAGAGGCCCAAGTGTTCAATTTGACGGCCCACTAAAAGTACCCAACGGTGTAAAGTTCGTGGCTTCATATGGTGGCTATGGTTTTACTGCTTGGGGCGCCTATGATGTCAATTCACAATGGAAGTCGGGTCAATTAAGCACTGGCCAAATGGTAGTTGAACAAATATCCAACGTCATTGGTGCTATAACCTATATGGGCATTGGTACTGCATGGAGCATTGGCTGGAATCTCGGAGGACAATATGGTCCAAGTAAGTGGTATGGCAGTGATGATACAAAGTGGTTTAAATAGAAATAAAAAATTAGAATGCTGTACCGATATATTTTTTGCAAAGCATATTACTTCTGCATCTGGGCTTTTAAGGAGAGAGAGTTTCCATGGGCATGGGCGGCTATGACTACATCAATGATTATTGTAGGTACAGTTATTACCTTATTGGAATTACTCGAAGTATTGATGTTGCCTGAAAGAATCAACATATACGGAGAGTACCACAAATATTTTTCGTTAGGCATGGCGATACTTTCTCTTTTCTATGTAAAGCACAATAACAGGTATCTGAAGATATTAAAGGGTTGCAAAAAGTTATCCGAGAGAAGAAGAAAATTCCTGCGCTTTGTGTGCGTTGCTTACCTGTTGATTTTAGTTGTAGGCTTTTTTTGGTTTGGAGGAATAATCAGAGATTTCAATATTAAACACAAGTGAAACTATTCTGTCCCCGCAGCGTCTCCTGCAAGGGAGTCTGCGGCAGGGCAGTATATAAATAACAAAAACCGTATCTTAGTAATGTGTCCCGTCCCGGTTCGGTAACTATGACCTGCACCAAATCCAATATCATCCACGAACGATTTAACATGGCTATGGGGTTGGTAAAAGATTATGGAGGTACCATAACACACGCGCCCACCATTGAAGCCATATGGAATACATTAAGTAACAACGGTGCAGTTGTATTTACCTTTGGCGGAGTTAGCGGCATAAATAACATCTATCTGGTAGGCGGCATAACGGCCACCGACAGGTCACCGGGCCCGCTAATTGCATCACAGGGCGGGTTTGCACCATGGATGCTGGCGGGGTGGCAGCAGGGGCAAACGCAAGAGGGGCCGCAGGGTCCGAAATTTTATTATGATGCGATTCACGGTATGGTTTTGAACGATGGAAAGACATTAAGCCGTGATGATGTTGCTTTGTCTTTTGATCCATCGCCAGGTAATGCGACCTATCTTGGTTTTAAGAATGGAAAGCACCATGTGAATTTCAATATCGAAGACTTTGAAATAACGAAGGGTAATATTCGTGCTTTGATGATACACGAAATATTTGGCCATGGAGTCAAAGGTTATGGAGATAAAACAAATGATCATTACAAAGCATATTGGGCATCAATTGATAGCAAGTATTGGTCTTCAACAACTGACCAATTCAGAATCCATACAGCTGAAGGTTTATGGCTAACATGGACACGCATAGGAAACTATGACGGAATGCCAACAAAGTACATGAATGTAATTTATCAGTACCATCCATCTTTCAGGTAAAATGAGAAAGCTTTTGTTAGTATTGTTGCTGTTGAAAAGTGGAATTATATCAGCAGATGACTGTAAAAAAATTTCCAAAGAAGATATCTACAACTATGCAGATATAATTTTTTTAGGTCATGTATTTGAGGTAGGAGATTCGACCTACCGAATAAATGTTATGGAGTGGTACAAGGGTAAATTTCTTGAGGATACGCTAACAGGGATGATTACTCAAAGAGTAATGACTCCAAAGACTGGGAGCATTTGGCTAATCTTTGGCAAAACGCAGCCAGGTGATAAATTTTTGGCCGATGTATGTAGTGGTTCAAAGAGCCTAAGTTCACCACATGGTACACATGATATTACTTTTCCTGAAGTGCCCCCGCCTGATGTTTTTAAAAACCCTTCACAGCTTTTCTTGGCTAAGCAGATAGTTTTAGATAAAGCCCTGAACGAGTTTTATTTTGATGTTGCCAGTTTACGGGCAAGGAAAGCGCAACAGGTAAATGAGAGTATAAAGGAAAAGTATAGTCATCTGGAAAAAAAATACTCTCAATTATCCGATGACCTGAATTTTTTGAAGTGGGCAGTAATTGTTTTGATTATTGTGACAGTAACATCAACTGTCGTCCGTTTGATAAAGAAATGATTAACAAACGCAAAATGGGCCTATCTCAATGACTGTTGGAAATGAACCAACAGGTACCGCGTATGTCAGAGGTTATCCTGTTGATGTCCGTGATGGACAGGGTCGAGGGATAATTTTCGAAGTTCCAACATATGCAATGACTGTTTCAGGCACTGATGCAAAAGGAAATGCAGTTTCGAAAACTTTTACAGTTCTACGTTATGGAGTTTATAATAACAAGAACGGGCCAAGTGTAGTAGGCACAAATAGTGGGACGTATAATCTTACTTGGGGAAATTATCTTGGTGGAGCGGTACTAGGCTGCTTTTTTTGTACAGGTTAAAAGTAGGATTTTCTAATTTAACCAACCAAAAAAAAGTCAAAATGAAGAAGAGCAAATTTACCGAGGCCCAGATTATTGGCATCCTCAACGAACAAATCCAACAAGACCAGAAGGTGGCCGAAGTATGCCGCAAGCATGGTATTAGCTCTGTCCCCGCAGCGTCTCCTGCAAGGAACGCTGCGGCAGGGTAGTATGTAAATAGCAAAAACCGTATCTTAGTGATGTCTCCCGTCCGGTACGGTAACTATGACTATGGCCTGTACCAAATTTAATGTCACCCAAAATCTGCCAAAGCATGAACGAAGTCGGGAGTATTACTTCCGCAACCATAACCTTGTTCTAAGCCCAGCTTTTGCCTTGGGGTGAAGAAATTTTTGGAGATATTTGAATAATAGCTAAAAGAACGGATGACAAAGAGTGTTGCAGTTCCTGATGAAGTGGTAATGAATAAAATTTACCTGATCAGAAATCATAAAGTAATGTTGGACAGAGACCTTGCGGAACTTTACGGAGTGAAAGCCATACGATTAAGAGAACAGGTGAAACGTAATCAAGAGCGGTTCCCCGGGAATTTCATGTTCCAACTTACCGAACAGGAGGCAGAAAGCATGGTATCGCAAAATGCGATACCTTCAAAACAACACCTGGGTGGTTACTTACCTTATGCTTTTACTGAACACGGAGTGTTAATGCTGGCCAATGTTTTAAAAAGTGAGCAGGCGATTAAAATGAGTATCCGGATAATAGAAATCTTTGTGAAGCTTCGGGAAACGTTACTGACTCACAAAGACATTCTACTGAAGCTTGAACAATTGGAAAGAAAAACCCTTCGGCAAGATGGAGACATAAAACTGATTTTTAAATACCTGAAAGAATTACTCAATCCGCCTACCGTACCTACGCGCAAGATTGGTTTTAGGCGCAAAGAAGAAGATTAGGGAAGCTAAGTGGAAGTACCCTGCCAAACAAGAATAACTTAGCCATGACCTGCGCCAAATCCAATATCATCCAATACCCGCCAAAGCAAAAGCGAAGGCAAACGGTCACCAGTTGCCTGCCCACCGCAGCCTTGGCGAAGGTGGGGACCCGCGAAAACGTAACCGGCAACAACTTTTTATACAACGGGGGCACGGAACTGAATACTACCACTAACGTGTACGATCTGTTTTTCCGCAACTACGACCCCGCCTTGGACCACATGAACGCCTGCCTGCCGAAGCGTTTGCGTAGGCATGGGGTAGACCCGATGGCGAGGAAGTACGCGAGCTTAACGCCTTACAATTATTCATTTAACGACCCGGTAACCTTCACCGATCCGAATGGTGCCGACCCTGAGGGATACTGGGAAGGAGCCGAGCCGATTTTTGAACAATACACAATGCGGATGTACAGCCCAACTTACGGCTGGCTGCAGGATGATGTTATCTATCAGCGTATTGTTGGCTGGCGCGGCCCTGGAGCACGGTATGCCGGTCCGGGGCTTGACTGGATGTTTGGCAAGGCGGGAATAGGACCGGCATCGGGAGGGCACTGGGCAGTGGGCTTGCGGAGCGTGAGTGAAAATTTTGCGTTGCTGTCAGGTAGTGCTTTTGGTGCGTTATACAACACCGCTAACCTATCCGACAGCGAGCGGTTTAACATGGCGCTGGCTATGTCGCAGCGGCCATCTGAAAGTGATTTAAGCTATATTGCTGCTGCCTTAGGTGCAAAAGGCATGGAAGTAAGCGGCAATAATGTGTGGATGACTGTGAATCTTGAGCAAGCAGTTTATGCCGGAGGATTGGAAGCCGAAAATCAAATCCGCATGGGCACCTATGGTGTGATCAATTTCTCAATAGGTGTTGGAAAGAAGCATCTACTTTCAGCTCTTCGTTCTCATTATCGGCAACAACAGACACAGGGAAATGGGCCAAACGGATGGAATCAATTTTGGATCGGATTTGCTGGTTCGCAGAACTCTACGGATTTCAGTTCGGCAACTACTGTAACAAGCACGGCTTTATTCTGGGTTGATGGTGTGGGAAGTTCAGTCAAGTACAGTGCTAGGACTTTTGGTGAACTCCGAAATGCTGTGAGAGCGGAAAAGTTCTTTAAACCTCTAGGTGTTGTTGGTGGGATAGTAACAACCTCAATGACAGCATATGATGCGACACAGGATGGAAGTATATCAAATGGCGACTGGTTTAAAATTGGTGCTGGTGTTCTCCAAGTAGGTTTAGCTTTTACTCCAGTTGGGTGGGGTGTACTTGCCTACAATGGTGTAGATCTCTTAGTTGGCATCACGACAGGAACATCTGTTACAGACAGAATAGCAAATGGAATAGACAAAATAGGTAAATAGTATATACAATGATTCTTTTTGATTACATCTGGCTCAGGATCGCTAAAGTTTATTACAAATGGAGGGACAGTGAAGGTTTTACTGCTACTGGCTTTTTATCGTTGAGTCAAGGAATTTTAGTTGGCGATATAGTACAAATCATTCTTAAGTTAACAGGTACTTCTGATTCGCTTTATGATTCTCTAGGCAAAGGAGGCTATAGTAAGCTTGGTCTCGGCCTTACTCTTTTCCTGCTTGTCTTTAATTATCTCCGTTACCGAAAAAAGTACTGGCCTTTGCGAGAGCGATGGAGAGATGAGAGCCATTCATTTTTGAAAGGAATCTTAGTCATCTTGGCTCTACTATTCCCACTTGTTTTGTGGTACATGCTCATAAAATTGTTTTAACCAAATATAGAGAAGAGGCTGTCTCAAAAGAAGAGATGGCTTCTTTTTTTGAAGGCTTAGATTTTCTTTTAGCTTTTGAAGTAATTTTTTGAAGAAGAAAAATCTTGAGCCGGACTTAGGCTGCCCATTTCGCTATATTATGTGCCAGAGCAAGCAATCCGGTTTCAATTTTCTTCCCCCGCAGCGTCTCCTGCAAGGGCTCTGCGGCAGGCGGTGTACGTAAGCAAAAATAATTCTAACTTAGTAAATGTATAAAAAGTCAATCCAGTCCCGCCTGCATGAACCAGGTTTATAAATACAGCCTTAACAACCCGGTGGGCTATAACGACCCCAGCGGAGCTGAGCCGCCCCCAACCATTAACCACAGCGCGTTTTATAACCAGTACTACATAGGCTATACCTACGATGACCGGGTAGATTACACCGGCCTGGGCGACCCGGTGTGCGGCCACTGCTGGCGTACCGAAATGCCCGGGGTTATGGGCTTTTATATGGCGGCTACGGGGTATGGCGGTGCCTTATTTGGCATGGGCCCCGGGTGGAAGCCGGGGCAGGGCAGTATGTTTGCCGCTTTTAATGCGTGGGTTGACAACCAGGTAGCAAAAGCCCACCAGCGACAGAATATTAAGAGAGGAATTACAGAAGCGCTTACAAGTAAAGACCAAGGAATATTTAATGTCGATCCCCGAACAGGAAAGGTTACCCAACTATTTTCGCAGGATAAATTCAGAAAGGACTTTGACACATATATTAACATGATTGCAGGTACTACTTCTTTTGTGCGGGGGTATGAAGGAGCTGCAGGGCCCGGTCATCCATTGTGGAGTTTATTTTTGGGCAAATTACGCAACACATTGGAGACATTAGGCTTTCGTGAAAGAGAGGGTACAAAAATTGGTTTTAACAGTAATGGATATGGAGTAGTTATTATCGGTAACGGTAATACGGAGCATGCTCTAAAAAAAGTAGGCTACAAGCATATTGGTGAAGTGGATCTAAACAACCCTGAAGATCTATTTAACATATTGAATAAACTAACGGCAGCCAATGAACTGGAAGCAATCAGTAGTTTTTATCAAACATTCTATACCAATCCACTGAATCAGAATTGGCGGGGTGAGTTGAAACTGTATTATCGTGATCCTTCGCACCCGGGATATTACTGGAGCCCTGCCACAAGTGGCGATATCGGATATAAAATTCAAATATCCTCGGATGGAAGCTGGTCCGTTCGGTCATTTTCTTGGCAACTTGGTCCTCCTAATTAACTTTTCTAGTTATATGATCGTAATGCTTAAACTCATAGTACCTATTTTACTGCTGTTGATTAACATTTCTTGTAGAGTAAATCCTGAGATTGCAAAAAGGATTGAACTGGATGGGCTAAATGGACGATGTTACTACTTTTTTAGTAGAGACAATAGAAATATTATTCGTGTGGCAAAAATTGAATACTTAAAGTATATCTGTTGTGATGTTACAATAAACAGTGATACTATTTTAATTGGCGAAAAATTTATTGCAGACATTTCTGTCACAGGCCGAGATTTCAAAGCATTTATAACCGAGCCATCACAGGATACAATCACAGGGAAATTTGAACCGAGCGAACTTCCTCAGAAAACGAAAGCTTACTATTTTGAACCCACCGTCCCTGGTCTTTTCAATTTTAAATGCAGAATCGAATATGATACAATTTCAATTCCCTTTGAGTATAAGTTTCTTGTTTTGCCAAAGTGAGGGGTTTAGTAAATAGTCACAGTATTTTCTGCTATAACTTAAAATTCCTTTATATTTGTTTATCATGTATCTATGATAATAAGAGTAAAAAAGCGAATGAAGCCGGAAGAGGTGGAGAAGAAGCTTCGAACCCGCAAGAAAACTAAAGTTCTTCGCGCCAAGGATCATTTAGGCAAGGTAAAATGGAACGAAGACCCTCTTGCTTATCAAATCCGCAAGCGGAATGAGTGGGATTAGAATTGTTTCGGACACCAACCCGTTAATTTACCTGCTGTCCGGAAGTAAAGAAGTTGGAAATCATCTGGATGGAAAAGAATGTTGGATTTCAGTAATAACCGAACTGGAATTATTTGGCAAAAAAGGTCTTAGTGCTCAGCATAAACGCGAGATCCAAAAATTATTGGATAGTTGTTTTATTGTTGACTTGCTTCCGGAAATCAAGTCTCTTATTAAAGATATTCAGCAGACCAATACCTTAAAGTTACCAGATGCCATTATTGCTGCAACTGCAATATACCTTGATTTACCCCTGCTTACAGCCGATAAGAATTTTAAAAAGATCGGAGACCTTGAGCTTATTCTGATTTCAATTTAATTTCTTCTCTCCATGGCCTTTGTTGTGCCTTCTTCTCCCTTCCCCGCAGCATCTCCTGCAAGGTGCTCTGCGGCAGGGCAGTATGTAAATAACAAAAACCGTATCTTAGTGATGTATCCCGTTGCGGTACGGTAACTATGACCTGCACCCAATCGAATATCATCTACAATGTTTACCCGCCAAAGCAAAATCGAAGGCAAACGGTCACCAGTTGCCTGCCCACCGCAGCCTTGGCGAAGGTGGGGACCCGCGAAAACGTAACCGGCAACAACTTTTTATACAACGGGGGCACGGAATTAAACCCCGCTACCAACGTGTATGATCTGTTTTTCCGCAACTACGACCCCGCCCTGGGCCGCATGAATCAAATTGATCCGATGGCCGCCAAGTACGCCAGCCTTACGCCTTATAACTTTGCCCTTAACAACCCCGCCACCCTTAACGACCCGCTGGGCGATGACGTGGAGCCGCCCCCGCCCGGTGAGTACCGCGAATATATTTGCGGCCAGTGCTGGCGCGATGAACGCAGCATGAATATGTACATGTCCGCTACAGGATATGGCGGAGGAGGTTATACCAACTGGCAGGCCAGTACGTTTGCTGGAATGATGTCCATTGGTTCATTTCTTTCAGCAGCTTTGAGTAGTCCTCATGGAGGAACGTGGCGTGCCGGCAATGCCACATTTTTTACCAGTACTTCGCAGGCGATAGCTGTGGGTTTGAACTATTTGAGTTTCCATGGAGTTTCCAAGTCACTAGGTTCTGCATTGGCGTCAAATTCTTCGGGTAAATCTACTGATGTAAAGGCAGAAAGTGGGTGGGTACGTGGCTGGGCTAAAGTATGGAACGGGAAGTATGGTGAAAAGAGCAGAAATGTTTGGAAGAGGATACCAAAGCTGGGTACAGACAAGAAGGAGGGGAGAGCTGAAAGCACTAATTTTTTAACCTGGACACATTCAGCATGGATGCTGGCGGGGTGGCAGCAGGGGCAAACCCAAACAGGGCCTGACTTTTATTATAACGCATTAAATGGCTTGGTGCTTAATAATGGTACAATACTGAGTAAAAATGATTTGGTTTTAACTTTTAATAATTTGCCATATAGAGATGCGAGATACTTAGGATTTAAAGACGGTAAGTATCATGTAAACTTCGACATTAAAAGTTTCGAAGAAACTCAAGCCAATATACGGGCAACAGCAATACATGAAATTTTTGGTCATGGTGTTAAGGGTTACGGCAATCCTGACAAGACGCACCATAAGGCATATTTTGCTACTATCGATAGTAAATACTGGAAAGCAACCACTGATGCTTTTAAAACATCTACGGTCGATCTCATGTGGAAATATTTTTATAATGAGGTCGGTAATCAAAGGATGCCAGAACCTTATCAGACCTTGTACGATTTATACCACAGTAAGTGATGAAGAAGGTAATTTTTATGTCTTTATTGACTCTTACTTTTGTGGAGTCGTTAGCTTGTGCCTGTACAACAATCTCGAAGTATGATGATTACACGACTTCGGACTTTGTATTTATTGGAACGGTCACAGATGTAAATAACGTGTTTTTTGAAATTAGAGCACATGAATTTTTCAAAGGACAAAGTTCTGACACCTTAGTTGCCAATATTGATGACTGCT
Source organism: Flammeovirgaceae bacterium (assembly GCA_015180985.1). Taxonomy (NCBI): domain Bacteria; kingdom Pseudomonadati; phylum Bacteroidota; class Cytophagia; order Cytophagales; family Flammeovirgaceae; species Flammeovirgaceae bacterium. The sequence continues at coordinate 2,435,194 of CP054185.1, forward strand.
CGATAGTCCCGGAGAAAGGAGAGATTTGGTTGTTCTATGCAGTTAAGACAGATGATAATAGAATTTATGTGAGCCAGTGTGGGTCATCACGAAGTTTTAGAAGACCCTTTAGCTTTAACATGAACAATTTTCCTAAACCACCACCACCTAACGTTGATGAAGGACTCCTAAAAGTAATGAATGAATTGAATAAGGATAGGGCGCTCGCGGAACTTCATCATGACATATCGAGTCTTCGCGTAAAGAAAATTCAGACTGACTTACAAAATGCTAATGAAGATCTATTGGAAGTCAAAGGGCAAGTCAGATTGCTTATTGTTGGTCTATGTTTTTGCATCGTTCTAACAGGTATTCTTGGAGTTATTATTTACAGGAAAGTTCGAAGAAACCATTGAGGCTGAAGTGACCGGAGAGTAGGGAGAGAAGTTCAAACGCAAGGAAGGCCTGACCCTATAGATATTTGGAACAAGGACAGATTAGCCGTATTAAATGGTTTGTTAGATCACTTACACTACATGGGGCATCATCCTGATGAACAACATAATCTGCGAGATATAGTAAAAAGTTTTAACGAACCTGTTCCGTGGTGGAAAGGTTGGATACCAGGAGCTGGCCCAAGTAATTCTACGGGAGGTATTGCCAAAGTATTTGGAGGGTATGTTCAATGGAACATTGCTGCGGCATTGGAAATCCTGATTGGTGAGCAACCGCCATGTATTATCTTTAATTTATCGGAGGAGTGTTCGTCTTTGCGCTGTACACCATCTTCGATCCCCACCACAAAAGCCCTTACGTTGACCGGTGGAACATGCGGATGGGCTTTGAGTACATACTAAAAATGCGGAATAAAAGCCTGTTGAAGATAAAGCCGAAATACATTAACCAGTAGTTAATATAATATAAAGCAAAAAAGTCCCGCGCCCCGGGACTTTTTTGTTTACCTAAACCTAAACCTATGAGAAGAATTACTCTACTCAGCCATTCTTAACGGCATGAGCGTATTAAGGTTTCGGCTATGCGGGCAATTTTTTTATAAATTATACCAGCGGAAGGGCTATTTCTTCAGTTTTTCAGCAAACACCTTTTTAAACTTATCCACCTTTGGCTGGATAACATACGAGCAATACGGGGCGCTGCCGTTCAGGTTATAGTAGTTCTGGTGGTAGTCTTCGGCTTTATAAAATCCGGTAAATGGGCTAATCTCTGTTACAATAGGGCTTTCAAACGCTCCGGAGGCATCTAGGTTTTTCTTGTATTTTTCAGCCAGTTGTTTTTGTTCAGGTGAATGGTAAAAAATCACCGACCGGTATTGTGTGCCTACATCGGCACCCTGCCGGTTAAGGGTAGTGGGGTCGTGGGTTTGCCAGAAAATCTCCAGCAACTCATCGAACGAAATTACTTTCGGATCATAAGTGATTTGGACAACCTCGGCATGACCGGTTAACCCACTGCAAACCTCTTTGTAGGTTGGGTTTTTGACCCGCCCACCTGCATAACCTGATTCAACTTTTTCCACGCCTTTTACGCGTTGAAAGATGGCCTCGGTACACCAGAAGCAACCGCTTCCGAATGTGGCAAATGATAGACTTTGATTCATGGTGGTTTTCGTACGGTTTTCCTGGCTATAGCATGCAACGGATAGCAGGGCAATGAATATAATGGTAAGTCGTGTAAGCATACCTCATTAACTGCCTGGCAGGTAATTTGGTTTAAGCATTTAAATAAATCCGGTGATTTTGTCTTACAGCTTACATCAATAGTTCTGGTAAAACTGGCGGATAGCCGGTATCAGCTGGTCGTATATAGGGCTGGCAAAAGCCAGAAACATGGCCTGCGCATCAGGCGGATAGGCCTCTTTACGTTTACACAGTTCAACCTGTTGCGGGGTAAGGGCGCGCTCATCGCCATTAAATTTACCCCAGGTGGCATTCCAAACGTACCGCCCCGGAAATTTTCGATGAGTAAGTACGCCACCGGTTTTGGCATCAACCACAATCATGCTAAGCAGGCCTTCTGAAACTACTTCTTTACGAACGGTGGTAACTTTGGCTGAAACGGTGTTGTAAACCGGCACCGTTTTACCATCAACCTTGGCTTCGCCAACTTTTACACTGTCTTTGGTTACGGTTTCTACGCGTTCGTTTACGGTAGTATTACCCACCGAAAAGTCATCAAAATGCAAACGCAGGATGTGGTCCGTTCGGGGCAGGTTAATGTTCTTCGCCTCACCGGGTGTAAAGAAGCGTACAAAGTCGCGCTCGGTATAATTGCGGTGGAGGTATTCTTCTACTTTATCCTGGAAGAATCCGCCACTCAGGTTATAGCGGTTCGGTACAGCCACCTGGTCAACCACTACAAAAACCGTTGCTTCAAATTTGGCTTTATCCAGGTACTCTACAACGTCTTTATAGTTTGGCACGTATTGATTGGCTTCGGCAAACTGAAAGTAGGCTCGTTTTGCATCGGCCCGGGTTCCTTTCATTAATGAGTTGATGCCTTCGTTATACAGTTCATCAGCAGCTTTTTCTTTAACAGATCCGAGTTGGTCGTAGTAGTTTTTTGGATTCGGAATTACTCGTAATGCGCCCGGTGCCTGGCGGATGGCTTCGTACATGTTGTTGATTTTCTGATACGACTCCAGGGCATTTTTCCATTTTGTATTTGAATTGGAGGCAATTTGATTTTTTGCATCCGTTTCGAGCCACTCCACGGCCATCGGATAACTGTTGCGAAGGGTTTCTTTTGATTTGTCATGATCCGGATTTTGGCGCAGCCGCCCAATGGCTTGCATCACTGCCCCATAGTAGTCGCCCCGTTCAAAGGCCTGTTTACCTGAAGAACAACCGATTAAAAAACTCAGTACGAGCAGATACAGGAAATTTCTCAGCATATACTTTTAGTTGAACTGATTACAAAATAAGTGCCCGAATTTAGCCAGATTAATTCTTTCCGGAAGGAAAAAAATAAACCAGAATATCATCTACTGTATCGCGCCAGTTTCCCCACGAATGCCCCTGGCTGGTTTCAGTATAATGATAGGTACAGGTGTTTTTATCAAATATTTCTTTCATTTTCTGAGCTCCTTCCCGGGCATCGTTGATGGTGCCGGTGGTCAGGAAGATTTTAACCGGGGGCCTATCGGCCTGTTCACAAAAGTTGTAGATGGCCGGCTTAAACCAAAATGCCGGTGACTGGATGCCGGCCATACCGAAAATATCCGGCCGTGAAAAAGCGAAATAGGCAGCCGTTAACCCGCCCATGCTGGTGCCGATGATGGCCCGTTCGTCCGGGTTGGGTGCGGCCTTTAGTTTTGATTCAACCAGGGGTATTAATTCATCGGTAAAGAACGAAAGGTATCGGTCGTTCATGGCCAACTCCTGCATTCTGCGGTTGTTCGATCGGTTTACCGGTTCACGGTGATCGACCAGTACAACCAGCAGGGGTTGTATTTTATTCTGATTGATCAGGTTATTTAGAATCACCTCCAGATTACCCAGCTTGGGGTGCAGGTATTCGTACGCGTCAGTAAAATAGGCTATGGCATATCTTCCGGAAGATTTATAGTTGGGTGGATAATAAACAGAATACATTACCTGATAGCCGAGCACTTTACTGGTAAGAAGGATGTCGCGTTCTAATGTACCGGCAGGTGTACCGGGTATGGGTTGCGTTATCTGATCAGGCTTCCAATCCGGCATTCTTAGTTCCGAGTTGGGACTACCACCACCAACCCCTGACCATTGCTGAAGGGGGTTGGCCGGATCAAGGATCCAGTCCTTCTCATTTAACAGAATTTTGTAATCAAGCCGGGCATCTTTCGGAAAAGAAGCCTTGGCCATCCACAGGTCAGTACCCCTAAGTCGGGTACCGGTAAGCGGGTAATTTGTTTTATATCCCCAATTGTTAAAATCACCTCGCCAGGCTACCTGGTTGGCCTTGCCACGAAACAAAAACAAAACGGAATCCTTATCAGCTAAAGGAATTTGGCCATTGTTTAGCAGCGAGTTCCATAGCCTGTTTAAGTCGGTATTCCGGAGAGAGTCTGATGAGATGGCAGCTATTCGATTCAGTTCTGCTGTAACATGGCCAATCAGCGCATAATCCTGCGCGAACAGCCGACAAGTCAGCATGCATACAAGGGGTAGCAGTTTCATTTTGCTGAGCGGATGATCACTTCATCATGGTCATCTACACGTAAACTTAACAAACCGGCAATAATCATTGAAATCCCTCCTGTAACCAGGATATAAATGGATTCGCCTTTGAAGAAGTGCGTCAGCATAAATCCCAAAATAGTGCCGGCAATAATTTGGGGGATCACAATAAAAAAATTAAACACGCCCATGTAGTAGCCCATCTTTTCGGCAGGTAATGAACCGGAGAGCATGGCATAAGGTATTGATAGAATACTGGCCCAGGCAATGCCTACACCCACCATTGAAAGAATAAGCAGGCTTGAATCCTGTAAAAAGTAGAAAGACATCAGGCCCATACCGCCCAGTACCAGTGCAACCAGGTGGGTTACTTTGCGGCTGGTGTATTTAGCGGCCACGGGTAATACAAATGCAGTTAAGGCGGCCACACCATTGTAAACCGCAAACAGAAAATTCACCCAGTCGGCTCCCTCATTATAGGCTTTTCCCACCGTATCGGTAGCCTGATAAAAATATTTAGTTACAACGGGTGTAGTGTAAATCCACATGGAAAACAAAGCAAACCACGAGAAGAACTGTACGCGTGCTAATTGTACCATAGTTTTAGGCATATTCATAAAATCGCTTGCCATGTGCACGATGCCAAGGTAGGAGCGTTGTTTCCGTATATATAAAGCCGTCAACAGAAATATAGCACCGAAGATTATCAGGCCACCGGGCAATACGTACAATTCTTTTTCAACGTTTCTGTTAAAAATCAGGGCGGCAACTACTGTTCCGAGCAATAAAAGCATTGCCCCGGTTTTTACAAACCGCTTCCGATTTCCTTCTTCATTGTCCAGTTTTCGTTTTTCGCGGCTTTTCAGTTTTTCATGTTCTTCAGCGGTAGGCGGATATTCTTTGGTGCTGAAAACCGTCCACATAACAGTGACGAAAAGCATGAACGCTCCGACATAGAAGGAGTACTTAACCGAATCCGGTACAGTTCCCACTTGGGCTGTATTTGCAATTTTTAGCCAATTTGAAAAGATGTAGGGGAGGAGTGAGGCGACAACGGCACCGGTTCCGATAAAAAAACTCTGCATGGCAAACCCGGCTGTACGCTGGGCCGGTGGCAGCAGGTCGCCAACAAATGCACGGAAGGGCTCCATGCTGATGTTGATGGAGGCATCCATTATCCAGAGCATGCCTACTGCTACCCACAAAGCCGGTGAGTTGGGCATAAAGCAAAGCGCCAGCGAAGCCATGATAGCTCCAATAGTAAAATATGGCCTCCTGCGGCCCCAGGTAGAGTGCCAGGTGCGGTCGCTGTAAAAACCAACAATAGGTTGTACAATCAAACCGGTTATAGGAGCGGCCAGCCAGTAAACGGCCAGGTCTTCCGGTTTGGCTTCAAGGGTCTGAAAGATGCGGCTGGTATTGGCGTTTTGCAAAGCAAAGCCGAATTGAATGCCGAGAAAACCGAAACTCATATTCCAGATTTGCCAGAAACTGAGCCGGGGTTTGTTTACTTGACTGAGTGAACTCATACGTTAGTTAATTCCATCTGATAGTAAAAGTATCAGCGTTGTTTTCAAAAGCAATTATCGTTACCGGTTCTTCCGGTGCCGGATCAGGATCTGTAATAGGATCATATTTTTCGAGCGGCTCAAAAAAGCGGTTTATGGCCTGGGTAATGTTTTGTAACTGGCCGTTAACAGTTACCTGATTTACTTGTGGGAAGCCATGAAGAACAACATTCAGTGATCGGATTCCTTCGGTAAACTGGCGATGCAGCTTTTCGATAACAATTCCTTTGGCCGCACCGTTAAGTTCGATGTGCCATAACGCAAAGTTTCCATTTGAATAATTAAAGGTATGGCCATCATCCCAATACAGGCGAACGGAGGAAGTAGTTAAAGAAAAATACACATGAAGTTCCAATGTACCAGAATGTGACACCGTGTTGAAGCCGGGCTCCTGCATGGCTATAATAGCCCCTTCTTTTACAAACACCGGCAACCGGTGTATGGGGCACTCAATCAGAAATTCCTGGGGACCTGTGTATTGTTTCCCATCATACAACGAATACCAGTTTCCTTCAGGTAAATACACCCGGGTAATGTCCTTTGTACTTTCAACGGGTGCCACCAGTATAAACGGCCCGAAAAGATACTGGTGATGGTACCGGTGATCATAAATTTTTGAATCATGCGTGTAATCAATTGCAAGCGATCGTTGTACCGGCATGCCGGTTTGAACGGCCTCGTAAAATGCTGAATAGATATAAGGCATGATACGGTACCGGAATCGGATATAGTTTCGGCATATTTGTTCTGCTTCTTCTCCGTACGTCCAGGGTTCGGCATCGCGTGAGTTTATCATGGAATGCCCCCGGAAGAAAGGGGAGAAACTGCCGATAGTAAGCCATCGTGTAAATAGTTTACTATCGGCATTGCCTACAAATCCGCCTACATCGTATCCGGCAAAGGCGATACCGGTTAAGCCCATGCTGTTCACCAGGCGTACACCCAGCATCATGTGTTCATCATAGGCCACATTGTCGCCCGTCCATACCGCTGCGTAGCGCTGTACACCCGAAAAGCCTGAGCGTGTAAGGTTGAATGGCCGCCTGCCGGCCAGCAGGTTTACGGTGCCTTCGTAGGTGCTTCTGGCCATCATCAGGCCGTAGATGTTGCGGCCCCTGCGCATGGTGGATTTGTTCCCTTCAAAATCAAGTTCAATATTCTCCGGCAGCATGTGGCCCCAGGTGGCAATCTCGTTCATGTCGTTCCAGAAGCCATCAATACCCAGATCGGTATAGGCTTTAAGTTGATTCATCCACCAATTTCTGGTGTCGGGTTTGGTAAAATCGGGGAAGTGACACCAGCCGGGCCACACCTGGCCGGTGTAGTTGGTTCCATCCGGGTACTTTAAAAATACATCGTGCTTTAGGCCGTCATCATAGGTCTCGTATCCATTTTCAACTTTAATGCCCGGGTCGCACATAACCACCACGTGAAAACCCAGGTTTTCGAGTTGCTGAAGCATGGATTTTGGATCGGGAAAATGCTGGTTGTCCCAGGTAAAGATTTTGTACTTCTCCATGTAGTGGATGTCGAGCACAATAACATCGCAGGGTATATTTTTATCGCGAAAGGTATTGGCAACACTCAACACTTCCTTATCGGGATAATAACTGTACCGGCATTGCTGGTAACCGAGACTCCATTTTGGGGGTAAGCTCATCCGACCGGTAAGGTGGGTGTATTGGCGGATGACATCGGCAACCGAAGTTCCATAGATAAAGTAGTAATCCATTTCGCCCTGGTCGGCCGAGAAACTGGCGAATCGGTTATTGGATGCACCAAAATTGAAGAAAGATTTATGTGTGTTATCGAAGTAAATGCCGTAGCAGAGACCATTGTGAATACCCATATAAAAAGGAGTGGAGCAATACAGCGGGTCGGAGCCTGCATGGTAACCGTAGGCATCGGTATTCCAGTTCTGATAGCCACTTCCTCTTCGATCGAGCGGACCTGTTTTTTCACCAAGACCGACAAAGCGTTCACCGGGTTGTAGTTTCTTATAAGTTGTAACCTGCTCGCCATTCCAGCAGGTGCCCAGCGGATCATCTTCGTTAATAACCTGTTGTGCCGGTGTAAGAAATGCAAATCCTGAATTTTGCTTTCGGATATTTACCGTTAACGCTTGAGTTCGAAGGGAAATGAGGTTTTCATCTTCCATTACGGAGAACTCAGTGTTTTCGGGATGCGCAATAACGGCATACGAAAAATCTTCAAACTGCTTTTCGGTTGTACAGGTGATACGGATAACAGAACCCGAGAACAACTGTACTTTTACCAGCGCCTCGTTGGTATAAAAAGTAATGCCATCGTGTTGCTTTGTCCATTCTTTCAGATTTCCTAATGAACGGGTTGCAGTTTTAAAACGGCTCATGCTTGCAGATAAAGTTCGGCAACCAATATAAATGGAAAATACCGCAATGCCTGAATGGAATTTAGTGAACTACACAGCAAACGTTTTCGAAGGAGGGAGTCAGGCTTTTTTACGCAAAGAGGATTCTCTTACTATTAAGCGGGTTTTAAGTATCCGGGTTTCGGGTGGGACAACGGCATTTTCTTTTCCTTGCTTTTCAATCTGCCGGATGAGCAGTTTGGCTGCCTCCTGCCCCATTTCGAAACCGGGTTGATCAACCGATGAGAGGGGAGGGTCCATCAATGCGCTGAAGAACCAGTTGCTGAACCCGACTACGGCAACATCATCAGGAATTTTTAATCCACTTTGTTTAATAGCCTGCATGGCGCCCATAGCCAGCAGGTCGTTGTTGGCAAAAATAGCATCGGGCCGTGGGTTAAATTTCAATAATTTTTCAGCAGCTGCTTTACCTTCGTCCAACGAACCGGTCGGACAAATGATAATCAGTGATTCATCAGCGGGCAGCCCATTTTCGGTAAGTGCATCGAGGTAACCCTTTTTACGGTCTTCGGCAATGGCCAGGCCGGGGGCTGATTCGAGGTGTGCTATGCGCTTGCATCCTTGTTTAATAAGGTGAAGAACCGCCTCATGTGCGCCCACGTAATCATCAACAATAACTTTGCTGGTGTTTGGATTGGTGTACATCCGGTCAAAAAATACAATGGGAACTTCTTTGGCCAGGATGGACTCAATGTGTTCATAGTTTTTGGTTTCGCGCGAGATGGAGATGAGCATGCCGTCAACACGGCTGTTAAAGAGGGCTTTCAGGTCGGTGGCTTCGCGTTCAAACGATTCATTGGATTGGGTGAGGATGACGTTGTAACCTGCTTCGTAAGCCACCGATTCGATGCCACTGATTACGGTTGAGAAGAAGAAGTGCACAATTTCCGGAATGACAACGCCTACGGTATTCGTTTTACTTTGGCGAAGGCTCAACGCTACGATGTTGGGCTGGTAGTTAAGTTTTTCGGCCAGTTCGTTAACGGCTTTTTTTGTGTCAGGGCTGATGTCGGGGTGGTCTTTTAATGCACGGCTCACCGTGGAGGGCGAAATGCCCAGTTCGCGGGCGATGTCTTTAATGGTAACCTGATTGAACTTCATACAGCTAAGGTAAGCAATCAATGCAACATGTTGCACAAACGTTTGAAAATCATTTTGAAAGAGATTTTTTCAATACCCCCGTTCACAGGCAGGTTTTATTTTTACAGATGCCGTGAATGATTGTGATTGTATTTTATTTTTAAGCGGTGCAAGTAAATTGAAGTTGAATGATTCGGAACATACTTTTTATTACGGTATTAATCTTTTTAGTCTTTACTGTAAATGGTAAAGAAGCAATTAACCCCACAATTACTCCCGTTTTCTTTACACCATCAACCACCATTACCGTTACGTACGATGTTACAGGTACCCCACTTGCTAATTTAACCACAGCGTATATCTGGGTGTGGATTCCCGGTAAAAACACCAATGCCATCTATAACATTAACCCGGCAAATGCCACGGCAGCACCTGCCATGTTTACCAAAAACCTGGTTGGCGGACGGACCTTATTTTCAATTACATTTACCCCATCAGCATTTTTTTCAGGCAGTATTGCTGCCGAAACTTCCATCGGCATGTTGCTTAAAGGCCCTGACTGGAGTAATGGCCAGACAACCGATTACATTGCCAATTTTTGGGATGGCAATTTTAAAGTTCAACTTACCTCTCCGCAACAACAACCCCTCTTTGTATCAAATCTTGACATAATTCATATTGAGGCACAAACACCTGTTGTTGCAACCTTTCAACTCTTTGTTAATGGTAATCTGGTTAACTCGCAATCGGGAATTACGGTCTATTCGTACGATCATCAGGTTACTGAAGTGGCGGGCGGCAGCACGGTAGCGGTAGTAGCCCAGGCGGGTGCTGCATCAGACAACGCCTCCTTTCAGTACCTCATTTCAACGAGTAGTCCCGTACAACCCAGGCCAAGTGGTGTAAGGCCCGGAATCAATTACCAGCCAGATAATACGCGGGCTATTCTTTGCTTGTGGGCCCCGGGCAAAAACTCAGTTTATGCCTTTGGTGATTTCAGTAACTGGCAAGTGCTGCCGGAACATTTAATGTTTCGGGATGGCGAGTATTTCTGGATTGAATTAACCGGACTACAACCTCAGCAGGAATATGGTTACCAGTACCTGGTTAATGAACAACTTAAACTGGCCGACCCGTTTGCTGATAAAATTCTTGACCCGCTTGATCAGTATATCTCACCATCAGTTTATCCGGCTCTTAAACCTTATCCGGTTCAGGCGCTTAATTCAGCTGACTATTTTAATCGTGTTTCTGTTTTTCAAACAGGTCAGGTACCATTTACCTGGCAGATCAGCAATTTTCAAAAACCTGCCAAAGAGAACCTTGTTATTTATGAAGTTCTGCTTCGTGATTATTTCTCAAGCCAACACCGAACATACCAAAGCCTGCTCGATACGCTGTCGTACCTGAAGCGCCTGGGCGTTAACGCAATTGAGTTAATGCCCATTATGGAATTTAATGGGAATGAGGGGTGGGGCTATAACCCTACCTTTATGTTTGCACCTGACAAATACTATGGGCCCAAAGAAAAGTTAAAGGAACTGGTTGATGCCTGCCATGCTAATGGAATGGCTGTAATACTGGACATTGCTTTAAATCATCAGGATATTCCTAACCCGATGGTGCTGCTTGATTTTGATTTTTCCACTTTCAGGCCAACAGCACAAAACCGTTGGTTTTTTACTCAAGCCAGGCATCCGTTTAATGTCTTCTATGACATGAACCACGGCAGCACCTACACGCAACAGTACGTGGATACGGTTAATTACTACTGGCTTAAAGAGTATAAAATTGACGGTTTCCGGTTTGACCTTTCCAAGGGTTTTAGCACAACTAATTACTGCACAACCCCAAACTGCGATACCGGGGGGGAAGTTGCGGCCTGGAGCGGGTATGATGCAACCCGCATTGCTTTATTGAAGCGGATGGCTGATAAAATCTGGAGTCACTCTCCGGATGCCTATATCATTCTTGAACATCTGGGCTCAAATACCGAAGAAAAGGAGTTGGCAGAATACCGATACAGCGAAGGCAAAGGAATGTTGCTGTGGGGTAATATGAATCATGCCTATAGCCAGATTAGCATGGGCTACGGCTCCGATGCTGATATCAGCGGAGTTTATTATAAAAACCGTTCGTGGGAAACACCGGGTTTGGTGGCTTATATGGAGAGTCACGATGAGGAAAGAATCATGTACAGAAATTTGACAAATGGTAATTCGGCCTCGGGATACTCTGTGCGCAATCTCAGTACGGCATTAAACCGGATAAAGGCCGCGTCATTACTGTTCTATACCGTGCCCGGTCCGAAAATGCTCTGGCAATTTGGTGAGCTGGGTTATGATTTCAGCATCAACCAGTGCGTAGGTGGATCGGTTAGTTCAAATTGCAGGTTAGATCCCAAGCCGGTTGTGTGGGATTATTACAATCAGCCCTCCAGGCAATCGCTGTTTTATTACACGGCCGATCTCATACGTTTGAAGAAAACGTATGATGTTTTTCAGTCGGGTAATTTATTAATGACTACCGGCAACTCCTTAGTTAAGCAAATAATTCTTCGCAATGAGCCTTATACAGCTGCCCCCACATCAGCTGATGACATGAACGTAGTTATTGTAGCTAATTTTGATGTTGTACCTGTAACGACCAATATATCCTTTCCACACACCGGTGTTTGGTTTGACTATTATTCCTATGGAATGCCCATCACGATTTCATCAACCTCTACCAGTTTTACTCTGGCACCCGGTCAGTATCGGCTTTTTACCGATGTTGAAATTGAAAACGGCATCGTGACCGGGATTGACCGCACCGCTTGGGAGCCTCTGGTGCTGGATGTTTTTCCAAATCCATTCATCAACAGATTAAATTTGAAAACCGATATGCTGGTTGATAAGGCCTGCCTGATAAACATAACCGGTACACGTTTTTGTTTAACAAAGATTTCCGATACAGAGTGGCTTGTACCCGCCCTGGCTGGTGGTGTGTATATTCTGGAACTTGGCCTGCGCAACCGGATTGTTCATGTAAAAGTTGTTAAAGAGTAACACCTGCATGGAGGCTTGTATTTTTGATTTAGATGGGGTTATTGTTGATACCGCCCGTTTTCATTTTTTAGCATGGAAACGCCTCGCTTCAAAGTTGGGAATTGAGCTTACCGAGCAGTACAACGAAAAGTTAAAGGGGGTAAGCAGGCTTGATTCCTTGAATTTTATACTTGAGTTAAAAAAAATTAAACTGACCGAGGATGAGAAAATGCAACTGGCCGAAAAAAAGAATGCCAGGTTTGTTGAATATATTCATGCGATGAATCCCCGCGATATTTACCCCGGTGTTCCCGAGTTGCTTTCCGAATTAAAATCCGTAAAAATAAAAGTCGGGCTTGCCAGCAGTAGCAAAAATGCTCATTTGGTTTTGGCTCAACTCGGAATTTCCGATCAGTTTGAGGTAATCGTTGACGGAACAATGATTACCCACACAAAACCTCACCCCGAGATTTTTTTAAAGACAGCCGCCCTGCTTACTACGCCACCGGCAAAGTGCCTGGTTATTGAAGATGCTGCAGCCGGGGTTGCCGCTGCCAAAGCAGCCGGTATGAGCTGTATAGGAATTGGCGAGAAGTCGGTTTTAAATCAAGCCGATCTCGTGGTTAATAATATTGCTGAACTATCATTAACGGTGCTTAACCAACTTATGCAACATAGATAATGTAGCAATGAAACAGTATTTAAAGCATGATCCGTGGCAAATTATTGAAGAGGGGTTTAATCCGCATGTCAATAAGGTTTCTGAAAGTATCTTCAGCATTGGTAACGGGCACATGGGCCAGCGGGGTAATTTTGAAGAAGCCTATTCAGGCGAAAGCCTGCAAGGCACCTATGTGGCTGGTGTATATTATCCTGATAAAACACGGGTAGGCTGGTGGAAGAACGGGTATCCTGAGTACTTCGCCAAAGTGTTAAATGCACCGAGATGGATTGGCATTGGGGTAAACATCGAAAAACACGAGTTGGATTTGGCAACAGCCCGCGTTGAATCATTTTATCGCATACTTGATATGCGAACAGGCTTGTTAACCCGGCAGTTTGTTGTGATGCTGCCTGACGGTAAGAAGTTGGAAGTTGAAAGCAAGCGGTTTTGCAGCATGGCCCAGGGCGAAGTGGGCGCAATTTCGTACACACTCCGGGCAGTAAACTTTTCGGGCGTGGCCCAACTTACCCTGGATGTTGATGCCGATGTAATTAATCAGGATTCAAACTACCAGGAGAAATTCTGGGATGAAGTCTCTAAAGATTCATATCACCAACGCGTTATAGTAACCGCCCAAACAAAGAAAACACAATTTCAGGTTGCTACCGGAATGAGTTACCGGGTTCAGTCGGGCGGTAAACCTATTGAGCCACGGAACATGCAGGTTATCCAGCGCGAGAAATACGCAGCTCATGTTTTTGAGGTTGAGCTTCAGCAGGATAAGGCCGTTACTATTTACAAATATGCGGCAGTACTATCTTCCCTTAATCATCCGCAGGAAAAGTTAACGGAGCGGTGCCAGGCCATATTGGATGGTGCCTTGCAAGCCGGTTTTGATGACCTTTTTCAGGCCCATGCGCACACCTGGCAGCGTAAATGGGAGGAGTGTGATATTACCATTGAAGGAGACGTAGCTGCACAGCAGGGAATACGGTTTAACATTTTTCAACTAACCCAAACCTATACGGGCAACGATGAACGCCTGAATATTGGGCCTAAAGGATTTACGGGCGAGAAGTACGGAGGCAGCACATATTGGGATACCGAAGCGTATTGCATCCCCTTTTTTTTAGGAACTGCCCCGCCACGGGTTGCCCGGAATCTGTTGATATACCGGTACAAACACCTTGCCAGGGCTATTGAAAATGCGGGCAAACTGGGGTTCACAGGGGGTGCGGCACTTTATCCAATGGTAACCATGAATGGTGAGGAATGTCATAATGAATGGGAGATAACCTTTGAAGAGATTCATCGAAACGGAGCGATTGCCTATGCCATTTACGATTACGTTCGCTATACCGGTGATGAAGGCTACCTGGCCGACTATGGCCTCGAAGTTTTGATCGGGATTGCACGGTTCTGGTCGCAACGGATTAACTGGTCGGAGGATAAAAAGAAATACGTGATGTTGGGCGTTACCGGTCCTAACGAGTATGAAAACAATGTAAACAACAACTGGTATACGAATTATATTGCTGTTTGGACCTTGCGGTACACCATAGAGGTACTCAATCACGTTAAAGTCACGGCAGCCGACAAATGGAAGGCTCTGCAAAATAAAGTAGCATTTTCTGAAACCGCTGAACCGGCCCGATGGAATGACATTGTGGCCAATATGTATTTTCCTTACGACAAAACCAGAGAAATATTTCTTCAGCAGGATGGGTTTCTGGATAAAGAATTGATTCCGGTAAGTGCCCTTGCCGAGCAGGATCGGCCGCTTAATCAAAAATGGTCGTGGGATCGTATCCTTCGCTCGTGCTTTATTAAACAGGCCGATGTGTTGCAAGGACTGTATTTTTTTGAAGAGCAGTTTACTTTGGAAGAAATAAAACGCAATTTTGATTTCTATGAGCCGATGACTGTTCACGAGTCTTCGCTTTCGCCATGCGTACATTCAATATTGGCTTCCCGTTTAGGTTATTATGATAAAGCGTATGAAATGTACCTCCGCACCAGCCGGCTTGACCTTGACGATTACAACAACGACACCGAGGATGGCTGCCACATTACCAGCATGGCAGGTACATGGATGAGCATTGTAAAAGGTTTTGGCGGAATGCGGGTGCAGGATGGAAACCTTCACTTAAAACCGTTTCTCCCACAGCAGTGGAAGTCGTATTCCTTCCGGTTGGAGTTCCAAAACCGGATAATTAAAGTAACAATTACAAAGGCAGGAACAGATGTTAAACTTATTGCGGGTAACGATTTAAGCATAATTGTTAATGGCATTGAGCGAAAACTCATGCTAAACTGATTTGTGTTTAAGCCGGGCAATTTTGCAAACGTTTGCGGGTACGTTTCCGAAAAAAATCGGTGTGAAATCTGTATTAATAGCCGATTAACTTTTTTATTTTTATTCAATTAAACCTCAACCTATGATAAAGTTTCTACCAAAGATTACTGCATTCTTTGTTTCTGTTGGACTCATCGTCAGCGGGTGCGACAACGGTAATGCGGATGTCACAATTTTTGACTCACCACCGGAAGTAACCGTTAGTAAACCCAACTCGGTTACCTCTAACGTTAACTTTACAATGAAATTGCGGTTTCGTGACGGAGCCGATCCCAGCATTTCAAGTTCTCCGTTAAGTTCTGCAACGTGGGAAATTACCCTGGGTCCTACAGTTATTCAAAGCGGCTCACTTGATCTGTCAGGTGTTTTACAGGATGTGGATGTTCCGGTTACAGCCTTAGCTATTGGTACACCCTCTGATGATATCAACACCTACAACCTTTACAACTTGCGGGTAATTGCCGAGGACCAGAATGCCAACAAGGATACCGTAGATGTTCCATTCCGCGTGGTTGGAACCGTTGGTATTATTGGTGATGCTACCCCCGGTGGTTGGGGAGCAAGCACCGCAATGACGCGCGATGCATCAGACCCTGATTTGTACAAAATTACCAACGTTGTTCTCACCTCCGGTGAGGCAAAGTTTCGCGCAGATAACTTCTGGGGAATTAACTGGGGTGCGGCTGCCTTTCCAAGCGGCACCGGTACATTTAATGGTGCAAATATTTCGGGTATTACACCGGGCACCTACGATGTTACCCTTAATGTCTCTACAGGTGCTTACAATTTTGTGAAAAAGTAATTAGCCTAACCAAACCCTACTTATGATAAAGTTTTACCAGTCCATACGCTGTTGCCTGGTTGTTATGATGGCAGCGGCATCAGTCAGTGCATTTGCACAACGAATAAACGTAACGGGACGTGTCACCTCATCCGATGATGGCTCCGCGCTACCGGGAGTTAATATTTTAGAAAAAGGAACCAACAACGGAACAATAACCAATGCCAATGGTGACTTCTCCATATCAGTTGCCGAGAACGCCACCCTTGTTGTTTCTTTTGTTGGTTATGCCACTCAGGAAGTAGCAGTAGGTGCTCAAAGTGTAATTAATATCTCATTGAATGCTGATATTACAGCGCTGGAGGAGGTAGTAGTAATAGGTTATGGTTCGCAGGAACGCAAAGAGATTAATAGTGCAGTTGCCAGCGTTTCTGCCAAAGATTTTAACCGCGGTAACGTTACAAGCCCCACGCAATTGTTAACCGGAAAAGTGGCCGGCTTGTCCGTTTCGAGGGCCGGTGGCGATCCGAACCAGGCACAAACCCTTCGGTTACGGGGTATTACCACGTTTGGTGCGAACTCCGAACCACTTATTGTTATTGACGGTATAGTCGGTGCGAGCCTGGATAACGTTGATCCTAATGACATTGCTTCAATTGATGTTTTGAAGGATGGTTCAGCGGCCGCCATCTACGGTACACGAGGTTCCAGCGGTGTAATCATGATTACAACCAAATCGGGTAAAGCAGGCCGGGGTAACTATACCAATGTAGAATACAATGGATTTGTTTCCGTTGATAACGTAGCCAACAAAATAACGGTTTTAGGCCCATCCGAATTTGTTGCCCGGGGCGGCCAGGATTTCGGTTCACAAACCAATTGGTTTAATGAATTAACCCAAACCGGGTATTCCTATACCAACAACTTAACGGTTTCGGGTGGTACCAATGCCGGTACAACCTATTCGGCTTCCGTAAATTATCGGAATAACGATGGCATTGTAAAGGGGGTTAACTTTCAGCGGTGGAATACCCGATTGGCACTTGGGCAGGAAGCTATGAATGGCAAATTGCGATTTAATTTTGCAGTTGCCTATAACGACAGAAAGCAAGAAAGTATTAACATGGCCGCTTTCCGGTATGCCGTTATTTATAACCCGACAGCACCTATTTTTGATAATGATGAAACGGATGTTGATGGGGGCTATTTTCAGCGCGACCTGTTTGATTTCTTTAACCCAATTGCATTAAGCAGGCAGCAGCAGTTTGTTGGTGAGCGAAAAAATACGCTGCTAAATTATAGCGCAGAATATGACATAATTCAGGATCTTACCGCTAAAATCAATTTTGCCCAGACTCGCGAAACTGGTTTAGATGGTGCCTTCTGGAGTATCTATGACAAGGCCGAAGGTGCAGGAACCCATGGTTCGGCAAGGCGCAGTACCTACGATAATACGAATGACCTGTTGGAGTTTACCCTCAAGTACAACCGCAAATTCGGCACCGATTTGAATAGTGAATTCTTGTTGGGTACGGCCTCGCAGAAGAGAACCTTCGAAGGGTATGCTGTTCGCGTAAAACAGTTTTTGTATGACTACACCTCGTTCTACAACCTCTCATTCGCTTCCAATCGCGAAGGGGTTAACACAGAAGCTTCAGGCTACCGTTCGGAGGACGTACTTTTATCAACTTTCGGTAGAGCAAACTTTAATTATAAAAATACCTACTTCTTCTCAGCAACGGTTCGGGCCGAATCGTTTAGTGGATTTGGTGAGAATGAAAAGACCGGTATTTTTCCGGCAGCCAGTGCCGGTGTTCAACTCAGCGAGTTATTTGATTTAGGCCCTGTAAGTAACCTGAAGTTCCGGCTATCGTACGGTGTTACAGGTGCCTTGCCTCCCTTCTCCGATTTAGCGCTCCCTGTACTTGTTCCTGGAGGTACGGTTGATTTTGACGGAGACCCCTCTACTGATGATGACCAGTTTGTTATCGCCAACCAGGCCCGCGATCCCAACCCGACTTTAAAATGGGAGGAAAAGACAGAAATTAACGTGGGTGTTGATTTTGGTTTCTTCGGCAACCGCCTTACCGGTGCTATTGAGTACTACACCAGAAACATCGATGATCTGCTGTTTTCTGTTTCCATCCCAACCGGGGCGCCCAATCCGTTTGACCCAAGTCAACCGGCTAACGTAGCAGGTAATGCCTGGGCTAATATCGGGCAGATTAAATCAGCGGGTTTTGAGTTCACAGCATCGTATAACGACATACCCATTGGTCCGGTAAAATGGACGCCCAGCCTGAACTTTACTATTTATGACAAACCGGTTATCGAATCGTTTAGCGTAGGCGACTTGGGTTTTGGTGAGATTCGCCTTGCAACTCCAGGTTCGCCCGGACAGAACAACAACGAAATTATACGAAACATTGCCGGCCGGCCACTGGGCGATATGTACGGACCGGTATTCCGTGGGATTGATGAAAATGGCAACTATGTGTTAAGCACCACCGACCCTGATGAGTTTGTAGTGGTAGGTAATGGTTTGCCCGATGGTGAATTTGGGTTTACCAACACGTTTACGTATAAAAACTGGGATTTAAACTTCCTGCTGCGGGGTGTATTTGGTCACGATTTGTATAACTCGTACAGAGGATTCTATGAAAACCGCGATGCGGCCTCCAATACATGGAACAGCGTTGTAACCGATAAAACCCCGTTTGTTACCCAATCACCTACCTTCAGTTCGCTGTTTGTTGAGGATGCTACTTACCTGCGGCTGGATAACGCAACTATCGGGTACAACTTGTCAGCTAAAAACCCTGTCTTTTCAAGAGCCAGAATCTACCTGAGCGGGCAGAATTTGTTTACCATTACTGACTACACCGGAATTGACCCTGAGGTACGTTATTTTGACACAGAAAACGGTAACACGTTCACCACTAACCTTGCCCCAGGGTTAGAACGCAGGAATACCTACTTTACCACCCGAACCTTTACATTTGGAGTTACATTGACCTTAAAATAATACACCGATGAACAGCAGAATAATTAAAATACTGACAACGGCCATTGTGCTGGTAGCATTAGGTGCCTGCGAGGCCCCCGATCAGGAGTTGTTTAGTGTTATACCAAAGGAAATTCAGGATAATACTACTGATCCTACTGCTTTGAAGGCGATTGCTCAAAGCGCTTACGTTCCGCTGATCGGAACCTGGGGTGGTCACAATTCACTGTGGTCAATGCACGAGGTTTCTTCCGATGAGATGGTTATCGCCCAAAAGGGTGCTGACTGGGAAGATGGCGGGCAATGGATCCGTATGCACCGCCACCAGTTTAATCCAAGTGAACAATCCATTGGTAACGGCTGGAATTATTGTTATTCCGCAATTGGCCAACTCAATAACCTGTTGAAAACGTATGGAAGCAACCCGTTGTTGCGTTCTGAACTGGAGTGCGTTCGGGCCTTGGTTTATTTGTGGCTAATTGATGCTTATGGTAATGTGCCCATTGTTACTGAAACTTCAACCGATCCAACTCCGCCAACCAATACAAGGCAAGAAGTTTTTAATTTCATTGAAACGAGTATTCTTGATAATATCGATAACCTCCGTCAGGAGAAGACTTACGCATCAATGAACTACTATGTTGCCCAAACGATACTGGCCAAGTTATACCTGAATGCGCAGGTTTATACCGGCACCGCTAAGTTTACAGAAGCCGCAGCAGCCGCAAATGAAGTCATCACCAGCGGGTTGTACTCATTAGAAGCGAATTATCTCGATAATTTTAAAACGAATAACTCGGGTTCTAATGAGAACATATTTGTTATCAACTATGATGAAAATAACGGAGGTGGATTTAACCTTGGTCAAATGACAGGGCATTACCTTACCCAGCAGACATTTAACTTACAGCAGCAACCCTGGAATGGGTACGCCACCCTTGAAGATTTTTATAATTCTTATGCATCAAATGATACGCGCAGAGGCAGTTTTCTGGTAGGACCTCAGTTTTCGTCCACCGGTGTTCGTTTGAAGGATTTAAGCGCTGAACCAGGTGATCCGGATGGCCAGGATCTGACCTTTACTCCTGAAATCAATGAGTTGGCGCCCAACAGTTTTCGGCAGGCGGGTGCACGGGTTGGCAAGTGGGAGTTCCGCCTGGGTGCTGGCCCCAACTTAAGCAATGATTTTCCGATTTTCCGTTATTCTGATGTATTGCTGATGCGTGCAGAAGCCCTGTGGAGGTTGAATCCTGCCAGTACAGAAGCGCTTAATCTGGTAAACCAGGTACGGGCCCGTGCGCAAATTAACCCACTGGGTGCTTTAACGGCTGATGACCTGCTTGCTGAACGTGGCCGGGAAATGTTTGCTGAAGGCTACAGACGCTCCGACCTTATTCGCTTCGGGAAGTTTAATGATGCATGGTGGGAGAAACCCGCTTCAGCGGCATTCAGGAATTTATTCCCGATACCACAAGGACAACTCCTGGTTAACCCTGACCTTGTACAAAATCCCGGGTATTGATTTCATAGGTTATAACTATTTGTTTCGAAGAAAGCGTCAAATTCTGACGCTTTCTTGTTTTATTGTACATTAGTTAGCTAATTGGTGAAACTGTGTGGAGGTATTCTTTTGTTCTTCTTTCTCTTCTTTTAAGCTGCAATCGTGATAAGCACCAAGCAGGTTTTGTATTGATGCTGCCTGCTGATACCGGGGTAGATTTTGAAAACAGGCTTACATTCACCGAAGCGTTCAATTGTTATACCTATCGAAATTTTTACAACGGTGCAGGGGTTGCTATAGGTGATATTAATAATGACGGCCTGGCTGATATCTACTTTAGTGGTAACCAGGTTAACAACAAGTTGTATTTAAATAAAGGCAATTTTCAGTTTGAAGATATAACCGTAAAAGCAGGCGTGGCCTGTGAAAATGTCTGGTCAACCGGAGTAAGTATGGCTGACGTAAATGCAGATGGCTGGCTTGATATTTTTGTATGTAAGTCGGGCCCGCCATTGGGGGGTGTCCGCCATAATGAGTTGTTCATTAATAATGGCGATTTAACTTTTACAGAGCGTTCTGCCGAATGGGGTGTGGCCGATGAAGGCCTTTCAATTCACGCTGTTTTTTTTGATTATGATAAAGATGGTGATCTGGATTTTTATCTATTGAATAATTCCAATCGCGCTGTGGGTATTTTCGATCTGAACATCGGGCAACGCAGCATTCGCGATCCCTTCGGGGGAAATAAACTTTACCGAAATGAAGGCAGTAAATTTACCGATGTAAGCGAACAGGCGGGTATTTATGGCAGCGCCATCGGCTTTGGTTTAGGGGTTACCGTTGCAGATGTTAATCGGGATGATTGGCAGGACATATTCGTAAGCAATGATTTTTTTGAGCGCGACTATCTGTACATCAATAACCGCGATGGCACTTTTAGTGAAATGCTTGAGGAATGTATTAACGAAATAAGCCTGGGCTCAATGGGGGCTGATATTGCCGACCTGAATAATGACGGGTATCCTGAAATTTATGTTACCGAAATGCTGCCCGAAAAAATGGAGCGTAGAAAATCAACGGCTTTATTTGAAGATTGGAATAAATACGAAGCTAATCTTAACAATGGGTATTACAGGCAATTTAGCCGTAATGTGCTTCAGCTAAATAACGGACCCTTGCCCGAACAGCCCAATAGGGTGGTATTTAGTGAAATTGGCCGCTTTGCCGGTGTGGCTGCAACCGACTGGAGTTGGGGTGCGCTTATTTTTGATTACAACAATGATGGCCTTAAAGACATCTTTGTTGCTAATGGTATTCCTCGCGACTTGACCGACCAGGATTACATCGCTTTTGATGCCGCTGCTATGCTTCAACAGTTCCATCCTGACAAGGATAGCCTGTTGCTTACTAAACTAATCAACCTGATTCCCTCCACACCGGTATCAAACTATTTGTTTAAGAATAACGGAGAACTCCGGTTTGTTAATACTGCTCGTGCATCTGATGTCGGCAAGCCTGGATTTTCTAATGGCGCTGCATATGGCGACCTGGATAATGATGGCGACCTGGACTTGGTTGTAAACAACATTAATGAGGCAGCCGGTGTTTACAGGAATATGTCAAGAGAGTCGGACTTAAAAAGTTCAAACTTTATAATCCTGAACTTTTCAGGTTCGGCCGGCAACACAAAATCCTTTGGTGCCAGGGCCGCTGTTTATTGTGCTGATTTAACCTTGCATGCCGAACATTCTCCTGTTAAAGGTTACATGTCATCCGTAGACCAACGCCTTCACTTTGGTTTGGGTGAGCGTACCCGGGTGGATTCAATAGTTATTTCCTGGCCTAATGGTGGTAAATCAACTCTACGGAATGTGCCCGCTAACCAGTTTTTAAATTTAAACGAGCCGGGTCCATCACCAACTGAATTTCAAAGGATAAACGAAAATGTGAAACCAATTTTCAGGGAAGTAATTTTTTCTTCAATTAATTTTAAACATGTTGGCAATTCGTTTAATGATTTTAACAGGCATCCGATGCTGTTTGAAATGATGAGCAACGAAGGTCAACAGTTGGTTGTGTTCGATTTCAACGATGATGGACTGGATGATATTTTGATTGGCGGTTCGGCCGGCTTCGTTACTCACCTGTGGCTTCAGCAACCCAATGGTAATTTCAAAGAGTTGCGTCCTTTCGGAAAGGAATCACTTTTAGAATGCAAGGATATTGTTATTGACGATTTTAATTCCGATGGGTTACCCGATGTGTACCTTGCTGCAGGTGGTAGTCAGTTTTCAAATCAGGCGCCACAGTATCGTGATAAGCTCTATATTAATCAGGGTGATGTGAGGTTTGTGGAGGCACCACGAATACTGTCCAGCGGTGATAAACCTGAAAGCACTTCGTTTACTTTTGCCATTGATTATGATAGAGATGGGATTGCTGATCTGGTTACCGGTGAGCGCCTTAAGCCCTTTCAATACGGTTTGCCTGCAGACGCCAGGTTATTAAAAGGTAATGGCGATGGTACCTTTAATGATGTTACAGACCGGATTGCTCCGGATTTAAAAAGTTGCGGCTTGCTCCGAAGCGGTGCATCGTTCGATTTTGATAAGGATGGTGATGAGGACATAGCCATAACAGGGGAATGGATGGGATTAACTGTTTTACGAAATGACAAGGATGTATTTACTGATGTTTCTGTTCAACTTGGTCTGAAAGCCTCAACTGGTTTGTGGAATACCCTAACGGTTACGGATGTAAACAATGACGGATTTCCGGATCTCATTGCTGGTAATCAGGGTCTGAACTCAGCTTTTTCCGCTTCCCCTGAAAAGCCCCTTACCATGTATGTGCACGATTTTGATGGAAATGGCAGCCTTGAGCAGATTATTTGTGTGCACGTTAATGGTAAGGACTATCCGCTAGCCATGTGGTCAACTTTGGTCAAACAGATTCCATCAGTTAAAAAAATCATACAACGGCACCATGAGTATAAGGATAAATCGATTCAGGAAATTTTTGAACGCAATGTGTTGAATGCGGCTACAAAGCTGGAAGTCACCGAACTAAGCAGCATGGTTTACCTGAATGATAATGGCAAACGTTTTTTGCCAATACCTCTTCCGTGGCAGGCCCAGTTAACAAAAGTTTATGCCATCCATTGTATGGATGTTAATGCTGACGGATTTATTGATTTGCTGCTTGCCGGCAACCAGTATAAAGCCAAACCTGAAGTAGGTATTTCGGCTGCCGGTTATGGTACACTTTTGCTTGGCAGAGGAGACGGAAGTTTTATGTACGTTAACCCTGCCCGGTCGGGTATATATGTAAATGGTGAAGTGCGCGATATTGAACAAATTAAAGTTAACCAGGATATATTTGTTATTTTTTTAATCAACAATGAGCCGTTGAAGTTTTTCAAACTAAACATACCATGAAAAAGTACCCCGCTTTATATTTTACCGCATTTATCTTAGCAATAACCATTACTGCCTGCCGCCAATCGGAGTATGAGCGCCTGGTGAAAAACGAATTGGCGCGAAACGTTCGGTATGATTCGCTGTTTCTTGGGCTTCGTTTTAATATGAGCAGCAAAGAATTCTATACTGCTTGCTGGGAAATGAACAAGCAAGGCTTAATCATGCAAGGCCCCGGTAATCTGAGTGTCCAGTATCAACTGGACTCTTCTCAGATGCGGTCGCTAACCTACATGTGGTTTTATCCTGATTTTAAAAATGACTCTATTTATAAAATGCCGGTTGAGTTTCAATATGTCTATTGGTCGCCTGTATTTCAGCCTTTGTCAGCCGACTCACTGCTTGTGGATGTAAAGAATTTATTTGAAAAGTGGTATGGTGGTTCATTTCTATATCAGGAAAGTAAAGACGGTTTACAGAAAGTTTGGGTAAAAGTTGACGGGAACAGACGCATCCGGCTGTATAAAAAGAATATTTCAACTGTTAGCGCTGAATTTCTTGATCTGATTAATTCTAAATGAAAGTGAGTAAGCTTGGCTTTATACCTTTTATAGTAGCGTTGGCACTTACCGCATGCAACGTGCAGGACGACAATAATGCCCCACTCTTTAAATTAATGCCTGATTCCGATACCGGAATATCGTTTCGGAATGACCTTCCCTTCAACAGTGAGTTTAACATATTTACTTACCGGAATTTTTATAATGGCGGTGGCGTAGCTATTGGCGATGTTAACAATGACGGTTTAGCTGATATTTACTTAACAAGTAACCTCGGCTCGAACGCACTCTATTTGAATAAAGGAAATTTTAGATTTGAAGATATTACTGAAAAAGCCGGTGTAGCCGGTAAACAAGCGTGGAGTACCGGAGTGGCTATGGCTGATGTGAATGGCGATGGGTGGCTGGATATTTATGTGTGCAATTCTGGCGACATTAAAAACGATAACCGCGAAAACGAATTATTTATAAACAATGGCGATTTAACATTTACAGAAAGTGCAGCTTCATGGGGCTTGAACGACAGGGGCTTTTCAACTCATGCTGCTTTTTTTGATTATGATAACGATGGCGATCTGGATGTTTACCTGCTCAACAACTCGTTTAAAGCCATCGGCAGTTTTAACCTAATGCAGAATATACGCCATGAACGCGACTCAGTGGGAGGTGATAAATTATACCGGAATGACGGCAACCGGTTTACCGATGTGAGCATGGCAGCCGGCATTTATGGCAGTGTAATTGGTTTTGGTTTAGGTGTAACTGTAGGTGATGTGAACAATGATGGCTGGATGGATATTTTTATTTCCAATGATTTTTTTGAGCGCGATTACTTATACCTCAATAACCGCAACGGCACCTTTCATGAAATTTTAGAACAGGCTATGCCCGGCATAAGTGCTGCTTCAATGGGCGCTGATATTGCCGATATAAATAACGATGGATGGCTTGACATTTTTGTAACCGATATGCTTCCCGAGCAATATGAACGATTAAAGCAGGTAACCATCTTTGAAAACTGGGATAAACTAACTTATAATGTACGCAACGGATACTACTACCAGTTTACCCGCAACATGCTTCATCTGAACAACGGCAACAATACGTTTAGTGACATAAGTCGTTTGGGTGGAGTTGAAGCAACAGACTGGAGCTGGGGGGCATTGATTTTTGACATGGACAATGATGGCTTGAAGGACATTTTTGTTGCAAACGGAATTTATAAAGACATTACCGATTTGGATTATCTGAACTTTATCGATAAGCCTGAAACCAAACAGAAAATAATTAACCGGCAACGTGTTGATTACCAGGCGCTCATTGATCCGATACCGGTTAATCCGGTACCCAACTATGCCTTTAAAAATATGGGTGGGTACCGCTTCGCTAATCACGCCTTGCCGTGGGGTCTTGGCGCCCCATCACATTCCAATGGTGCTGCTTACGGAGATCTGGATAACGATGGCGACCTGGATCTGGTTGTAAACAACGTAAACAATCAGGCCTCGGTTTTCCGTAATACAGTCAATGATACTCCCGGTTCAGCAAACTCTATACGCATTATTCTAAAAGGTAAATCGCCCAATACTTGGGCAATTGGCAGTCGTATCCAAATTTATGCGGGTGGTAACCGGTATACGTTTGAGCAAATGCCAAACCGGGGCTTTGAGTCATCAGTCGATCCGGTAATCGTTGCCGGATTAGGGTCTGCTGAATTCATTGATACTCTTCGCGTAGAATGGCCAGGAGCAACTGAAACCGTTTTAACCAAAATTAGTACAAACCAAACCCTGACCCTTTTACAAGAAGAAGCCAAAGAAAAATCAGCGAAGAAGCCGATTCAGAATTTAACCTGGTTTACCGAAGCAACGAAAACCGGCATTATTACAGCTGTACATCAGGAAAATGAGTTTATCGACTTTAACCGGGACCGACTTCTCTATCAAATGTATTCAACACTTGGCCCACGCATAGCCGTGGGCGATGTTAATAATGACGGACTTGATGACTTTTATCTGGGTGGTGCCAAAGGGTATGCCGGTCAATTGCTGGTGCAGAAACCGGATGGAAGCTTTAAACGCCAGCCGGTGCCTGTTTTTGAAATGGATAAGGATTACGAAGACGTTGATGCGGTATTCTTTGACTTTGATAACGATGAGGCCCTCGATTTATTCGTTGTTAGCGGTGGTAATGAATTTTCTTTTGGCGCCCCTGAATTGGTAAGCCGCTTATATCTGAATAATGGTCAGGGCCAATTCAGCCGATCTTCTCAGCCCGCACTTAACAATACCACAGGGGTGTCATCCACCGCATGTGCCGGTGATTTTAACCGCGATGGCTTTACTGATTTATTTATTGGCACCCGCTTTAAGGCCTTTCAATATGGAATACCTGCGGGCGGTTTTATTTATCAAAACGATAAGACGGGCAGGCTGGTGGATGTTACCCGCCAGGTAGCACCCGAA
The DNA here is from genome assembly GCA_015180985.1 of Flammeovirgaceae bacterium. Classification (NCBI taxonomy): domain Bacteria; kingdom Pseudomonadati; phylum Bacteroidota; class Cytophagia; order Cytophagales; family Flammeovirgaceae; species Flammeovirgaceae bacterium. The sequence goes on from CP054185.1 coordinate 2,462,179, forward strand.
TTAGCCGATGTTGGCATGATAACCGATTCAAAGTGGGTAGACTATGATTCTGATGGCGACCTTGATCTGATACTGGTTGGTGAGTGGATGGCTGTTGAGGTTTTCGAGAATCAGCAGGGTATGCTTAAAAGAGAAACAACTGACCTTGATATAACTAACTTATCCGGCTGGTGGAACGTGGTAGAAGCGGCTGACCTTGATCAGGATGGTGATATTGACTTTGTGTTAGGCAATCATGGTTACAATTCACGGTTCAGGGCCGGTGCAAAAGAGCCCGTTTTATTGTATGTAAATGATTTTGATTTCAACGGAAGCCTTGAGCATATCTATGCAAAGAAAACAGCCGGCAGAATTCTGCCTTATGCTTTAAAGCACGACTTGGTGGCTCAATTACCCGGGTTAAAAAAGAATTACCTGGAATACAAAAAATTTAACAGTCAAACCGTTGACGAAATTTTTAATAAGGAGCAGCTTCAATCTGCTTTGGTACATCAGGCGGTTCAATTTGCTTCCGGTATTTTAGAAAACGTCAACGGCCGATTTGTATTCCATGAGTTGCCCATTGAAGCACAATTTTCACCGGTTTATGCCATTTTGATTACAGATGTTAATGAAGATGGCATAAGTGACCTCGTTTTGGGTGGCAATTTGTATGAGGTTAAGCCCGAAGCCGGGCAATACGATGCCAGTTATGGTTTGGTGCTGCTTGGAAAAGGTAATTTGGAGTTTACCTCAATTGTAACTACGGTCTCGGGCTTTCAGGTAAGGGGCGCTGTACGCGATATCAGTCTGGTAAAGACACCGGCTGCCGTGCTTACCGTGGTGGCCCTGAATAACGATAGCCTTAGGGTGTTTGTAAGAAATCGTAAATGAATAAGCGCACCCTGATACCAATAGCAGCATGCATATTCCTGTCAATGTGCCGTGAGCAGGAAAATAACTGGTCGTTTATACCCCCATCACAAAGCGGAGTATCGTTTGCCAATACCCTTGTTGAAGATGAGAGCAATAACATTATAGAGTACCTCTATTTTTATAACGGTGCAGGTGTAGCCGCAGGCGATATCAACAATGATGGCCTTACCGATCTCTTCTTTGTTTCTAACCAGGGTTCCAATGTACTGTATTTGAACAAAGGAAATCTTAAGTTCAAGGACATTACTCAATCATCCGGAATCAAATCCAAAAGAAAATGGGAAACGGGTGTAACCATGGCCGACATTAATGGGGACGGTTTTCTTGACATTTATGTATGTGGTGTTGGCGGATACCGGCATTTCAACGGCCGTAACCAATTGTACCTGAACAATGGCGATTTAACATTTACCGAACAGGCGGCCGAATTCGGTATTGATTTTACCGGTTTTTCAACACATGCCAGTTTTTTTGATTATGATAATGATGGTGATTTGGATATGTATCTGCTTAATCACAGCGTGCATACCCCGCGTTCCTATGCGCCCGGTGATGTGCGCTTGCTTAGCGATTCCCTTTCGGGAGACAAACTTTATAAGAATCAATTAGTGGAGTCGGGGAAGGTTCTTTTTGAAGATGTAACAAAACAGGCTGGCATTCTTAACAGCCATATCGGATATGGATTGGGTGTAGCTGTGGCTGATGTAAACTGGGATGGCTTTGCTGATCTGTACATCGGCAACGATTTCCATGAGAATGACTACCTGTACATCAATAACGGTGACGGCACCTTTAAGGAAATTATCCGCAACGCTACAACTCACACAAGCCGGTTTTCAATGGGAAATGATATTGCCGATTTTAATAATGACCTATGGCCTGATATTGTTGCGGTTGATATGCAGCCGAGAAATGAACAGGTTCGCAAGCGTTCGGCCGGTGAAGATGCTTATGATATTTTCAATTTTAAACTTAAATATGGGTATCATGCTCAGGTTGCACGGAATACCCTTCAGTTAAATGCCGGAATGCATCAGGGAACACCGTTGTTTAGCGAGATGGCCTACCTGGCCGGCATCGCCTCTACCGATTGGAGTTGGGCGCCCTTGTTTGCAGATTTTAATAATGATGGTTTTAAGGACTTGTACATTACCAACGGCATTGTACGAAGGCCAAATGATATGGACTATATCAGTTACATTGCTCATGACTCCGTTCAGCTTTCACTTCAGGTTTTTGATAAGAACGATTTGGAAATACTAAAAAAAATGCCCGAAGGAAAAGAATCTAATTTTCTGTTCCTTAATCGTTCAAACTATACATTTCAGGATATAACCCATACTGCCGGGCTCTTTCGCCCTTCCTTCTCCAATGGCGCCACGTATGCCGATCTGGACAATGATGGCGATTTGGATTTGGTTGTAAATAATATTAACGAGCCGGCACACATTATTCGGAACAATACAGGCAGGCAACAGGGAAACTACCTGGCTGTTTCGCTTCACGGCCCCGCAGGGAATACTTTTGGCGTGGGGGCCAAAGTAATACTGTTTACCGGTGGTGCCCGGCAACTGCAACACCTTATGCCTGCCCGGGGTTGGTGTTCATCAGTTGATGGCCGCCTTCATTTTGGCGTAGGCAGTCACGCTTTGATTGATTCGGTAATGGTTATTTGGCCGGGTAATCGTATGCAGATTCTTAAATCGGTAACTGCCAACCAACAGGTCACTATTGATTATAGTAATAATAATCGGGCTTTTACTAATAATGTTTTATTCGGTAACCAGCAATTTCTACTTACGGCTGTAACCCCGGTGCCTGATTACCGGCATGTTGAAAACGAATACAACGCCTTTGCTTCTGAAACACTTATTCCGCACATGTTGTCAGAACAGGGCCCACCCAGTGCAGTTGGTGACGTTAACGGTGATGGCCTGGATGACTTTTTTATTGGTGGCGGCAGGGGGCAAAGCGGTGCATTATATATTCAAAAAACTAACGCAAGTTTTACACATTCTGATCAACCCGCATTCCTTGCGGATGTTTCTGATGAAGATACAGCCGCTGCTTTTGCTGATGTTGATGGGGATGGCGATCCCGACCTGATAGTGGCAGCGGGCGGTCAGGAAACTAATCAGCAATTAATTCCACGGCTTTATATTAACGAAAAGGGCCGATTTGCTAGGCATACGTTTCCACCAGTATCAATTAACGCATCCTGCATTAAGCCGGCTGATTTTGACAACGATGGTGATGTGGATTTGTTTATTGGCTCTAATGTAATTCCGGGCTTGTACGGAATGAGCCCGCTGAGCTTTCTATTCAATAATGATGGCAGTGGAAATTTTTCTGTTAATCAAACTTGGTTAGCCCATGCTAATTTTGATAATGTTACCCGCGTGCGGCCGGGCATGGTAAAAGATGCTGACTGGACCGACATTAATGGCGATGGCTTGCCTGACCTGATGTTGCTGGGTGAATGGATGCCGGTAACTTTATTAATACAACAGCCCAATCACACATTTGTAAATAAAACCGAAGCCTACGGCCTGGCAGGAACTTCCGGGTTGTGGAATGCCATGCTAGCCACCGATTTGGATAATGATGGTGACGTAGACTTTGTATGTGGTAACCTGGGATTAAATTCACGGCTTACAGCTTCAACCAGCAAACCCCTGCAGATGCTACTGGGCGATTTTGATGCAAATCAAAGTTCCGATCACATTCTAATCTATTATAATGGCGATTCGGCCTATGTATTTCCTACCCGCGACCAACTGATAAAACAGTTGCCATTTTTAAAGAAACGACTGCTAAAGTATAAGGATTTTTCAACAATACAGGTGGAGAATCTATTGTCTGCTGAACAATTGGCAAATGGCAGCAAACTGCAGGTTACTGAATTATCTTCGGTAGTGCTTGAGAATACCGGAGGAAAATTTATTGTTAGACCCCTGCCGATTGAAGCCCAAATGTTTCCGGTGTGTGCAATTGAAGCGGATGACCTGGATGACGATGGCATTTTGGATATTCTGCTTGCCGGTAATCAATCTGCGGTGCAGCCTGAAATCGGGCCGCATGATGCGGGCTTGGGCTTAGTACTCAAAGGAATCGGTGGTTGCCAATTTCAATCGATTGCACCTCACACCTCTGGCTTTTTTGTTACAGGTGAAGTTCGTAGTTCAGGAATTTTACGATCAAATGAAAACCAGTACCTGTATCTTTTTGGCAGAAATGGCAACTCTTTAGTTATCTTTAAAAGAAAACCAGCAGATTGATGATTCGCCTTGTTGCAATACTCTGCATTTTTTATTCACACCTGTGTGCGCAGTCTGATTGGAACATTACGGCAACCACTATTAACCCAGCCAACTATTACGGAGTTACCGTAGCCAATGGCATGATTGGCCTGGTATCCTCGCCTGAACCAATGAAGGTAAAAGATGTAGTGCTCAATGGTGTTTATGATTATTACCAGCGCGGCCGCGTATCTAACATCCTCAAATCCTTCAATCATGTAAATATGAACCTCGATGTGGATGGGGTTCGCATTTCCCGTAAGGATGTTTCAGATTACCGCCAGGAACTGGATATGAAAAGGGCAGTGCTAACCACCCGATTTGAAGTGAGTGACAAAGTAAATGTAACCCACTCTCTGATGGCGCTTAGACACTTGCCATACACCGCTTTGAGCACAGTTACCATTTCGGCAAAGAAAAATGTGCGTATAAGCCCGATGAGTGTAATTGAGGCACCCGACCACCTTACCGATGTTAGAAACTATTACAGCGAAATTGACAGGCCGCATGTTAAAATACCGTTGCTCACTTCGGTAGCCAGAAGTCCTTCTGGTAAGCATGTTGTTGCGGCCAGTACTAGTTTTATATTTAATGAGCCCCACGGCAAGGAACCGGATGTTATTCACGAAGATTGGGACTACAACATGCATCTTGCTAAGTTTACGAAGGAACTTAATGCGGGTGAGTCATATAGTTTTAGTGTAGTTTCTTCGGTAACTTCTACTGCTCACTATGGCGATCCGCACAACGAAGCTGAACGCCTTACTATTTTTGCAGTGCTTGAACGCACCGAGCGACTGATGAACCTTCATAAAGAAGCCTGGAATAAACTCTGGCAAAGCGATATTGTAGTTGCCGGTGATCCGCAGGCTCAGAAAGACATCCGGTTTGCATTGTATCATTTGTTTTCCTTTGCCCGCGAGGGTACAGCGTACAGCCTTTCGCCTATGGGCCTCAGTGGTTTGGGGTATAACGGTCATGTTTTCTGGGATACTGAGTTGTGGATGTATCCGCCATTGCTCGTGCTTCAGCCTGAAATAGCGAAGTCCTTATTAGAATACAGGTACCAGCGGTTAAGTGCTGCAAAGCAAAATGCCTTTTCGCATGGCTATAACGGAGCCATGTTCCCGTGGGAGTCATCAGCAGAAGGATCGGAAGATACACCCGTGTGGGCCCTGACCGGGCCTTTTCAACACCATATTACGGGTTGCGTTGGCTGGGCTTTTTGGAAATACTATCAGGTGACCAAAGATAAGGCGTGGCTTCGCGAGCGGGGGTATCCAGTTTTAAAAGAGGTGGCTGATTTCTGGGCAAGCCGGGTTGAACGAAAAGGCCCCGGCCGCTTTGAAATCAACAATGTTATCGGTGCCAACGAATGGCAGGAGAATATTAACAATAACGCCTTTACTAATGGAATGGCCCGAACTGTTTTGCGTTATGCTACCCAGGCTGCAAAGGAGTTAGGCGTTGTTCCCGACCCGGATTGGGAGCATGTTGCCCAAAATATTCCTATTCTCAAGTTTCCGGATGGTACCACCCGCGAGAACGAGACTTACAACGGTGAAATGATAAAACAGGCTGATGTAAACCTGTTGGCATTTCCACTGGAAGTCATTTCCGATCGGACGCAAATTGAAAAGGACTTATCCTACTACGAGACAAGAATGTCGCCTGAAGGCCCCGCTATGGGATTTGCTGTTTTAGCAACGCTGTATGCCCGCCTTGGCAAGCCTGATAAAGCGTATAATATCTTCTTAAAAAGTTATAAACCCAACGAAGTACCGCCTTTTGGTGTGCTGGCCGAGACAGCCGGTGGATCCAATCCATACTTTGCTACGGGTGCCGGGGGTATGCTGCAAACGGTATTGTTCGGTTTTGCCGGACTTCAGATTTCGGACACCGGTATCAGCCAGCGGAAGATACCATTACCTTCTGGCTGGCGATCGGTAGAGGTAAGAGGAGTAGGTATTAATAAAATTGCAATTGTTCAAAAGTAGATTTAAGTAGGTATGAGGGTGTTTAGGTGTTTTTTTTTATGTGTTATTTTTTTAACAGGCTGTACAACAAGCAACAAAAATTATCAACCCGCAGCCAGCAATGCTGAATTTTTGCATCGATCGATAAAGGCAATTACTGATCGTATTGTTCATGATATTTTCTCGCCACCGGTAGCCAGCCGCATTTATGCCTATACATGTGTGGCAGCCTATGAGGCAGTAGTTCCGTTTCATGCTGATTTAATTTCACTGGCTGGCCAGGTAAACGGTCTGAACGAAGTTCCTCAGCCCGAGGCCGGGCTTGAATATGCCCCCACACTGGCAAGCGTTCAGGCGGCACTGCAGGTTGGTAGGGCGCTGATCTTTTCCGAATCGGATCTGGATGAATTTTATAATCAGGTAATGAGCGAGTTTAAACAAACAGGTATGCCTGATGCTGTTTTTGATCGTTCGGTTGCTTATGGTAAGGCGGTAGCCAAGCACATACTGGCATGGGCCGATAAGGACAATTACAAGCAGTCAAGGTCATTTCCTAAATTCACCATTACCCAGGATCCGGCCCGCTGGCGGCCAACGCCTCCGGCTTATATGGATGCCGTTGAACCCCATTGGATGACCATCCGGCCTTTTGTGTTAGACTCATCCACCCAGTTTATTCCAGCTCCGCCAATCCCGTTCTCCACAAAAAAAGATAGTCCGTTCTACAAAGCTGCCTATGCGGTTTATGAAACAGGTAAAAATTTAACGGAAGAACAACGCCAGATTGCCTCCTTCTGGGACTGCAACCCCTTTGTAATGAATGTTCATGGACATGTAATGTTTGCTTCTAAGAAAATTTCTCCCGGTGGTCATTGGATAAACATCGTACGGGTTGCCTGTACCAAAAAGCAGGCTGATGTGGCAACCACTGCCGAAGTCTATGCCCGTGTTGCCCTGGCTCTTGCCGATGGGTTTATCAGTTGTTGGGATGAAAAATACCGAAGCAATCTGGTTCGACCGGAAACCTATATCAACCAGTTTATCGACCAGAACTGGGTACCCTTGCTTCAAACCCCGCCATTTCCTGAGCACACCAGCGGGCATAGTGTTATTTCAACTGCTGCAGCCGTAACGTTAACTGATCTTTTTGGCGATAATTTTGAATTTACCGATGATACCGAGCTTGAATTTGGTTTAGGCCAACGAAGTTTCAAATCCTTTGTTGAGGCCAGCCAGGAAGCGGCCATAAGCCGGTTTTACGGAGGAATACATTATAGGGCAGCTATTGATGAAGGTGCTAAACAGGGCCGTAAAGTTGGCGAATGGGTAGTTGCCAATATCACCACAAGAAAGAAGGCAACAGCACCAGTAAACCCTTAAGAATGAAAAAACTTTTTTTCGCCATAACGCTTGCCATGTTAATGGCTGTGGAAATAGCCCGTGTTTATTATATCATGCCCTTTCCCGGAAGCCAGCAGCAAAACTCTATTAACCTGGCGTATTTTCTCCATAATTACATTAATCTGTTCCGGCTTATTGGCATTGCTGCAATAATTTATCCCGCATATTCGCTCATAAACACCGGCAACCGATTAGGAAGATGGTTGATAATGCTGGCCATTGGTTTATGGCTTGTAGTGGTTTATATGTTCAACTTCAGGATGCAGGCCGATAAGATGTTTTACGAACCCAGAACAAAAAAGCTTGCCCCGGTTTCCGAGAATAAGGTATTACCACAGCAATTGATAATTGGGGTTACCATCAACAACGAATCAAAAGCTTATCCGATTGAAATCATCGGGTATCACCACCAGGTGCGCGACTCTGTTGGTGGTGTTCCGGTAATGGTAACCTATTGCACCGTTTGCCGTACAGGCCGTGTATTTAGTCCGCTCGTTAACGGTGTACCGGAAATATTCAGGCTGGCAGGCATGGATCATTTCAATGCCCTGTTTGAAGACAGCCGCACCAGGTCCTGGTGGCGACAGGCAAATGGCGAGGCGATTGCGGGCCCGCTGAAGGGAAGCCAACTCAGTGAAATTCCCTCCGAGCAAATGACACTTGCTGCCTGGGTAGCGCGGCATCCCAATACAACCATCCTTCAGCCCGATAAGGAATTCACTGATTCGTATGAAAAGCTTGCCAATTACGATGAAGGAAAGTCAAAGAGCAAGCTTACCGGTACCGATTCCGTTTCGTGGCGGGAAAAATCGTGGGTAGTTGGTATAAAACTTAACAACTCCGCCAGAGCATACGATTGGATTGAATTGAGCAAGGCGCGGCTAATTAATGATGCATTCGATGGTGTATTTACTTTACTGGCGCTTGAACCCGACTCCGCTTCTTTTCATGTTTGGCTGCGGCCTGATTCACTCAACTTTATACTTAAGGATGGTGTGATGACAGATAAACAGACCTCATCCAGGTGGGACTGGGATGGATCATGTACAGAAGGAGCATTGAAAGGCAACAGGCTCACACCGGTGCAGTCGTACCAGGAGTTCTGGCATTCGTGGCGAACGTTTAACCCCTCTACAACCCGGTATATGGTTCCAAACTGATTGACTTATATGATTAAACCCCGCCTTTCCTTCTGGCAAATCATCAACATGAATGTTGGTTTCTTCGGTATCCAATACTCCTTTGGTTTGCAGCAAAGTGCGGTTAATCCCATTTACGATTTTCTGGGCGCTACCCCTGATCAGATTCCGATACTGAACCTGGCGGGTCCGGTAACCGGTTTGGTGGTGCAGCCGATTATCGGTGCCCTCAGCGATAAAACCTGGAGCCCACGGTGGGGCAGAAGACACCCGTATTTTCTGGTGGGTGCCATTATTTGCAGCATAGCACTGTTTATTTACCCGTTCAGCAGTTCACTTTGGATGGCGGCCGGGTTACTATGGATTTTGGATGTTGGAAACAATACGGCTATGGAACCGTACCGCGCTTTTATTGCCGATCGGCTGCCGGCTGATCAGCAGCGATTGGGGTTCCAGGCACAGAGTTTTTTTACCGGGTTTGGTCAGACCCTCGCCAATCTTTCACTGTTTGCGTTCCCTATTATTATTATTGGTAAAACCGGAGCCATTCCCAATTGGGTTTTCGCTTCTTTCTTTTTTGGCTCTTTTTGCTCGGTAGCTTCCGTTATATGGAGCATCCGAACCACCCCGGAACTGCCTCCCGATGAGACCGACCTTGCTCAAATACGTTCGCAGAAATTAAACCTGCTCAGCCCGTTCAAAGATATTTTTTCAGCCATCCGCCACATGCCCGCCATCATGTGGCAGCTTGCCTTAGTTTACTTGTTTCAATGGTATGCTTTGTTTTGTTACTGGCAAAATGCATCCAAGAGTGTGGCCCTTTCTGTTTTTGGAATAACGCCTTCATCCGACCCGGCTATGTACGAGCAGGCTGTCAGCCTTACGGGATTGGTAAACGGGTGGTATAATATTGTAACCTTTGCAACTGCGTTTGGTTTGGCCTGGCTGGCCAGGAAGTACAGCCCCAAATACATCCACCTGGGGTGCCTGGTACTTGCAGGCACAGGCTTTATCTTCTTTCCGTTTATAGAATCAAAAGAACTTTTGTTTGTGGCGATTACCGGTTTCGGAATCGGCTGGGCAAGCATGATGGGTATTCCGTACCTGTTGGTGGTGGGTTCTATTCCTAAAGAGCGTTACGGAGTTTATATGGGCATTATCAATACTATGATTGTTGTGCCCATGATTTTGCAAAATCTTACGTTTGGTTTTTTTCTTAAAAATTACCTTAATAACGATCCGCGAAACGCGGTACTGACGGCCGGCATCCTGCTGTTAATGGCAGCCGTTGCATTGCTTCGCATTAAGCCGGTTGCTTCTTCACGTCAGCAAACTCAGGTTATAGGCGCGGGAGGACATTAAGTTATGGCCACACCGTGGTGGACACAAGCTGTAATTTATCAGATCTATCCGCGAAGTTTCAAAGATGGAAATGGCGATGGAGTGGGCGACCTTCGGGGTATAATTGAGAAGCTGGATTATATAAAGAGCCTTGGTGTTGATGCGGTATGGCTTAATCCCATTTACCGCTCTCCAGGAGTTGATGGTGGCTACGATATCAGTGATTACCGCGCTATCGATCCGCAGTTCGGTACCATGGATGATTTTGATGAGCTGCTTCGAGGCATGCATAAGCGAGGGATTCGTTTGATTATGGATATTGTAGTTAATCACACATCCGATCAACATCCCTGGTTTAAAGAATCACGGAAATCGGTTGATAACCCGTACAGGAGCTACTACTTCTGGAGGAAAGGTAAAGACGATGGTCCACCCAACAACTGGCTTTCTTTTTTTGGAGGCAGCGCCTGGCAGTTTGATGAGCCTACCGGTGAGTACTACCTTCATTTGTTTTCGAAAGAACAACCCGATATAAACTGGGAAAACCCTGCGGTTCGAAATGAATTTAAAGAACTGATGATGTTCTGGCTCAACAAGGGTGTGGATGGCCTGCGGCTTGACGTGATCACCGCCATCAGTAAACGAACGGATTTTCCTGATTCCGATACCACCGATTTTAATAAGACCATCGAACGCTATTATGCCAATGGGCCCCGTTTGAAAGAATTTATCCTGGAGATGCGGGAGCAAGTTTGGAATAAATTCGGCTGTTTAACCATAGGCGAGGGACCTGGAATAACACCCGCTAATGCAATGGATTATATTAGGCCAGGCTACGGTTTGGATATGATCTTTCACTTTGGCCACATGTTTCTCGATCAAGGCCCCGGAGGACGATTTGACCCGGTTCCATGGACGTTGCCGGAGTTTAAGAAACTATTTGCCACCTGGGACGAGGCACTGGCTAATGGCTGGGGAAGTATTTTTCTGGGCAATCACGATTTTGCCCGGATGGTTTCCAGGTGGGGAAATGACGGTACTTACCATCGGCAATCAGCAAAGCTGTTATTAACCTTATTGCTTACCATGCGGGGTACACCGTTTATTTATCAAGGCGATGAAATCGGTATGACTAACCTGGTACTCAATTCAATAGAAGAAGCCGTTGATGTTGAATCGCGTAACAGTTATGAAGTAGCCAGACTGGCCGGAAAAAGCGAACCAGAGTTTTTGCAAAGCATAAACTATTCTGGTCGGGATAATGCGCGTACACCGGTGCAATGGGATGGTTCAACGTATGCAGGATTTTCTGAATATAAACCATGGATGAGGATAAATCCGAATAGCGTACACATTAACGTTGATACAGAAGAAGCTGATCCTGATTCAATCTTAAATTACTTCCGAGCGTTGTTGCACTTGCGTAAATCAACCCCTGCATTAATAGGGGGTAAGTTTGACCTGGTCTATCCGGATGATCCGTTATTGTTTGCGTACTACCGTACCCTTCAAAAACAGAAATTTTTTATAGCGCTTAATTTTTCAGATAATGAAATTGCTGTGCCTCCTTCAAAAGGGAATGTGTTGATTGGAAATTACCCTCCGAAACATGAACTTTCTACACTCAGGCCATGGGAGGCCCTTGTTATACAGTTATGAGCATGAACCGGCAGCTTTGGGGCATTGACCTTGGAGGAACAAAAATTGAAGGTGTAATTCTGGAATCGGCTGACAATCCGGTAGTCGTTTATCGAAATCGTTTACCTACCGAAGCGGAAAAAGGATATGATCATGTAATTAATCAAATCGATGCCCTTGTAAATGACATGAAACGCCATGCCGGATTTGCTCCCGCACGGATTGGCATCGGCACACCGGGCACCATCGACCCGGCCACACGGTTGCTTAAAAACAGTAACTCGGTGAAACTGAATGACAAACCGCTTAAAGATGATTTGGAAAACCGGTTGCAACTTTCGGTATTGATGGCCAACGATGCCAATTGTTTTGCCCTGGCTGAAACAAAAATGGGAGTAGTACACGAGGTTCTTCCACAGGCTGAGGTAGTATTTGGGGTAATAATCGGTACCGGAGTGGGGGGAGGCATTGTTGTGAATGGCAAAGTGCTAAACGGCCTCCACGGCATTGCAGGCGAATGGGGCCATAATTTTTTAGATGAATCAGGCGGGCCTTGTTATTGCGGTAAATCGGGTTGTGTTGAAAAGATTTTGGCCGGGCCTTCCTTGGAAAGTTTTTATCAAAACCTTACCGGCTTAAAAAAGACCTTAAAAGAGATTTACATTCTTTCGCAAACCGGCACAGACGAGGCTGCGGTTCAAACCATGCAGCGATTAACTCATTTTTTTGGCCTGGGCCTTAGTGTTGTATTGAATATCCTTGACCCCGATGTTGTGGTAATCGGAGGTGGTGTTGGTAATATCGATGCAATTTATACGGCAGGTGTTGACTCCTTGCGCAGGCACCTGTTTAATAACCGCCTGGAAACTCCCGTGTTGAAGCCGAAACTTGGCGACAGCGCTGGAGTTTTTGGGGCCGCATTTTTAGGTCAGTTTTAGATTAATGTATATTTAAAAGTCCATATGGATTGATGACATGAAACGCATAGCCGTAGTTGGACCCATCCCCCGTGACCATATTGTTACCCATACCGGTGACCTGATACAAAAGTGGGGGTGTGTCGCCCATCCGGTCATCGCCTTGTCGGTGCTGGCTGGTGGAAAAATTGAAATTATTCCGGTCAGTCATGTTCGCCAAGTTGATGTTGACAATGTAAAAGAAGTATTTAAGGGCTACCTCGGAATAAACCTTAATCACATTACCGCCAGAAACGATCAGGGCGACATTATAAGCCTGAAGTTTATAGACATAAATAACCGGCTTGAGCGCCAAACCGGGTTCATGGATCCGATCGTGCCGGCTGACATGAAAAAATTATTGAATTGTCAGGTTTTTGTTTTTGTGCCTATTAGCGATTACGAAGTATCCCTTGAAACACTCAGGTATCTTAAAGCGAAAAGCAAAGGCCTGATTATATTTGATGCTCACGGCCCAACCACCGCCTGTTTATTCAATGGCGAACGTCAGCGAAAATTCTGGATAGATCGGGACCAGTGGCTACCCTACATCGATGTACTGAAAATGAACCTTGAAGAAGCGCAGGCTTCCTGGTTTAAAAAGGAGTATGAATCGACTGATCTGGCTGGCCGGCAGCCTGACAGGGATGAACTTCGGGCGTTTGCTGTACATTGCCTGGACAAAGGAGTTAAGTGTGTTTACATCACCCTGGATTCCAGAGGATGCCTTGTCTATTTTATTGAGCGCAAACGTTTGCGCGAAGAATTGGTACCTGCCATAACGGTTAATCATGTTATTGATACAACGGGTTGTGGCGATTCCTTTGCCGGGGGCCTTGGCTTTGGCTTGCTGCAAAAGCGGAAGGATTACCTGGGTGCGGCCCGCTTTGCGAATGCTTTAGGCGCCTTGCGTACACAAGGAAAAACATTCGGAGTTTTTAAGCCGCTTGCCGAAACTATGCAAATCATCCGGCAAGGATATGTGCAGGTGCCGGTTAAATAAATTCAGCTATTCAATTACGCCACAATACCCTAAAAGCATTACTTTTATCAGAGCACACTACCGTCAATTTGCCACTTATGAATTTGAACATTAATGCCGAAAATCAAAATACCTACGATGCCATCGTAATTGGGTCGGGTATTAGCGGAGGTTGGGCCGCCAAAGAACTCACCGAAAAGGGACTTAAAACCATCATGCTTGAGCGCGGCAGAAACATTGAGCACATTAAAGATTATGTAAACGCCAATAAAGAACTCTGGGAGTTTCCTCACCGCGGCCGTAGGACCCAGCAAATGATAAAGGATTATCCCGTGCTTAAGCGCGATTACCCATTAAATGAAACCGTGCTCGATATGTGGGTAAAAGATAAGGAGTGCCCGTATACTGAGATTAAGCGATTTGACTGGTATCGCGGATATCATGTCGGAGGCCGTTCTCTAATGTGGGGTCGCCAGAGTTATCGGCTAAACAAGTGGGACTTCGAAGCCAATGCCAGGGAAGGTATTGCGGTTGATTGGCCTATCCGTTATGAAGATATTGCTCCATGGTACAGTTATGCCGAAAAGTTTGCAGGCATCCAGGGTAATAAAGATGGTTTAGACGTATTGCCCGATGGGGATTTTATGCCTCCGATGGAGCTTAACTGTGTGGAGAAGGAGGTAAAGAAGCGCCTGGCAGAATACTATAAAGGCAAACGCCACCTGATTATCGGACGCAGTGCAAACTTAACGCAACCACACTACGACAGGATAAATTGTCAGTACCGTAACCGCTGCTGGCGTGGTTGCCCGTTTGGTGGTTACTTTAGTACTCAATCGGCTACGTTACCTGCTGCGATGAAAACGGGGAACCTTACTCTCCGGCCATTTTCAATCGTAACAAAAATTCTTTACGATAAAGACAAGAAACGGGCCACCGGGGTTGAAGTGCTTGATGCTGAAACCAATCAAACCTATGAGTTCTATGCTAAAATCGTTTTTGTTTGCGCTTCCGCGTTAAACTCTACATGGGTGCTCATGAACTCAGCCACGGAGGTGTGGCCTGATGGTTTAGGCAGCAGCAGTGGTGAACTCGGTCATAACGTAATGGACCATCATTTCAGAGCCGGTGCCAAAGGCCGGGTTGAAGGGTTTAGCGATAAGTACGAGTACGGAAGAAGGCCTACAGGAATTTATATACCACGATTCAGGAATATTTTTGGCGATAAACGCGATTACCTGCGCGGATTTGGTTACCAGGGCGGAGCCGGAAGAGGCCGTGGTGTTGAGGTGGCTGAATTTACTATAGGTGCCGACTTAAAAGATGCGTTAAGTGTACCAACTGATGACTGGCAAATAGGCATTACCGCCTTTGGTGAAATGCTGCCGTACCACGAAAACAAAGTAACGCTTGATAAAAATACGAAAGACAAATGGGGATTACCGGTATTGGCCTTCGATGTGGAAATAAAGGAAAACGAAAAGAAGATGCGCATCGATATGATGAACGATGCCAAAGAGATGCTTGAAGTAAGCGGTGTAAAGGATGTGGAGACCTATGATCACGGCTATGCCGTGGGTATGGGCATCCACGAAATGGGAACTGCACGCATGGGTCGCGATCCGAAAACCTCGGTGCTTAACAAGTACAATCAGGTGTGGGATGCACCGAATGTGTTTGTTACAGACGGAGCCTGCATGACCAGTGCCTCGTGTGTTAACCCATCATTAACCTATATGGCGTTGACCGCCCGGGCAGCCGACTACGCGGTTGCTGAACTTAAAAAACGTAATCTTTAATTTTAACCTGCTTAGTGTATGGATAGAAGAGATCTTTTAAAGCGAATTGCACTGGTTACCGGTGCGGCTGTGGTAGGCGGAGACTTTTTCCTGATGGGTTGTAAACAATCCGGTAAGCCAGAGGCGGGATTCAGTCCGGACAATATTGCGTTGCTGAATGAAGTAGGCGAAACCATTATTCCGGCTACGCAAACACCGGGTGCCAAAGCCGCCCAGGTGGGCGAATTTATGCAGGTTTATGTAACCGACTGTTACACCGAGCGCCAACAGGCCGCTTTTATGGAAGGGCTGGTTTCCTTACAGGAAGCCTGCAATAAAATGCACGGCAAAAGCTTTATGGATTGCGATGAAGCCCAACGGAAGGAGTTTTTAATTACTCTGGAAAAAGAAGCAAAGGTATACAACCAGAAGCGTGACGAAGAAGATAAACCAAAACGCGAAGCTCATAATCAGCAAAACAGTACACTCGCCTGGAAAGATCAAACCGAATTTGAAGGATCCCCCAGTCATTACTATACCATGATTAAGCAACTTACCCTGCTTGGTTTCTTTACTTCCGAAACCGGCATGACAGAAACACTCCGGCATATACCTGTACCCGGCCGTTACGATGGCGAGTTTCCGTATGCCAAAGGCGATAAAGCCTGGGCTGAATAAGAGGTAGCGGTTTTTAAAAAAGCATTCAGTGCGCTTTTGCTTCTTTATCAACTTTATCCTGGAATAAAAGAGCAAAGATTACGATAACAAAGGCAGCAAATCCTGCCGGTATCCACCAGAATTGTTTCCACTGCTCAGGGCTTAGTGCGGTAGCGGTTCCCAGGAAACTGTTATACAGGGCACCGGCAATCTGCGCCCCAATCAGCATGCCCACTCCGTATGTTACAAGTACCAGGAAACCCTGTGCCTGCCCTCGAATTTTTTCAGTTGACTTTTTATCAACATAAATCTGGCCGGTTACAAAGAAAAAATCATAACAAATACCATGAAGCGCTATGCCCACTATAATCATCCAGTGGATACTTTCAGGTGCACCCAGTGCAAACAAACTGTAACGCAGCACCCAAGCGAACATACCCACCAGCAACATCCATTTTACTCCCAGCCTGGCGAAAAAAAGAGGCATTAGCAGCATGAATATAACTTCACTCATTTGCCCCAGCGTTTGCGTACCGGCAATGTTGGTGAATCCGCTCGCACCAAGATAAATCTGGGTATAATTATAGTATGCGGCCAGGGGGATGCATATCAGAAACGAGCAAAGCAGGAAAATATAAAATGGTTTACTGCCCAGGGCTTTAAATGCATCAATACCCGCGATGCTGCGAAGGGATACTTTTTCTCCGGCTCCTTTTGGAGGTGTATGTGGAAGCGAAAAACTATAGAAGCCAAGAAGTATGGAGGCAGCGGCCGTAGTATAAAGCGGAAGCGCTGTTTTTTCAGCAACGCCATTAATTAATTTACCCAGAACAAAACTGATGAATAACCCGGCTACAATCCACCCGATGGTTCCAAACACTCGGATTACCGGAAACTGGTTTTCCTGATCGGTAATGTTATGAAAGGCAAGCGAGTTGGCCAACCCCAGGGTGGGCATATAACATAAGTTGTAAGCGAGTAACAAAATGATAAACAAGGTGGGCGACTGACTGGCTTGCGGCACAATAAACATGATGATTCCGCCCAGGATGTGAAGTACACCTAAAACCTTTTCGGTTGCAAAGTAACGGTCGGCTATCAGGCCAAGGAAAAACGGTGCTACAATAGCGGCAATCGGGTTAACCGTGTAGGGCCAGTGGGTAAGGTTGGTCATGCCCAACTCAGTCATGTAAACAGCTACGGTAGTGTACCATGCGCCCCAGATGAAGAACTGAAAAAACATCATGGCGCTAAGGCGCGGAACAAGTAAGGATGGTGCAGACATACAGGTTTAAGTTTTCCTTAATATCTGCTGAATTTTATCGTATTGCAAGTGTCTTATTGCAATCGTTTGCACAAAAAATCCGATGTCATATTCTATTCTTTTAAATATATTGTCATCATTAAAATCTGATTGTGCATGAACCGAAAAATCCGCATGGGTATGATAGGAGGGGGTCATGGTGCATTTATTGGTGCCGTACACCGTAAGGCTGCCGCGTTGGATGGGACCCTTGAATTGGTTTGTGGATCTTTTAGCAGCAATCCCAAGACATCCCTGGAAACGGGTAAAGCACTTTTTCTTAGTGAGAACAGGGTTTATCCAACTTATGCTGAAATGATTCATGCTGAAAAGAAACTTCCGGCCGAAAAACGGATGGAGGCTGTTTCTATCGTAACACCTAACCACCTGCATTTCGATCCGGCCAGGATGGCGCTTGAAAATGGTTTCCATGTTATCGTAGATAAACCGTTGTGCCTTTCTACATCAGAAGCAAGGCAATTGGTAAAGGTGGTCAAGAAAACAGGGCTGATCCTGGCCCTTACCCATACCTACACGGGTTACCCGATGATAAAGGAAGCCAGGCGATTGGTAAATAGCGGTGTGTTCGGTAAAATCCGGAAAGTGTATGTAGAATATACACAGGGATGGCTTGCCCAACCTGTTGAAAAGACCGGTCAAAAACAGGCTTCGTGGCGGTCGGATCCAAAGTTTTCAGGATTGGGTGGTGCCATTGGCGATATCGGCACCCATGCGGCAAATCTGGCTGAGTATATTACCGGATCATTTATTACCGGGTTGTGTGCCGATCTACGGGCTATCGTAAAGGGCCGTGTACTTGATGATGATGCCTCCATGCTCATCAACTTCGATAATGGCGCTTCGGGTGTTTTAATTGCCACCCAGGTTGCTGCAGGTGAAGAGAATAATTTAGTTATCCGTGTTTACGGTGAGAAAGGTGGTTTGGAGTGGCGGCAGGAAGAGCCCAACACGCTTGTTTTAAAGTGGCCCGACAAACCACGGGAAATTTATCGTACCGGAATGGGATATGTTTCAGAGGCTGCAAAACTCAATACGCGCACTCCATCAGGTCATCCCGAAGGTTACCTCGAAGCATTTGCCAACCTGTACCAATCATTTGCCAGAGCCGTAAACGATTTTAAGCCGGGAAAGAAAATCGATCCTGCGAAATACGATTTTCCTGATGTGGAAGACGGCCTGCGCGGAATGGCCTTTATCGAAGCCTGTGTTAAGTCATCAAAGCAAAAGCAAAAATGGGTACCCATAAAACTATGACGACCATTAAAGGTCCTGCTTTGTTTCTTGCCCAATTTATGGGCGCTAAACCTCCCTTTAATAAAATGGAGAGCATTTGCCGGTGGGCCGCTTCGTTGGGATTTATCGGAGTACAGATTCCGACAGTTGATGCGCGTTGCATTAATCTGAAAAAGGTTGCCGAAAGTAAAGACTTTGCCGATGAGTATAAAGAAACCGTTCGAAGCTATGGTGTTGAAATTACAGAGCTTTCAACTCATCTGCAGGGGCAGTTGGTAGCGGTTCACCCTGCGTATGATCAATTATTTGATGGATTCGCGCCCACATCGGTGCGCAATAACCCCAAAGCCCGCCAGGCTTGGGCGGTGGATCAATTAAAACTTGCCGCTAAGGCCAGCCGCAATCTCGGCATTAATGTCTGCGTAACATTTTCCGGTTCATTGTTGTGGCATACGGTGTACCCCTGGCCGCAGCGTTCAATGGGGTTAGTTGAAGATGGCTTTAAGGAATTAGCAAAACGGTGGCTTCCGATTTTGAATCACTTCGATAAATACGGAGTTGATTTGTGCTTTGAAGTGCATGCGGGCGAAGATCTGCACGATGGCATTACCTTTGAGCGCTTTTGGGAAGCAACCGGAAAACACAACCGTGTTAATTTGCTTTACGATCCCAGCCACTTTATCCTGCAACAACTCGACTACATTCAGTACATTGATCATTACCACAGTTTTATTAAAATGTTTCACGTTAAAGATGCCGAGTATAATCCTACAGGCAAATGTGGAGTATATGGCGGCTACCTCGACTGGCGTGAGCGCCCGGGGCGATTCCGGTCGCTGGGCGATGGGCAAGTGAATTTTAAAAAAATCTTTTCAAAGCTGGCCCAGTATGGTTATCCCGGATGGGCCGTGCTTGAATGGGAATGTTGCATAAAACATCCGGAACAGGGAGCGACCGAAGGAGCCCGGTTTATTAAAGACCACATCATCCGCGTTACCGATAAAGCTTTTGATGATTTTGCCGCTACACAAAAAAACAGCAAATTGAACAAGAAAATACTAGGATTATGAATAAGCTTAAAATTCTTTTGATGTCCGTCCTTCTTTTATCCTGTGGCGGAGGCGGAAAAGAAACCGGAAATGCAACTGAAACTGAAACCATAACTTCATCAGCCGAGTTAATTAAAAAGGGCGAGCAATTGGTTAATGCAAGCGACTGTAAAACCTGCCACCACCAGGTAAATAAAATCATCGGGCCATCACATCTGGATGTGGCAAAAAAATATGAGTTTACACAGGAAAATGTAAAGCTGATGGCTGAGCGCATCATCAAAGGAGGTAGTGGGGTTTGGGGCGATGTGCCAATGACTCCTCATCCGGATCTTTCAGTTACCGATGCCGAGAATATGGCACGTTATGTATTATCACTTGATGGCGAAGCCGAAAAGAAATGAGTTGAAGGATGATCCTTCAGATTTTCGATAATGAGTATGTAGCCTGCGAACTCGATGACTCTCTGCCTGTACTGAAGCATCGTTGGAAAAAGCCATTGCCGGGCACTATCTTCCGTGAAACATTGGTGGCCATACAGCAACGGTATGTTGAACTGAGTAAGTCATACGCTAATTTGGCCTGGCTGGCCGATACCCAACTCCTTGGTGAGGTGGATGAAGAAACCGAAAAATGGTTTTCGGAGGTTTGGGAAGATTTACTCTTTAATAAAGCCGGTGTAAAAATTCATGCCGTTATTCTTGGCGAGGACATCTTTGCCGATTACCCCATGGAAAAATTTAAACTGCAGGCTGCCGAAAAGTATAAAACGCACCAGGTGCAACTTGAAGTTTTTTCTGACGAACAGGAAGCATACGACTGGATACGAACACGATAATTACTTACCTTATGAAACGCAGGAAATTTATCCAACACTCGGCAGTTGCAGCCACCGGAAGTTTACTGATGCCCTCTTTACTGGGTTGCAAACCGGCAAAGCAAGAAAACAAAAAAACTTTAGGGTTACAGTTGTACACCTTGCGCGATGTTATTTTGAAAGACCTCCAGGGAACGCTTAAAGCGGTGGCTGATATTGGTTATACCGAAATGGAGACCTTTTCGTATGGTGACGGTAAAATATTTGGCCAGCCTTTTAACGAGTATGTTAAAATAACGAATGACCTCGGCTTGAAAACGGTAAGCGGCCATTACATGTCTGGCTTTAATTTGCAGTCATCCGGTAACTTGCGCTCAGGCTGGGAACAGGCCGTGGCCGATGCCAAATCGGCCGGGCAGGAGTACATGATTATTGCCTACCTCTTTAAAGAGGAGCGTGAGACCATCGACCAATACAAGGAACTTTGTGAATTGATAAATAAGGGAGCCGAAGTTTGTAAAAGCTATGGTATTAAGATGGGGTATCATAATCATGATTTTGAGTTTGTGGCTATCAACAACGAAGTACCGTATGATGTAATGCTTGCCGAACTTGATCCGACATTGGTGAGCATGGAACTTGATCTTTACTGGATTGTGCGTGCAGGTTTTTCACCGGCCGATTATTTTGCCAGGCACCCGGGCCGCTTTGAACTTTGGCATGTTAAGGATATGCACAAGGATGATCCAACCAAAAATGCCGACTTGGGCACCGGCTCCATAAATTTTGCTGAAATTTTTAAACTAAGGCAGCAATCAGGTCTAAAACATTTTTTTGTAGAACAGGAAACTTACGATGTCTCTTCGCTGGAAAGTGTTAAAAATAACTACAACTATCTGAAAGAAATCGTGTAATATGTGCACATGCGCCTTCTCAATTTTCTGCTGGCTGTAGCTTTTTTGGTTATTGCCTCGCTGCAGGTAAATGCCCCGGAACCCGTTGCGTGGATACTCATTTTCGGAAGCATGGCAGTTGTTTGCATTTTAGCCCTTTTCAATTATTTCCCACGTGTTATACTCTTTACGTTACTGGGTGTTTTTGGTAGTTATAGTTTATACCTGGGGTGGCGATACGGAGTCAGCACTGGTTTGCGCATAAATGGTTTTGCGGGTATTGTGGTATGTGTTATCATACTGGTGTTTTATCTTGTCCGATCTTATCGGATACGATAATTTTCAATCGTTTGCGCAACCTGTTTCTTTTTCCGCTGTGACTCCTGCTAAAATACGTTTTTGCGATGGGCACGGATTCTCATATCTTTAACCATGTTCCGCAATTACCTGTTGATACTGATAATTTTAACTTTTGCGTGTTCCCGTACAACCGAAAAGATTCCTGACGTGCTACCTGTTGCCGAATCCAAAAAAAAAATAGTCATCTACCAGATGATGACCCGGCTTTTTGGTAACAAAGTAACTGCCAACAAAAAATACGGAACGATTGAAGAGAATGGTGTGGGTAGGTTTAACGATATTAATGCTAACGCACTGAAGGGATTGAAAGAATTAGGTGTTACCCACATCTGGTACACCGGTATTATCGAGCATGCGTTGCTTACTGATTACACTGCTTACGGCATTACGCTTGACGATGCCGATGTGGTAAAGGGCCGGGCCGGTTCACCTTATTCCATTAAAGATTACTACGATGTAAATCCCGATCTGGCGGTTCAGGTGCCAAACCGAATGAAGGAATTTGAAGCGCTTGTTGAGCGCACCCATGCACATGGCTTAAAAGTGCTTATTGATTTTGTACCCAACCACGTGGCTCGCGGGTATAAATCCGATGCAAAACCACGGGGTGTTCGCGATTTTGGCGAGGATGACGATAAAACCGTTGCTTTTAAGCCTTCTAATAACTTTTACTACTTACCTGGCCAAACCTTTAAAGTACCTCAAGGATATGATCCGCTGGGCCCGGAAAATGAATTTCCAACCAAAGACGGAATGTTTGAAGAAAATCCGGCAAAAGCCACCGGCAATGATAAGTTTGTGGCCCAGCCTTCAATAACCGACTGGTTTGAAGCAGCCAAGTTGAATTATGGTGTGGATATTCAGGGAGGTGGTCAAAACTATTTTGACCCCTTACCCGACACCTGGCTTAAAATGCGCGACATCTTGCTTTTTTGGGCAAATAAAAAGGTTGACGGCTTCCGTTGCGACATTGCCGAAATGGTACCCGTTGAGTTTTGGAGTTGGGTAATCCCGCAGGTAAAAGCTGTTAATAACAATTTGATTTTTATTGCGGAAATCTATAACCCATCGTTGTACCGAAGTTTCATCCATACGGGCCGGTTTGATTTTCTTTATGATAAGGTGCAGTTGTATGATACACTCCGAAGGCTTATCCGTGGCGATGGTTCTACTTCCGAAATTCACCCGATTCAGGAATCTCTTTCTGGTATCAATAAGCACATGCTTCACTTCCTGGAAAATCATGATGAGCAACGGATAGCGTCAAAATATTTTGCCGGTGATCCGTGGAAAGCCGTGCCGGCCATGGTTATCAGTGCCCTTATCGACAGCGGCCCGGTAATGATCTACTTTGGCCAGGAAGTAGGCGAACCTGCCGATGGCGACCCGGGGCACCAAACCCTGGAGCAGCCCGGTACAACATCTAAAATGGACTATTGGGGTGTGCCGGAGCATCAAAAGTGGATGAACAACGGCCTGTTCGATGGTGGGTTGCTTTCCGAAGAGCAAAAACAGTTGCGTCAGTTTTATATGAATTTGCTCAATCTCGCAGGGCAATCGGAGGCTATTGCTATGGGCAACTATGCCGATTTAACCCGCCATAATCTTGAACGAAAACAAATTAGCGATGACATCCATGCGTTTGTTCGTTGGCATGGTGATGAGCGATTGCTCATACTGTCCAGCTTCCGGTCAAAACCGGCCGATGTAACTATTACTATTCCTGAAACGGTGGCTGAGCAAATGGGATTGCAAAAAGGAAATACCTATGTGGCCCGCGATATACTTTGGCGCGAAGTTGAAACAGGCATTGATGAAAATCTGTCTGTACGTGTTCGTTTAAATCCTTACGGAGCTTTAATTCTCAAAATAAAATAGTTATTAATGATTGCCTCACTACCGGGCCAATCCCGTGTTATTATTGAAAATGTACAACCGCAGGTTGATAGGGGCCTTTATCCCGTTAAGCGTACTGTGGGCGAAGCTGTACAGGTAACAGCCGATATATTTTCTGATGGCCATGACCATGTGCGTGCCGAAGTATTATTCAGAAAGAAAACTGAAAAAAACTGGAACCTGGCCGAAATGCATCACCAGGGAAATGATTCATGGTCGGGTACCTTTACGGTTACGGATAAAGTTCCATACGTGTTTACCGTTCGGGCCTGGGTTGACCATTTTGAAACCTGGTATGATGGCATCTTAAAAAAGATTGCGGCCCAGCTTCAGGTTCAGGTAGAACTTGCCGAAGGAAGCGTGTTGCTCCTTCAGTTACCTGAAGGCAAAAAGAAGGATGTTCTTAAACTAGCCGCTCAACTGAAGGATGAGACGCGTTATGCCGAAAACATTGAACTGGTTTCGGACAACATGTTTGCCGAACTGGTAAAACGTAATCCGCTTCGAAAGCATGAAACGGTTTATCCGGCTGAATTGCTGGTGGTAGTTGAGCATGCTAAAGCCCGTTTCAGTACCTGGTATGAACTGTTTCCGCGGTCGGCCTCGCTGGCCGGCAAGCACGGCACCTTTGCCGATGTTGTCAAACTGTTGCCACGCATTGAGGCCATGGGTTTTGATGTGCTGTATCTTCCGCCCATTCACCCCATTGGAAAAGTAAACCGGAAAGGCAAGAACAACAACGTGCGTGCTGTAGCCGGTGAGCCCGGCTCTCCGTGGGCTATCGGCAGCGATGAAGGGGGGCACAAAGCTATTCATCCTCAGTTGGGCACCCTCGAACAGTACAAAGAATTAATTGTGAAAGCCCGCAAGCGGGGTATTGATGTGGCCATGGATTTGGCTTTTCAGTGCGCTCCGGATCATCCCTATGTAAAGGAACACCCGCATTGGTTTAAAGTCCGGCCGGATGGCTCCATTCAGTATGCCGAGAACCCACCGAAAAAATACCAGGATATTTACCCGTTTAATTTTGAGTGCGATGACTGGCAGAATTTGTGGAATGAATTACTTAGTGTTGTACTGTATTGGATTGATCAGGGAGTTAAAATCTTTCGGGTTGATAACCCGCATACCAAACCCTTTAGGTTTTGGCAATGGCTGATTGCCGAAGTGAATAAACAGCACGAAGATGTTATTTTCTTATCGGAGGCCTTCACCCGCCCGAAGGTTATGGCTACACTGGCCAAGCTGGGGTTTACCCAATCGTACACGTATTTTACCTGGCGCGTTACCCGAAACGAGATCGTTGAGTACATGAACGAGTTGGTTCACGGCCCCTCGCGCAATTATTTCAGGCCGAACTTCTGGCCGAATACGCCTGATATCCTTCCGTACCACCTGCAACATCAGGGCGATACAATTTTTATTATCCGGTTTGTGCTGGCTGCCACGCTTTCGTCCAACTACGGCATTTACGGCCCGCCCTTCGAGTTTTGTGAAAACATTCCGATTCCCGGAAAAGAAGAATATCTCGATTCTGAAAAATTTGAAATCAAACAATACGATTGGAAGAAAACCACCCGTATGACAGACCTTATCTCCATCGTAAATAAAGCCCGCAAGGAACACCCGGCCCTGCAGTCAACCTGGAACATTCATTTTTGTACCTGCAATAATGACAACCTGCTGGCTTACCTGAAAACTACCGATAACCTTGCTGATTGTGTTCTGGTGGTTGTTAATTTCGATCAGCATGGCCGGCAATCCGGCTATGTGCAACTGCCGAAGGAAATGCTGCGGCTGAGTGACCTGATTAACGTGAAATTGCACGATATGGTAACGAATGAGCATTACACCTGGACGCAGGAGTGGAATTATGTTGAGCTCGATCCGCACAAACTGCCATTTCATTTGTTTCACCTCACAGTTCATGAATCGTTTGCATGAGCAGCCAGCAAAAGCATAAGGACTCGCTGTGGTTTAAAGATGTGGTCATCTATGAGTTGTCCGTTCGCGCGTTTTTTGATAGTAACCAGAACGGCTTTGGCGATTTTCCGGGGTTGCTTCAGAAATTGGATTACCTGGAAGATCTGGGTGTTAACACCATCTGGCTGCTGCCCTTTTACCCTTCGCCCTTAAAAGATGACGGATATGACATTACCGACCATTGTGAAGTTCATCCTCAATTAGGTACGTTGTCGGATTTCCGGGCTTTTCTTAAAGAGGCTCATAACCGGGGCATCCGGGTTATTATTGAGTTGATTCTTAATCACACGTCCGATCAGCATCCGTGGTTCAGGCGTGCCCGAAAAGCCAAAGCCGGATCGCGCTACCGTAATTTCTATGTATGGAGCGATACACCAGAAAAGTATAAAGAGGCACGGGTCATCATTCAGGAAGAAGAATCTTCTAACTGGTCGTGGGATACGGAAGCAAAAGCCTATTACTGGCATCGGTTTTACAGCCATCAGCCCGAATTGAACTACGACAATCCCGAAGTCCAACTTGAAATCATCAAGATTGTTGATTTCTGGCTGAAACTGGGTGTTGACGGGTTCCGGATGGCCTCCATACCGTACCTGTTTGAAGAAGAAGGTACCAGTTGCGAGAACCTGCCGCAAACGCACGCCTTTATACGAAAGGTGCGTAACCACATTGATAAGCATTATAAAAACCGGGTGCTTATTGCCGAAGCCAACCTGTGGCCCGAAGATGCCGCTTCTTACTTTGGCAACGGTGATGAATGCCACATGGCCTTTAATTATCCGCTGATGCCCCGCTTGTTCCTGGGGCTCCGTACGGAAGACAGTTACCCGATAGTGGATATAATGGAACAAACACCCCGTACCCCTGAAAACTGTCAGTGGGCCTTGTTCCTTCGTAACCACGATGAGTTGGGACTTGAGATGGTTACCGAAGAAGAAAAGGATTACCTGTTTAAAGCGTATGCCAGCGATTCGCAAACCAAGTTTAATACCGGTATTCGCAGGCGCCTGGCGCCTTTGTTAAACAACGACCGCAGAAAAATTGAACTGCTGTATGCCATCTTGTTTTCGCTTCCCGGCACACCGGTTATTTATTATGGCGATGAAATCGGGATGGGCGATAACATCTACCTCGGAGGCCGGCAAGGTGTTCGAACCCCTATGCAGTGGAACATGAACCTCAACGCAGGTTTTTCCAATGCCAATCCGCAAAAGCTGTACTTGCCTGTTATTTCCGATCCGGTTTACCGCTATGAATCGGTTAATGTGGCCACTCAACTTGAAAATCCATCATCGCTTATCTGGTGGATGCGCAACATCATCGCCATGCGCAAACGGCTTAACCTCTTTGGCAGGGGAGAAACAAAGTTTATCGAAACCAATAACAGCAAAGTACTTTGCTATTCACGCACCCTGGAGAAACAACGCATTGTGGTAGTGGCCAACATGTCGCAATTTTCACAGGCCGCCATTTTAAATTTGGCCGACCATAAAGAATGCGATGTAACCGAAGTGTTCAGTCAAAACCGGTTTCAGAATGTAGGAAACGGAGATTATCCTATAACATTGGGACCTTATGGTTACTATTGGCTTCAGATTGATGTAGTTGATAAAAAGGAGAATGCGAAAACCGGTGGTGAATTGCCGGTACTTGAAACCGAGGCAATGTGGGAGAAGATGTTTGCCTCCTACCAGGACAGGCGGTTTATTGAGCGCAAGGTGCTGCCGGTATTTATGAAAAAGTGCAGGTGGTTCGGAGGCAAAGCCCGTGTAATCAGTAAAATAGCTATTGACAGCGTATATCCGCTTAAAGTGGAGGGAACAACGCATTACCTTACATTAATAGAAGTACATTATGTGCAACGCCTGCCCGAATTGTATTTTTTACCGATGGTGTTTGTTCCGTCTGACAGGATACTGGACCAGGTAGAGTATACTGCACAGAGTGTGATTTGCCGGGCCGAAATTCGTAACGAGGCAGGATTCATCATGGATAGCAGTTACGACCGCGTTTTTCGCGATTATCTGCTTGCCGGCATGGAACGTAAATCCCGGATTAAATACCCGGGTAGTGTTCTTGAGTTTAATACCAGTGTGTTTAATAAGATTGATGTTGCAGGCGGCATCGAATCTAAAATATTAAAAGCCGATCAAAGCAATACGGCCATCGTTTATAACGATCGCTACTTTTTCAAATTCTACCGCAAGTTGGAACGGGAGATGAATCCTGATCTTGAAATCGTACGGTTTTTAAGTGAGCATGCCAGTTTTGCAAACAGCCCGCGGTATATGGGCAGCATTGAACTGCATGATGAACGCGGAGTTGTGGTGTTTGGATTGCTGCAGGAAAAAGTGGATAACCAGGGCGAGGCCTGGAGCATGTCGATTGATTCGGTTGGGCGCTTTTATGAACGTGTTATGGCCGGTGCGAAGCAGGAGAAACTTCCTAAACTGGTTAATAAACCGCTTATGCGCTTTGAAGAAGCCCCGGAGCTGATCCAGGAGTTTATCGGCCGGGGTTTTTATGAACGGGTAGTAAGGCTGGGGCAGCGCACAGCCGAAATGCACCTGGCCTTAGCATCCGATCAATCCAATCCGGCTTTTGTACCGGAATATTTTACACCTAATTACCAACGTTCATTGTATTCTTCTCTTCGTAAATTGGTGCGCGACCGGTTTAACCTGCTGGAGAGTTCATTGAATAAGCTTGCACCCGATGTTCGTGACCTTGCCAAAAAAGTGCTTGAACTGGAACCCGATGTACTGGCCTGCTTTCGCGAAATATACGAAACCCGAATTACCGCCATTAAAACACGCATCCATGGCGATTTCCACCTCGGCCAGGTACTGTTTACCGGAAAGGATTTTGTTATCATCGACTTTGAAGGAGAACCCGGCTTTACCTTTAGCGAGCGCAGGCTGAAGAAAAATCCGTTGAAAGATGTGGCCGGTATGATGCGTTCTTTTCACTACGCAGCATTTGGAAAAATGCTACTCAATGAAAATTACCGTGCCCGCGATCTGCAGTTTCTTGAAGCGTGGGCCGAACAATGGCAGCATTACGTAAGCCGCTTTTACCTTGGTGCGTATATGGAGAGGATGGGGAAAGACCAGGAGTGGTCGGACGAGAATGATCTCCTGATACGTACCTTTTTGATAGAGAAAGCTATATACGAACTTGGCTACGAGTTAAACGGCCGGCCCGATTGGGTAATTATTCCGCTCAGGGGTATTTATTACCATATGAACCGGTATTTTCAGGAGCGCGATGTTCGAAAAAAAGTTTCCGGATAAACCTGTAACTCATGGGAAAAAAGAAAGCAGCCAGATCCGCATCCAGTATGCCGGAGAGCCATTCTCGGTTTACCGACTTCGATATTCATTTGTTTAAAACCGGTAAACATTTCAAACTCTATGAAAAGCTTGGTGCGCACCCGGCTCAATTCGAAGGGAATAATGGTACTTACTTTGCCGTGTGGGCCCCTAACGCAAAATCCGTTTCGGTAATCGGCAACTTTAATTTTTGGGATAAATCGGCCAACAAGTTATATCCGCGCTGGGATGAATCAGGAATTTGGGAAGGGTTTATAGCCGGTGTTCAACAAGGCGAAGCATACAAATACGCCATTCAATCGGGCCACGGAGCCTGGCTCGAAAAAGCTGATCCCTTTGCTGTTTATGCCGAAACACCTCCGCGCACAGCATCCATTACCTGGCACCCCGATTTTAAATGGACGGATAAAAAATGGATGCAATCACGAAAGAAACTGGCGCAAAGCCCCAAACCTTATTCGGTTTACGAAGTGCATTTGGGTTCATGGAGGCGGGTACCCGATGAGGGTAATCGCTCACTCACGTATCGTGAACTGGCCACACAATTAGTGGAATATGTTAAAGAAATGGGATTTACCCACGTTGAGTTGCTGCCCGTTATGGAGCATCCGTTTTTCGGCTCATGGGGCTACCAGGTTACCGGGTACTTTGCCCCCTCAGGCCGCTATGGCAGTCCCGAAGATTTTATGTTTCTGGTCGATTCGCTTCACCAGGCAGGCATAGGCGTTATCCTCGACTGGGTGCCCTCTCACTTTCCGGGCGATGAGCATGGATTGTTTTTGT
Source organism: Flammeovirgaceae bacterium (assembly GCA_015180985.1). NCBI lineage: Bacteria > Pseudomonadati > Bacteroidota > Cytophagia > Cytophagales > Flammeovirgaceae > Flammeovirgaceae bacterium. The sequence goes on from CP054185.1 coordinate 2,491,931, forward strand.
TCGATGGTACCCACCTGTACGAACATGCCGATCCGCGCAAAGGATTTCATCCCGACTGGAAGAGTTACATTTTTAATTATGGCCGCAACGAAGTGCGGTCATTCCTCATCAGCAATGCCATGTACTGGCTCGACCGGTTTCATGTTGACGGCCTTCGTGTGGATGCCGTGGCCAGCATGTTGTACCTGGATTATTCCCGCAAGGAAGGCGAATGGGTTCCCAATCAATACGGAGGGCGCGAAAACATCGAGGCGATTAATTTTCTGAAAGAGTTTAATGAAGCCGTGTATGCCGGATTTCCGGACATCGTAACGATAGCGGAAGAGTCAACTGCCTGGCCAGGCGTATCGAGGCCAACCTACCTTGGCGGACTGGGCTTTGGCCAGAAGTGGATGATGGGTTGGATGCACGATACGCTTAAATACTTTAAGGAAGATCCTATACACCGGTCCTGGCATCATAATGAGATTACGTTCAGCATAATGTATGCCTTTACCGAAAATTTTATGCTTCCGCTTTCGCATGATGAAGTGGTACACGGCAAAGGATCGTTAATCGGGCGCATGCCCGGAGATGAATGGCGAAAGTTTGCCAACCTGCGCCTGTTGTTTTCGTACATGTTTACGCATCCGGGGTCGAAGTTGATTTTTATGGGTGGTGAGTTCGGCCAATTTGCCGAATGGAATCACGACCAGAGCCTGCATTGGCACTTGCTGGAGTATCCGCTGCACAGCGGAGTGCAACTACTGCTGAAAGATTTAAATAAACTGTATAAGCAGGAACCTGCATTGTATAAATACGCCTTTGATGCCCGCGGATTTGAGTGGGTTGACTTTGCCGACAGACAAAATTCGGTAATTGTTTATTTGAGAAAAGCCGATGAAAAAAAGGAGACCCTTTTGGTTGCATGCAACTTTACACCGGAAGTCCGGCACGATTACCGCATGGGTGTACCGTACCGGGGTAAATGGATGGAAATTTTTAATTCAGATGATAAAAAGTACGGAGGTAGTGGCGTGCTCAATACCGGATTAATGGCAACCACTCCCGTAAAGTGCCATGGTCGGGATTACTCTGTTTCGATTACGTTACCTCCGCTGGGCATAACTCTGCTTAAGCTTGAGAAGGAAGAACTTGAATTTGATATTGAGAGTTGAATGGCAGTTTCATCTCAACGCACTGCGCCCAGCCCATGAAACGATACATTTGCATACACGGACACTTCTATCAGCCGCCCCGCGAAAATGCCTGGCTTGAGGTTATCGAAGTACAGGACTCGGCCCATCCGTACCACGACTGGAATGAGCGGATAACTGCTGAATGTTATGCGCCCAATGCAGCATCGCGAATTCTGGATGATCGAAAAGTTATCCGCGACATTGTAAACAACTACGCTAAAATCAGTTTCAATTTCGGCCCCACACTGCTCTCGTGGATGGAAGAGAACGACCCGGAAACCTATCGGGCTATCCTCGAAGCCGATAAAGAGAGTATAAAAAACTTTGGCGGGCATGGTTCTGCCATCGCTCAGGTTTACAATCACATGATTCTGCCCCTGGCCACACGGGCTGATAAGGAAACCCAGGTTATTTGGGGTATTCGCGATTTCGAATATCGGTTTGGCAGAAAGCCCGAAGGCATGTGGCTTTCGGAAACTGCTGTTGATACAGAAACACTGGAAGTGCTGGCACAGGCCGGTATCCGCTTTACCATTCTTGCGCCTCGGCAGGCAAAGGCCTATCGTAAAATGGGCGAGGAACATTGGTATGAAGTTGGCGCTTCCGGCATCGACACCCGCAGGCCGTACCGGTGTCTGCTGCCGTCAGGCAATTCAATCATCTTATTCTTTTACGATGGCGAACGTTCGCAAGGCGTGGCCTTTAACGGGTTGCTGAATAACGGACAGCAGTTTGCAGAAGAATTGTTGGGTGCTTTCAGTGATCATAACGAAACACCTCAACTGGTGCACATTGCTACCGATGGCGAAACCTACGGCCATCACCATAAACATGGCGACATGGCGCTGGCCTATTGCTTGGATTATATTGAGAAAAAGGAAGGCGTTAGGCTTACAAACTATGCTGAGTTCCTCTCGATGCAGCCTCCTGTTTATGATGTGCTGATACACGAGAATAGTTCATGGAGTTGCGTACATGGTGTTGAGCGGTGGCGTGCCGACTGCGGCTGTAACTCCGGAAAGCCCGGTTGGCACCAGCGCTGGCGTAAGCCCCTGCGGGAAGCGCTTGACTGGCTTCGCAACCGGTTAAATGAATTGTTTCAGCAGGAAGCCGCCCGGTACCTTAAAGATCCGGGGGAAGCGCGTAACGACTACATCAGCGTAATCCTTAACCGAAACGATGATACGATTCGTAAATTTCTAAAGGATCATGCTTTAAAAACAGCCGAGCCGGGCAATGTGCTTCGCCTGATGGAAATGCAGCGTCACGCCATGTTAATGTACACCAGTTGTGGTTGGTTTTTCGATGAAATCAGTGGTATTGAAACCACCCAGATTATGCAATATGCCTGCCGGGCCATGCAGCTGATGACTCAACTTGGAGGTAATGAGCTCGAATCCGAATTTTTAAAGCGGCTTGAAGCTGCCCCCAGCAATGATCCTTTGCTACACCATGGTGCAGCTGCCTACCTGCGGTTTGTAGTGCCTGCTAAAACAAATTTGCAGCGTGTGGGTATGCATTATGCCGTGGCTTCACTATTTGAAGAAGATCCGGAGAACTTTCCGATATTTAACTACACCACGTCCAATGAATTTTTTATCCGTAAAGAAGCAGGTGAGCAACGGCTGGTGGTGGGAATAACACGGGTACGATCGAACGTAACCCGTTCAGAAAAGCGCTTTGCTTTTGCGGCTGTTTATTTAGGTAAGCATAACATTCTGGGAAATATTTCACTTGAAATGGATGAAGTAACATTTGCATCAATGCAAACCCGGATTGTGGTGGCATTTGATGAGGGCCGGCTTGGCGATGTTATCGGGTTGATGCAAACCTATTTCGGCCCGGATAAATACACGTTATGGCACCTGTTTAAGGATGAGAAACGCAAAGTGCTTGACATGATTATGCAACAAAGCATGGAAGAATTGGAAGAAACCTTGCGCAGGGTGTATAATCGTGACTATCCGCTGGTTAACGCGCTGGCTCACAACAATATACCCATACCTAAAGCCTATACTACCACGTTTGAGTACATTTTAAATGCCGATTTGATCAACAGTTTCCAGACTGAAAAAATTAATATTAAAAAGATTGAACACGTGATGGGTGAACTTGCTTCCTGGGAACTGGCCATTACCGATCCGGATAACGTTGCGCGCCTGGCAGGCGATAGTATATTTAAGGAACTCAGGCGGATTAGTGCCGAGCGCAGTAACCTCAAACGCATTGAGCGGCTTAACCGGTTGTTCCCGTTGTTGCGAAAGTTTGATCTGGAGCCCAACCTGCATAAAAGCCAAAACCTTTATTTTGAGATATCGAGGGGCGAGGGTATTGAAACCTTGAGTTCCAAACCAGAGTGGGTAAATCAGTTTAAATTATTAGGCGAAAATTTAGGAGTGAAGGTATAACTGATATATTTAATGGTAATTATTTTAACAGATAGTTTGCTTGCCTATGCGATTAGCCTTTACATCTATTGTTTTGTTGATCAACACATTTGTCTTTGCCCAATATAGTTGGGATAAAGGATACTTCATTAATAATGAGGGTATCCGGGTTGAATGCCTAATTAAGCGCCTGGATGGTGCCTACAATCCTAAAAAGATTGACTATAAGTTATCGGATAATGATACTCCTTCTGAATTAAAGCCACAGGATATCCGTGAATTTGGAATTGCCGATGTCGGTGTTTTTATAAGCGCAACTGTTAATATTGATCGCTCCAGCGCCAATCTGAATCAGGCCGATAACAACCGAAATCCGGAATGGAGCCGTGAGACTTTGTTTCTGAAAATTATTGCTGGTGGCCAGGCTACTTTGTACGTTTATCGTACGGATGGTTTTACACGTTTTTTTTACCGGATGGGTGAGGGGGCAATTGAGCAGCTTGTTTATAAAGTGTACTATGCTTACTCCAATCAGGTGGCTTACAATAAAACCTACCTAATGCAGTTACAGGAAGCCTTGAAGTGTAAGGATATTCCGGAAAAAATTACCGTTTCTTATATGGCCAAGCCTTTAGAGAACTTATTTAAAAAATACAACGAATGTACAGGCGTAGTTTCTGCTCCGCAAGTAGTAGAAAAACAGGCGCCTGTAATTGTAAATCTGAATTTTCGACCGGGTATTAATTTCTCCACCTATACAGCCACGGCTGCGGTAGGGGCCGGTCAGGTATTTGCCGCTAACTTTGACTCAAAGTTAACGCCAAGAATAGGACTTGAATTGGAGATATATCCTGCTTTTAATAACCGAAATAAGAAATGGTCATTACTGTTTGAGCCTAACTACCGGACGTATAGTGATGAATACACTGGTGCTGACGGGGTATATAAAGTGGATTACTCATCAATTGAAATACCGATTGGGCTTAGAAGATATTTTTATCTGCCTAAAGAGAAATCAATCTTTATTAACCTTCATATCGTTTATGATAATCCAAGCAGCAAAGCCGGAGGTCAGATACCAACCAATTTTTTTACAGGATATATTGTTGAATTTGACATCGTGAAAAGTGGTTCGAGGTATTCAGCGGGAATTGGCTTTGCCACGAAACGTTTGTTTGGAGAAGTTCGGTATTATTTAAACCGTTCAAATGCTGAGTCGTCTGCACAGATAGCCAGCGAATTCTCTAACACGGCAATAGTTCTGGGTTACCGCCTTTTGAAGTAACACGTTCCAGGTAATTCCACACCAAACTGCTGGCACCCAAAATGGGTGCGGCCTGATTTTGTAATCCGGAAGGAAGCACCTTTACCTTGCCACGGAATATCGGCATCAGGTTTATTTCCATGTGTTTAATGGTGGGCGTAAAAATTAAATCACCGGCCAACGATAATCCGCCAAACAGAAAAATGGCTTCGGGGTCGGTATGTACCACGGTTTCTGCCAGTTTGGTGCCCAATATCCGGCCGGTGTAATCAAACGCTTCCTTAGCCACCACATCACCCCGCAGCGCAGCTTCGGTAATCATTTTGGTATTCAGTTTGTCGAAACTGATACCCCTGAGTTCGCTGGGTTCCAGGTGGTCGGCCAGCAGTTTGTAAACCGTGCGCTTAATGCCTGTGGCCGAAACATAAGTCTCTAAGCAACCGCGCTTACCACAGTTGCAATAACGGCCGGCATAATTTACAGTAGTATGCCCCAATTCACCGGCAATGCCGTGCTTGCCATTTACCAGTTCGCCATTACATACAAGCCCGCTGCCCAGCCCGGTACCCAGAGTTATTACTACAAAGTCGCGCATGCCCTTGGCTGCACCATATATCATTTCGCCAACGGCAGCTGCATTGGCATCGTTGGTTACAATTACCGGAACATTGAATTCCTTTTTTAACAGGTCGGCCAGTGGTATAATTCCTTTCCATTTCAGGTTTGTGGCATGCTCAATAGTACCCTTGTAATAATTTCCGTTGGCTGCCCCAACGCCAATGCCCAGCAACGTATGCCCGGCAGGAAGTGCGGTCTTTATTTTAGCTGATAAATCATGAATATAATCAGTAAAATCATTGTACGACTGCGTAGAAATTTTATCCTGGAAGAGTACATTTCCCTGCCGGTCGGCAATACCAAACTTGGTATTTGTTCCGCCAATATCAATGCCTATGGTAATATCGCTCATCAGATTGATAAGATTTTTGCAATGCGTAAATCCTCTTCATTTATTGCATGAATACCCGATCGCACTGTTTCGAAGGATGTAAAACTGATTTTATTATCCAGTATTCCAACCATAACATCTTGTTTGCCGTTCAGTATTCCTTCAACGGCAGCCACACCCAGTTTACTGGCAAGCACCCTGTCGAAATAAGTGGGCGAGCCGCCTCGCTGCAGGTGGCCCAGGATGGTAACTTTTATATCAAAGTAGGAGGAACGCTCAGCTACTTTACGTGCCAACTCAAGGGCTCCGCCAATTTTTGATCCCTCTGCAACCACTACCACGTTTGATTTTTTAGCTGTTTCTTCACCGGGTTTCAGAATGGCATACAGTTCTTCGAATGTCATGTGGTCTTCCGGAATGATAATGGCGCCTGCACCCCCGGCAATGCCGCTGTTAATGGCAATGTAGCCGGAATTCCTGCCCATTACTTCAACAAAAAATAAGCGGTTATGCGAAAGCGCTGTGTCGCGTATCTTATCAATGGCCTCTACGGCAGTATTGGTGGCTGTATCGTATCCGATGGTATAATCCGTTCCGGGTATGTCGTTATCAATCGTTCCCGGAATACACACCGATGGAAGACCGTACTCGTTATAAAAATGGTGTAACCCGGTAAAGCTGCCATCGCCACCAATGGCAATCAGCGCATTGATGCTGTGCTTTTTTAATTGTTCGAACGCTTTTTTTCTACCCTCGGGTGTGCGGAATTCCTGGCTTCGGGCCGATTTCAGAATGGTGCCGCCTCGTTGAAGAATGTTACCCACCGAACGGGCTCCCAGCTTAACAATGTCACCCTCAATCATGCCTTCATAACCGCGCATAATGCCAAATACTTCCTTTTTGTAGTAAATAGAAGCGCGCACAACTGCACGAATAGCTGCATTCATACCGGGGGCATCACCACCGGATGTAAAAACTCCGATTTTCGATATTGTGGTATCCATCAAAATCCGCCAAAAATAGGGCTTTAAACCGATTTTTTTGTTGCTTCTCTGTGGGGTTATTTCAATCGTTTGAAATAGTTAATCAGCCCGTTGGTGGATGAATCGTGACTCGATACGGCTTCGGGGCTGCTTAGCTCTGGAAGTATTTTCTTGGCCAACACTTTTCCGAGTTCAACACCCCACTGATCGAAACTAAAGATATTCCAGATAACACCCTGCACAAAAATTTTATGTTCATACATGGCAATCAGGCTGCCCAACGTTCGGGGCGTAAGTTTCTTGAACAATATACTGTTACTGGGGCGGTTTCCTTCGAACACCCGGTAAGGAGCATGAAAAGCAATTTGTTCTTCGGTCATGCCACTTGCTTTTAATTCGTTACGCACCTCATCCAAACTTTTGCCTTTCATGAGTGCTTCGGTTTGGGCAAAGAAATTTGAAAGTAATTTATTGTGATGGTCACTTACCGGATTGTGACTTTGAGCCGGTGCGAGAAAATCGCACAGAATAAGTTTTGTTCCCTGATGAATAAGTTGATAAAAGGCGTGTTGCCCGTTGGTGCCCGGTTCGCCCCAGATGATGGGGCCGGTTTGATAGTGAACCGGCTGGCCGTTGCGATCAACGGATTTGCCGTTGCTCTCCATATTGCCTTGCTGAAAATAAGCGGCAAACCGATGCAGGTATTGATCGTAGGGTAAAATCGCTTCCGAAGCGGCTCCATAAAAATTATTATACCAAATGCCCAGCAGGGCCAGAATTACAGGTATGTTTCTTTCAAAGGGTTCGCTTTTAAAGTGCATATCCATTGCGTGGGCCCCATCCAGCAGTTCTTCGAAATTTTCAAAACCGATGGTGCAGGCAATTGACAAGCCAATGGATGACCATAATGAATACCGGCCGCCAACCCAATCCCAGAACACAAACATGTTTTCCGGTGCAATGCCGAAATCCGTTACAGCTTTACTGTTTGTTGAAACGGCTACAAAATGCTTGGCTATATCTTGTTGTTTGGCACCTTTTGACAAGAACCATTGCCTTGCTGTTTCGGCATTGGTCATAGTCTCCTGCGTAGTAAATGTTTTGGATGCCACAATAAATAACGTGGTTTCAGGATTTACCCTTTTCAGTGTTTCAACTATGTGTGTGCCATCAACATTTGAAACGAAATGAGGCGTAAGGGTTGTCCAATAAGGCTTAAGTGCCTCCGTTACCATCAATGGGCCCAAATCCGATCCCCCAATACCAATGTTCACAATGTCAGTGATTTGTTTTCCGGTATAACCCTTCCACTGGCCATTGCGCACCTGGTTGGCAAAGTTTCGCATCTGTTCCAGCACAGCATTAACCTTCGGCATTACGTTTTGTCCGTCAACCTCAATGGGTGCGTTGCTTCGGTTTCGCAAGGCTACATGCAGCACCGGCCGGTTTTCTGTTTGGTTAATTTTCTCACCTGAAAACATGGCGTTAATGGCTTCAGGCAACCGACATTCGTGGGCCAGCTTAACAAGTTCAGCCAACGTCTCTGTCGTTATCAGGTTCTTTGAGTAATCAACCAGGATGTCCTCAAAAAGCAGTGAGAACCGTTTAAAGCGGGCGGGATCCTCCTCAAAGAACTCATTTAAATGGACAGCCTGCAGGGTAAGAAAATTTACTTCCAGATTTCGCCAGGCAGTTGTTTCTGTCGGGTTTACAGATGGTAGCATTGTTTTATAAAGGAAAAGGCTCCAACCGGTTGGAGCCTCGTAGCGCGGGGGGGAGTTGAACCCCCGACCTTTGGGTTATGAATCCAACGCTCTAACCACCTGAGCTACCGCGCCATTCATATCAAAACAGGCCGCAAACTTAACAAGTTTAGGCGTATTCACCCAAAACTGATTTTCATTTTGCCTTACCAGAAAATTACTCTAATTTAAAAACCGGATATGCAAACCATGGCCAAAAAAAGACTACTCGCCAGGGACTATGAAATTCATGCATCGATCAAGATGCTATACCCCTATATTCAGACCGCCAGCGGATTGGCCGAATGGTTTGCTGATGATGTTAAGGTAAACAACCAGGATAAGACCTATACATTTTACTGGGACAACGAAGAGCACAAAGCCAGGCTGGTTGCGCACCGAACCAACCATTATGCCCGGTTTGAATTTTTACCTGAAAGTACTGAAGACGAAAAAGACCCTGCTTACTTTGAACTTCGTCTTGAGTTTAACGAGTTAACCCAATCGGTATTCCTTAAGGTTACGGATTACTCAGATTTTGATGATCTGAAAGAGCTTGAAGACCTGTGGGACAGTCTGGTTGAAACACTTCGTAAGATTGTAGGCGGTTAACATCGGGTAAGAACAAACCGAAACCCACCCATCCCTGTTTATATTTGGCTTGCGATTTGCCTTTGCAGACCTTGCAGTATGAAAAAACTCGATAAGCTTATTTATACCTCTTTTATCGGGCCGTTTACACTAACCTTTCTGGTGGTGGTCTTTATTCTGCTCACCCAGCATATGCTCAAGTATTTTGATGACATCATTGGTAAAGGGCTGGGCTGGGATGTTATCGGGCAACTACTGTTTTACTTTGGCGTTTTTATGACCCCCGTGGCCTTGCCGTTGGCAGTACTACTTTCATCATTAATAACATTCGGAAACCTGGGTGAACACTTTGAACTGACGGCTGTTAAAAGTGCAGGTATATCGCTGCTGCGCGCCATCCGGCCGATTTTCTTTTTCGTCCTTATCCTTACGGTGGTTGCTTTTTACGTCAACAACAACCTGGTGCCAAAAGCCGCGCTTGAGGCATACAGTTTATTGTATGATATTAAGCAGAAAAAGCCAGCACTTGATTTACGCGAGGGCGCATTTTATAATGGCATACCCGATATCAGCATTAAGGTAGATAAACGATATCCGGATGGAATTACTATTAAAAATGTGCTGATTTATGATCACCGCAAGCGCGATGGTAACAAAGATGTTACACTTGCCGATTCGGGCCGCATGTACACTATACTCAACGAGCGATACCTGAAACTTGAGTTATTCAATGGCTACAATTACTCCGAAGGCTCAAATACCGGGCAGGAAGTGGCCGGCCAGAAACGTAAGCATAATAATGAAACGTTTAGCCGAAGCCGGTTTTCAAAAACACAGGTAGTTTTCGATTTATCATCATTCGATTTGAACCGCACGGATAAAAAGTGGTTTCAGGGCAACCGCATTATGCGCAACCTCAGCGAACTGAATGGTGATATTGATTCGGTGAATAACGAAATACGTACCCAACGCCTGCAGTATTACAACAACCGGGCAAACTATTTTGCCCATATTGAGCGGGGCGAGGAGATTACCATGCCGGTTGAGTTACAGCAAGTTAATACAGTTAACCAATCGCAATGGGAACCGGCTAAAAAACAGGTGCCCGATCAGCACGCAGTCAACAAACCAGATTCTGTCAGTGAGCAATTCACCATTCAGCAAATCACCAAATCAGATAAGGTTAGGCCCACCCGCAGAGGATTTTTGAAAGGACTTCGCGATTCTGTAAAAATCGGTCAAGCAACACAGCAGTTTCAGCAGCGACTTGCCCGTACCTACACCGCTTCAGACTCTGTTTCGTTAGTGATTTCAAAACTGGATAGTCTGCTGGATACACCAGCGGATGCCATCTTATATAGCCAGGCAGCAGCCCGTGCACGCACAACCCGCAGTGAGATTTCAAATGCCATCAACACGTTGGATGTATATGTTACCGAGCGAAAGGTATTCGAAATCCAATGGCACAAAATCCTGGCTAATTCATTGGCCTGTATTGCCATGTTTTTAATTGGTGCCCCTTTGGGTGCCATTATTAAAAAGGGTGGATTAGGTGTTCCGTTTCTTGTCTCCATCCTTTTTTTCATCATCTACTACCTGTTAACCATGGCCGGTGAAAAATGGGCGAAACAAGGCATTGTTCCGGTACCCATGGGTGTTTGGGCTGCCGACTTCATTTTATTGATAACTGGCCTGCTATTTCTACGCCAGGCCCGGTTGGATGCCCGGTTGTTTGATGCCGATGCTTATTTAATTGCATTCGACAAAGCCAAACTGTGGCTGATTAACAAAAGAATCCTGCCAAAGCCAGTCTAAACGGCTTATTCTCAGGTATTTTTGGAGTTTTAAGGCCGTTTGGTGTATCTTTGCCGCCTGAAATAAAAGAAATAAAACCATTTTTTAAGATGCCATTAACTGCGGAATTGAAAAAGGAGTTGTTTAAGAAACACAGTCCCTCGAAAACTGAAAAAGACAGCGGATCGCCCGAATCGCAGATCGCCATGTTTACCAGGCGGATTAACGAGTTAACTGAACACCTGAAAGAGCACAAAAAAGATCATGCTACCCAACAGGGCCTGATGAAACTGGTAGGTAAGCGTAAAAAGTTGCTCAATTACCTGCAGCGCAACAACATTGAGCGGTATCGGTCAATTATAGCCGAGCTTGACTTAAGAAAGTAAGGGAAATTTTAAGAAAATACAGGGAACCGGTTTGCTGAGTTCCCTTTTACATTTTTAACCGAAGGCTAAGTCCGGAGTGTGGGACAAGGCCTGCTAACAAGACTTATCATGTTTAACGTAGTTACAAAAAGCTGTAAACTCCCGGACGGCCGCGAGATTACAATAGAGACAGGAAAACTGGCGCGCCAGGCCGATGGCTCGGTAGTACTGCGCATGGGCAATACCATGCTGTTGGCAACCGTAGTTGCCAGGGAAGAAGCGGTTGAAGGAGCCGATTTTATGCCCTTATCCGTAGACTATCAGGAAAAATTTGCTTCCACCGGTAAAGTGCCCGGTGGCTTTCTGAAACGCGAAAGTAAACTGTCTGATTATGAAGTCCTGATCAGCCGGTTGGTTGATCGGGCCATCCGGCCCTTGTTTCCTGATGACTTTCATGCGGAAACACAGGTGATGATTTACCTGATTTCGGGTGATTCTAATGCTTTGCCAGATGCGCTGGCGGCATTTGCTGCTTCGGCCGCTCTGTCAATTTCTGATATCCCCTGGGGCGGACCGATATCCGAAGTTCGGGTTGCCCGGGTTGACGGCCAGTTTGTTATTAACCCCACGCTCGAGCAAAAAGAACGTGCCGATATTGACCTGATGGTGGGTGCCTCCATCGACAATATTCTGATGGTTGAAGGAGAGATGAAAGAGGTAAGTGAGTCAGAAATGCTCGAAGCCCTAAAAGCAGCCCACGAAGCAATTAAGGTACAGTGCCAACTGCAGTTGGATATGGCCAAAGCACTGGGCAAAGAAACCAAACGAGTCTACAATCACGAGGTAAAAGACGAAGCCCTTAAACAACAACTGGTTGATCTGCTGTACCCCAAAGTGTACGAAGTGGCTAAAAAGCAGATTAAAAATAAAAAAGAGCGCAGCGCAGCATTTCAGCAGATTCTTGACGATTACCTGGCCACATTGCCCGAAGACACTACCATTAATAAGGATCTGGTAAAGAAGTACTACCACGATATTCATAAAAAAGCTGCCCGCGATTTAGTATTGAACGAAGGAATACGCCTTGATGGTCGTAATACCCGGCAAATCAGGCCGATATACACCGAAGTTGATTTACTTCCTTCAACCCATGGCTCTGCTTTATTCACTCGTGGCGAAACCCAATCGCTTACCACAGTAACCCTGGGTACGAAACTGGACGAACAACTTATTGATGGTGCCATGTTTAGCGGCTCCAGCAAGTTTATACTTCATTATAATTTCCCCGGTTTTTCAACGGGCGAGGTAAAGCCCAATCGGGGTCCTGGCCGCAGGGAGGTGGGACACGGAAACCTTGCATTACGAGGTTTAAAGCAGGTTTTACCTCCCGACACCGAAAACCCCTATACCATACGGGTGGTTTCGGATATTCTGGAATCCAATGGCTCTTCCTCCATGGCTACTGTATGTGCCGGTTCGCTGGCTCTTATGGATGCTGGTGTGCCTGTTAAAGCGCCTGTTTCGGGTATTGCCATGGGAATGATTTCTGATTCCCAATCAGGTAAATACGCAATTCTATCAGATATTCTTGGTGATGAAGACCACCTCGGTGACATGGACTTTAAGACCACCGGCACTGAAAAAGGCCTTACGGCTTGCCAAATGGACCTGAAAGTTGATGGACTTACCTACGAGGTACTGAAAGAAGCCCTTGAGCAGGCCAAAGAGGGCCGTTTGCACATCCTCACTGAAATGAAGAAAACCCTGGCTCAGGCCCGCCCTGACCTCAAACCGCATACTCCGCGTGCCGAAACGGTAATCATTGAAAAGGAGATGATTGGCGCAGTTATAGGCCCTGGCGGAAAGGTAGTACAGGACATTCAAAATACCACGGGTGCAACTGTAGTTATTGAAGAAGTAAACAATAAAGGAATTGTTAACGTATTTGCTGCCAGCAAAGATGTAATGGATGCCGCGTTAAGGCGCATCCGCGCCATTGTGGCCGTACCTGAGATAGGCCAGGTTTACGATGGCAAGGTTAAATCGATTATGCCGTTTGGTGCATTTGTTGAATTTATGCCCGGAAAAGACGGTTTATTGCATATCTCTGAAATAAAGTGGGAAAGACTTGAAACCATGGACGGAGTGCTGGAAGTAGGTGAGGAAATCAAGGTAAAACTGGTTGATGTGGATAAAAAAACCGGCAAATTCAGGTTATCCAGAAAGGTTTTACTGCCAAAACCACCTAAAAAGGAGGCCGCTGCCAGCGAATAAACTATTCAGCTAATTTGACAGGAACTAACCTGAGAAACTATATTGTTACCACACTGATTTAAACACAGGCATGAGACAGTTAAAAATCAGTAAGCAGATTACTAACCGCGAAAGCCAGTCGCTTGATAAATACCTTCAGGAGATTGGCAAGGTGGACCTGCTTACTCCTGACGAAGAAGTGGAACTGGCCAAGCGCATCAAAGAAGGCGACCAGATTGCACTTGAAAAACTAACCAAGGCAAACCTCCGCTTTGTGGTATCGGTTGCCAAGCAGTACCAGAACCAGGGCTTGTCGTTGGGCGATCTGATTAACGAAGGGAATCTTGGCCTCATTAAAGCCGCCCAGCGTTTTGACGAGACCCGTGGTTTTAAATTTATTTCTTACGCAGTATGGTGGATCCGTCAATCCATCCTTCAGGCTTTGGCCGAACAATCACGTATCGTACGCCTCCCGCTGAACCGGGTTGGCTCCTTGAACAAAATTTCAAAAACATTTTCTGAACTTGAGCAGAAGTACGAACGCGAACCCTCGCCTGAAGAACTTGCCGAAGTGCTTGATGTGACTACCGCAGAGGTCGTTGACACGATGAAAATTTCAGGTCGCCATGTTTCCATGGACGCACCGTTTGTACAAGGAGAAGAAAACAGTTTGCTCGATGTACTTGAAAACGACAGCGAGGAAACACCCGATTCGGGTCTGATGAACGATTCGCTTCGCAAGGAGGTCCAGCGTGCACTCTCAACCCTTACCCAACGCGAGGCTGATGTGATAACCTTATACTTCGGGCTTAATGGTGAACATGCCATGACCCTGGAGGAAATAGGAGAGAAGTTTAACCTCACACGCGAACGTGTGCGCCAGATAAAGGAAAAGGCCATCCGCAGGCTCAGACATACCAGCCGGAGCAAGGCTTTAAAACCTTACCTGGGTTAATTTTATCTGTTTTGAAACATTTTGGGGGTCTCGGCTTGTTACAAGTGAGACCCTTTAATTTTGATACCGATTATGGCTACGAAAGAAAAAGTTGTAATTATTGGCTCCGGCCCTGCCGGTTATACAGCCGCCATCTATGCAGCCCGGGCTGGGCTTAAGCCCATGCTCTATGCCGGGGGCCAGCCTGGCGGGCAACTTACCACAACTAACGATGTGGAGAATTTTCCGGGTTACCCGGATGGCATCAACGGTCCGCAGATGATGGTAGACTTACAAAAGCAGGCCGAGCGGTTTGGTACGCGCATTCACTATGGCCTGGTAACCTCTGTTGACTTTTCGGTGTATCCGCTTAAGCTTATCATTGATGAGAAAGACGAAGTGTTGGCGGATGCCGTGATCATTGCTACCGGTGCCAGTGCCAAATACCTTGGCATTCCATCGGAAGAGAAGTTTGCAAACAAAGGTGTTTCGGCCTGTGCGATATGCGATGGATATTTTTATCGCGGCAAGGAAGTAGCAGTTGTTGGTGCGGGTGATTCAGCTGCAGAAGAGTCAACCTATCTGTCGAAACTTTGCACCAAAGTACATCTGATTGTAAGACGCGATGAGATGCGCGCATCAAAGATTATGCAGGCCCGCGTTAAAAATACTCCGAACATCGAGATACACTGGAATACAGAAACAGATGAAATATTGGGTGACGATTCAGGGGTTACCGGTGTGCGTGTAGTGAATAACAAAACAGGCGATAAGAAGGTAATACCTGTGCAGGGATTTTTCCTGGCTATCGGGCATAAGCCTAATACCGATATTTTCAAGGGCTACCTCGACATGGATGAGACTGGTTATATTAAAGTACTACCGGGCTCCACCCGTACCAATGTAGAAGGGGTATTTGCCGTTGGTGATGCGGCCGACAAAGTGTACCGGCAGGCAGTTACTGCAGCCGGAACAGGTTGTATGGGTGCCCTTGATGCTGAAAAATTTCTGGCCGCAAAAGAAATGGAGTTTGCCCACCCATGAAACTCGATATTCTGGTATTTTCTGCGCACCCCGATGATGCCGAACTGGGCTGCGGGGGCACCTTGGCAAGGCATGCAGCAATGGGGCACAAGGTGGGTGTTGTTGATTTAACCCGTGGCGAACTGGGTACCCGTGGAACACCGGAAATCAGAGCATGGGAGGCTGAAAATGCTTCTAAAATCCTTGGTTTAACCGTGCGGGATAACCTGGGGCTACCCGATGGCTTTTTCAAAAACGAGGAGTCAGCCCAGCGCCAAGTAATTGCAGCTATCCGGAGGTATAAGCCGGAAATCGTTATTACCAACGCCATTTACGACAGGCATTCGGACCATGGGAGGGCAGCCCAACTGGTGGCCGATTCCTGTTTTCTGGCGGGCTTAGCAAAAATTATCACAACCGACAGGGGAGAAAATCAATTTGCCTGGCGCCCCAAAGCAGTTTACCACTTTATACAGGCCCAACTGATTAAACCCGATATCGTGGTCGATATCAGCGATTACTGGGATAAAAAGGTGGCATCATACATGGCCTTTGAAAGCCAGATGTTCAACCCGGCCAGCAAGGAACCAAGTACGTATATCTCGTCACCCGAATTTCTGCGTTTGGTTGAGGCACGTGCAGTTGAATTTGGAAGTGCAATTGGAGCAAAATATGGGGAGGGCTTTACGGTTAGAAGGATACCGGGTGTTAAATTGCTTACCGACCTGCTTTAACTTAAGGTGCTAACCGCCTGATATTCCATTTATTGTCTGTTTTTACAAAAAGTATTCTGTCATGAAGCCGGTTTGGTCTTCCTTGCCAGAATTCAATTAAAAACGGTTCAACCTCATAGCCACCCCATTGTTTGGGCTTTGGTATTTCGCCCTCTTTGTAGCGGGCTTCCATTTCAAGGTAACGCGATTCCAGCAATTCACGGCTTGAAATCGCTGCGCTCTGCGGGGAGGCCCATGCACCCACCTGTGCTCCCCGCGGACGGCTTCGGAAGTATTCAGTTGAGCGGGCCTCACTTATCCTGGCCACGGTGCCTTCAATACGCACCTGGCGTTCCAGTTCGGCCCAAAAGAAATTAAGTGCGCAATAGGGATTCGCATCCAGTTCCCGGCCTTTATTGCTCTGGTAATTGGTAAAGAAAACAAACTTATCGTTTTCAATGCCTTTCAGCAGCACTACCCGCGAGGTGGGCCTTCCGTTCTCCGTTAGGGTTGAAAGCGTCATGGCGTTCGCTTCCAGCACATTAGCCGACAAGGCCTCCATAAACCACGCTTCAAAGTGGGCTATGGGGTCATTTCCGACTGTCTCAATATCCAGTTTTTCCTTTGCGTATTCCCTGCGCAGCGAAGCGATATCGGGTTTCATGACAACTTATTGACTTCAAGTTTAGTCTAATTATTAAAATTTGCTTCGTAGTGGTACAAGTATTTTATTTCGGCCTTCAAATAATGGATTTCTTCAGGTACAAAAACAAATTGACTCCGGAACGGGGAAGGTTACTCATTTCGGAACCCTTTCTGCCCGATCCGAATTTTGAACGCACGGTGGTGTTGTTGTGCGAACATAACGAGGAGGGTTCATTCGGGTTTGTGCTGAATAAACCGGCCATGTTAAAGGCCGGTGAGGTGATGGATGAACTTCAAAACTTTAACCACGAAGTGTATGTTGGCGGGCCGGTACAGCAAGATACACTGCATTTTATTCATCGATCAGCTAAGATAGAAAACGGTGAGCCGATTTTAGAAAACATCTATTGGGGAGGAACGTTTGACCAGGTATTGTTACTGGCTGATACCAACCAACTCCGGCCGGATGAAATTAAGTTCTTTTTGGGTTACAGTGGTTGGGGGCCGGGCCAATTGAATGAAGAATTAGAGCAGGATTCATGGATTGTTTGTGACTTCGTAACCGAAGAGTTGTTATTCGAAACGAAACCGGCTTTGATGTGGAGGAAAGCACTGGAGAATATGGGCGGGCGCTATTCGGTTTATGCCAATTATCCGGTTGACCCAAACCTGAATTAACCAATTTTAGTAAATTTACCCATATTTGCCCTTTAACAGTGGACAATAACCATGGAAATGGAAGACGAAAAGATAGAAGCGGAGGGGATGGATCACCAGGCCGGGTTGATTGACCATGATGAATCTGCCGTTTTAAAATCGGAGGCAGATCTTGTTGATCACAGTGAGGATGTGTTCGGGGCTGGTACCGATGCGCCCGATTATCAGCAGTACTCTAAAGAACAACTTATTGCCTCGTTAAAAGAATTGGCTGTTCAGTCGGGTCAGCACAATATTGAGCCGGTATTGCGGGAGATTCGGATTGCTTACGAAGCATTACGCCAAAAAGAAAAAGACACAGCGTTCAACCGGTACCTGCTTGATGGCGGTTCGCCTGATGGCTTTGCATACAAAGGCGATGCCCTGGATGCATCATTCGATCAGGTAGTAAAGGTAATCCGCGAAAAACGTCAGCACTACATCAAACAACAGGAAGATCAGAAAAACGAAAACTACAAACGAAAACTGGATTTACTGGAGCAATTGCGCCAACTGGCTGACACGGATGACGTGCAGGCCAACCAGTTCGACAAGTTCAAGCAACTTCAAACGGAATGGAAAAACGTAGGTGCCGTGCCCGGCATCCATGCCAAAACCTTATGGGCAAACTACCATGCGTTGGTTGATCGGTTCTATGATAACCAAAGCATCTATTTTGAGCTAAAAGAACTTGACCGTAAGAAAAACCTGGAGGCTAAACTTGACTTATGCGCACGGGCCGAAAAACTGGCCGAAGTTGACAAAATCAGAGATGCCATACGCGAACTGAACGAATTGCACCACGAGTTCAAACACATCGGCCCGGTGCCGCGTGAAGAAAAAGAATCAGTGTGGACACGTTTTAAAGCCGCTTCAGATGCAGTTTACGCCCGCAGAGACGAATACCTGAAACAACTGCAACAGGACCTCCACTCTAATCTGGAAAAGAAAACGAAACTTTGTGACGAGGTGCAGGCATTTGCTTCCTTTCAATCTGAACGTATTAAGGAATGGAATCAGAAAACAAAAGAGATTCTTGAACTTCAGAAAAAGTGGGAAGCAGCAGGCAGTGTGCCGCGAAGCAAAACAAAGGAAATCAACAAACGATTTTGGACGGCCTTTAAAACCTTCTTTCATACGAAGAGTGTGTTTTTTAAAGAGTTAGACGCACAACGTACCGACAACTTGAAAAAGAAACAGGAGTTGGTGCAACGTGCCCTTGCCTTGCGTGACAGTACCGATTGGGAGAAGACTTCGGCTGAGTTGAAAAAGTTACAGCAGGCGTGGAAAGACATTGGCCCGGTGCCAGACAAGCATCGCGATAAGGTGTTTAAAGAATTTAAAGAGGCCTGCGATTACTTTTTTGAGCAACGAAGAGGCCAACGCTCAAAACAAGAGCAGGAGCAACTGGATAATCTGAAGGCAAAGGAAGTACTATGTGAGCAGATCGAACAAACAGCAGCACAGGGAACGGCTACTGTGGAACAGTTACATGAATTTGAAAGACAGTTCAGTGCCATTGGCTTTGTGCCACGTAACCGGATAGCCGCCATACGCAGCCGCTATCAGGCCGCAGTTGAAAAAATGGTTAATTCCATAACTGTATTAACCGATGAGGAACGCAGCCGACTGCTTTTACAAAACCAGTTATTGGATTTAAAGGATGATCCGATGGGCGAAAAGAAACTTTTTGCAAAAGAGCAGTCCATCCGGAAGAAGATTGTTAAGGTGGAGAACGACATAGCCCTGTGGCGTAATAACCTGGAGTTCTTTGCTCGCTCAAAAAATGCCGATGGGCTGCGCGAAGAGTTTAACTCTAAAATAAAAGTGGCAAGTAATCAATTGGATAGCCTGAAGCAGCAGTTAAAATTATTACGTTCAGCAGTTTAACGCTGGTTTGCAAAGACCAAACCAAGGCTTATTTTTGCACCTCCAAATACGTTCTTCGTTAGCCGTTGATGGGTTGCGTTATGTACGAAAACAGGTAGCGAAAACGGTTACTATAAAATTGCCTCCTTAGCTCAGCTGGTAGAGCAACTGACTTGTAATCAGTAGGTCGTTGGTTCGATTCCGACAGGGGGCTCTTGATAATCACGTAGTTAGCAGAATTGCTCTGCGCAATTTCTTTGAACCTGGAAATTATAATCCGATAGTGGTAGGGCGCTGGATGTGACCAGATTCTTTTAAAAGTGTTACTGGAACCGTAAAAATTTACCGTCACAAACTTATTTAAGGTGCTGCTTCAATAACGATTCAATTTCCGCAATTGTATTGCTGCCCCTGCGTACTATGCAATGCTGTTGTTTATTGCCTGTTATTATGGTTATTAAGCCAGTTCCTTTTTCACGGTTTTCAATGTGGTCAGACGTTTTCTTTGTAGCTTCTTCAAGAACCCGGATAATTAATTTTACCTGTTGTGCTGTAAGGGTAACAGATTTTGGTTCCCCTCCACTGTAGGTTCCGGTTGAACTTTCGGTTGGGGTAACGGGGTCATACGTTAAGGTATTTCCCCGCAGGGTGTAGCGGTTTCCGCTTCCATCAGCGTATTGGTAAATCGTATCGGCAGTCATGCAGGCTAAATGAAAAAGTGCCACCAAAAATAGCATTCGTGTATGCATAAGCGGAATGCAGCATTGTGGGTTAAAGTTAGTGATTTCGTTAAGGTTTTTTAGACCGGAAGGCAAACACTACACCGGCTACTGTGGCCTGTGCAAATCCGTACAAAATCCAGGTAATAACCATCAGCAATGAAATTTCAATGGCGCTGAAGGTAAGAATCATTACCGGAACCAGGGCAATGAGGGTGTAGGTTATACCTAGTGTCAGGGCCTGTACAAGTACTGACCCTTTGAACAAATTGCGGTTTCGGTTCCAAACCCACTTTAAAGCAATGGTCAGTACAAAAGGATGAGCATAAAACAGCCAGTCGGTTTTCCATGATGAAGAACGGAATACTTCATTATAGTACGCTTCCAGCATTCCGGGTATGAGGAATACGGTGGCATACAGCATTCCTACGCTGAAAACGAGTACCGTTAGACCGGAAATAAAAGTGGTGGTGTATTCTTCCTTTTTCATTGCGCTTTCTATTGCGAATAGGTAACGTAAAACGCAAATATGGAAAAATGATTATAGTCAGTAGAACAGGTGAGGTGTATCATCAGGTTACCGGCCCGGGTCGCTCTGCCATTTGCACTTTAAATACCGAGCCTTTTCCGGGTGTACTTTCAATTAGTAGTTTACCGCCCTGCAACGACACCATTTCACGGCACAGCATTAAACCCAGGCCGGTACCACGCTCGCCACCGGTACCGCGTTGAGTTTTTAGCTCCGCTACGTTAAATAACTGTGCCACTTGTTCACTTGTCATCCCGATGCCGGTATCGGTTACGCAAAGCTCATTAATTCCGTCTTTATTGCCAGCCGAAACGGTTACTGTGCCTCCGTTATGGGTGTATTTAATGGCATTATGAACCAGGTTACGCAATAACAGGTCAATGTGGTTCCGGTCGGCTTTCCAAATGGTTTCGGCCGGTACATCATTTACCAGGCTGATGGATTTTGCCCGTGCCGCATCAGCAAAAAGAGCAAAGCACTTTACTGTTAGTTCATTTAACGACAGACTAACCGGATTATAGGTATAACCATTGAGTTGCGAATGAGCCCATTGCAGCAGGTTTTCGAGGGTTTCGTTGGTGCCGATAACCAGTTGGTTTAGTTTGGGTGCGAATAGTTTAAACTCCTCTTCGGTTATTTCATTGCGCAGCAGCATACCTAATAAACCTTTCAGACTTACCAGCGGGCTTCGTAAATCATGGCCGATAATGGAGAAGAATTTGTCCTTAATATCGTTGGCCTGTTTCAGCTTTTCGTTTTGCGTTTCAATCTCTTCATTTTTTTCTTTCAATACCTGGTTCGCTTGCTGCCGAAGCCAGTTGTTTCGCACCACCAGGCCGATAACGGCTGCCATCAGAATAAAGGTCATGGCAAAGCCGATACTGAAAATAAGTTGTTCCCTGCGCGCCTGCTCATTGGCCTGTTCCAATTCAACAATGCGGGCTTCCCTTTTTTCTTCCTCAAACGCCAGTTTGGCCATCAGGGCTTTTTGAGAAGTTTCCCAATTTATAAGTGAGTCTTTTAGCTGTGTATAACCGATGTGGTTTTGCAAGGCCTGCTGAAAATTTCCAAGGTTGGCATACGCTTTCGAAAGCCCGAGGTACGATTCTTTAAGTACTTCGCGAAGATTAAGTTGCCTGCTTTCGTTGGCAGCTTCTGTAAAATAGTTTAATGCCTTTTTATACTGACCCTGCTGCAGGTAAACATTTCCGATAAGCGATTTATTATAAGAGATAACGGCAAAATCTTTTACCTTTTCTGCTTCCCTGGTGGACAGGTTAAGGAATTTGAGTGCTGAATCAGGTTTATTTTGCTGGGTGTAGATGAGGCCCTTGCTGTTGTAGTTAAAACTCAGCAATTGCTTGTCGTTAAGCGAATCGGACAAGTGAATTCCCAGGTCGGCTAAACGATGCGCTTCCTCCAGGTTTTGGTTAGTGCTGGCATAAATCCAGGTAATGTTTCCGCAAAAGCCTGCTATGTTTCGCTTGTCCTTTAACAGTTGATACAATTCCATGGCCTTTAACTGGTATTGCAACGCCTGATCATATTGTTTTAATCCGAACGTGTGCGTATTGCCTAAGACCCGGTAGGCCAGTGCCATGCCCAGTGAATCCCGGTGCCTTACAGCCAACTTAAGCGATTCGGTGGTGAGTTCAACGGCTTGTGCATAGTTGCTTTGTCTGAATTCATATTCGCCCAGGCGATTCAGGGCAAGTATTTCGCCATGAGGGTAATTAGTTTTGCGCGCCAGTTGAAGGGCTTCGTTGGCGTAATGGCTTGCCTGCTCAGGCTGATAGGCAAGGTAGCGGTTGCTGAGGCTGTTAAGTATATCAATACGGGCTTGAGGAGTAGCAGCCCTTTTAAGTTCGTGTTTAAGGCTGTCAATTTCAGACAGCTGAGCCAGACTTTGCCCAACGCCAAGCAAATACACTAAAACAATAAGCCTGCTATTATCCACGCTGAAAATTACTTAAACAATCGTAAAATGAAGAATTGCGCTTTAAATCCTGAATATTTCTGTACATTTAATTAACCGTTATGATTCATTTACGATGACAGCCGCCTCAAAATCAGTGCAATATTTTGCCATTTACCTGCTGTTGCTGGGTTTGGCGTTGATCATTTTCCCGAATAGCATGTTAAGCGTGTTAATGATGCCCGAAACAAACGAACCGTGGATAAGGGTGGTTGGTGTATTGGTATTTAACCTCGGAATTTTTTATTTCTACATGGCTTCAACGAACAACCCCTTATTCCTTACGCTATCGGTATACCTCCGTTCTTCAGTAATCGTTTGGTTCGCGGTGTTCAGTTTGCTGGAGTGGGTAAGCCCGATGATTATTTTGTTTGGTGTTGTTGACTTATTGGCTGCCGGCTGGACATATTATTTACTCAAAGCCGGCAAATAGATTATTCTTCTTTTATTCTCCAGCAAGGCAGGCACAGTTCGCTTTCAAGTTTGCTTTCAATTACATCAGGCAGGGCCGGAAAAAAGTCAATACCTGTAATGTGTTCCAGGCTGTCAACGGTAACGGCAAAGTGTTTAAGCGGCAGTCCCGATTTTTTATTAGGCACAATAAATGCGATCGCTTTTTGATTTTGATAACGGTACACCAGCAGTGCCTTGTAAAAATAGGCCGGCACACTTACCTGGTTTGGACCGATAACCGGAAGACTATCGGATAATACCGGGCCTGTAACAATAAAAGCTGCCGTGTCCTGTTGCGCCCAGGTACGCACCTGTTCTTCCAGCCGTTTCCAGATGCCGCGGTTAAATGCAGGTACCTGCGGACTAATATTGCTGAAGTAAAATGATTCTTTCATGGCCTGGGCTGACCAACTCATATCGGCAGCGGGAGCAAGGTGTCCGCGATCGTAACCGCTGCCTTTGTAATCCTCCGGTGTGGCTGTACCTGTGCTAACTTTTTGGTCAGGTAAAAATTTGTCGGATCGCTCAACCCCTCTTCGTGTTTCTTCCAAAGTTAACTCATAAGCAACCCAGTTGGCCTGTTCATGATTTTCGTTGTACACCAGTTTAAAACCTGTGTGTTCAATCAACTGTTCATCAGGCTGCAGCAGGGGGATTTCAAGCCCCAGGTGGTTGTCCACATCCATTCTTTTAACTGATGAACACATACTCATCAGCACAATAACCACAACGCAAACAACTTTCTTATCCATGGTATTTTGTACCTTTATCAGCAGGCAAAGATAGGATTGTGTATGAGCAGACTTCTGATTTTACTGGCAATAATTCTTCGTGCTGTTGCGCTGATGGCACAGGAGGTTCCGTTTAAACCCGATTCGGAATTTGAACTACGCATCAACATGAACTTTAAAGTTCGCCCACCGGCTGATGTAACTAAAATTAAGGTTGAAGAAACGTTTGGCGAATACGAAAAACGAACCAGCAACACCCCGCTGCCCTACGTTATACTATTGCTTAATGTTGTTAAGGCTGGAGAAGAGGAAGTTCGCCTGTCGGTATCCAAAAACGGCAAAGCGTATTATTCGCGAAAAGTTGAAACCGGAAAGGATGTGAAGCTGGACATTGGCTTTTCGGATGATATTAAAGATCGAACCATTGAACACGAATATGAAATTACCTTCCTTACAGACCGAAAGAAACCGGTTAGCCGCATTGTAATCTTCTTTAGCGAAGAAGGTGATTACCTTGTAAACGGGGTTAAGCGCGGACGAATATAAATAACCTATCGGCCTCTTGTCAGGCTTCCCGGCAAATCATATAACAAGTAATCGCCACAGTATCCCGGTTGACTTTTTATCTGTTAATTCGCAAAAAAAACGTTGCATGAGATTTCTTCGGATTATTGTATTGGCTATACTACCGGTACTTGTTTATTCACAATCGCGCCAGCCCGATGCCAGCCAGATAAAACTAAAGCTTAAAAAACTCAACTTTCTGGGGTCGGTGTTGTATGTGGCAGCCCATCCTGATGATGAGAATACCCGGGTAATTGCGTACCTGGCTAACGAGCGCCTGGCCACAACGGCTTATCTTTCTATGACCCGCGGTGATGGTGGTCAAAACCTCATCGGTCCGGAGATTCGCGATGAACTGGGTGTTATTCGCACCCAGGAACTGCTCGCAGCAAGACGAATTGACGGTGGGCAGCAATTTTTTACCCGGGCCAATGATTTCGGATTTTCAAAAAACGTTAACGAAACCCTGGCCATCTGGGGTAAGGAAGAAATACTCTCCGATGTGGTGCGTGTATTCAGGCAATTTCAGCCTGATGTAGTGCTTAATCGCTTCCCGCCAAACGAACGTGCCGGCCATGGTCATCATACTGCTTCGGCCGTGCTTTCGCTTGAAGCATTTGATTTAGCAGGCTCATCCGCAGCTTTTCCTGATCAATTAAAAAGCTTACCGGTGTGGCAACCCAAACGGATTTACATGAACACCGGCCGTTTTTTTAATAACACCATAAATGAAAACACTCCGGGTGTAACGGTATTGAATGTTGGCGGTTACAATGCACTGTTGGGCCAATCGTATGCTGAAATGGCCGCTACCAGCCGCAGCCAGCATAAGAGCCAGGGCTTTGGCTCGCCCGGCCGCAGGGGCGATGCCAACGAATTTTTTGAACTGGCTAAAGGCGAGCCCGCCACGAAGGACATCTTTGAAGGGATCAATACAACCTGGACACGGGTAAAAGGCGGAGAGAAAATTATTCCGCTTATTGATAAGGCTGTTAAGGACTTTAACCCTGAACAGCCTTATCTTATCGTTAACCAGTTGCTTCAAATCCGCAAAGCCATCGGGAACCTGGAGCACGGCATCTGGAAGACCCGAAAACTTGACGAAGTGAATCAGCTGATTCAGGATTGTCTCGGCCTGTTTGCCGAAGTTACGACCAACCAGTACTGGATTGCCCCCGGTGAATCGCTGGTTGCTTCATTCGAGATAATCAACCGGTCAGCGGCCGAGGTGAAACTGGCTACGGCCCGCGGTAACGGACTGACATACGATACGCTGGTTAATACCGTGTTAAAAAACAACTCACCCTTATTATTCAAAACCAGGCGAAGTATTACAACGGCCGAATACTCTGATCCATATTGGCTTCGTGAGCCTCATTCACAGGGGCTGTTCACAGTTCCCGATCCGAATATGATAGGCAAACCGGAAAATGACCGACCTCTTTTTGTTACCCTCGACTTTACCGTAAACGGTGAGCCGCTTACCATCCGGGCTCCGCTGGTGTACAAATGGACAGACCCGGTTAAAGGGGAGTTGTACAGACCGGTTGAGGTGGTGCCTCCGGTGTTTGTAACCGTTCAGAATGGGGCCTGGATCTTTAGCACACCGGCACCGTTGGAAATAGGCGTAGGTATAAAATCAGCACGTGACGGTACTCAAACCGGCCTGTTAAAAATTAAACTACCCGATGGGTGGCGGGCTGAACCACAGTCGGTACCCTTTCAATTAACCAAGAGAAATGAAGAGCAAACCAAATCGTTTAAAGTGTATCCTCCGGAGAGCGAATCAAAAGGTAAACTGAATGCGGTGGCCGAAATTAACGGCAAGGAATACAATCTTTTTGTTCGAACGATAAATTATGATCACATACCCATTCAAACCCTTTTGCCGAAAGCCGAAGTGCCGGTGGTGCGGATTGATTTAAAGAAAGAGGGCCGCGTTATCGGGTACATCCGCGGAGCCGGTGATGATGTTCCTTCCGCTTTGCGAAACATGGGTTACGAAGTGTGGGAAATGAAAAATGAAGAAGTGACAGCCGAAAACCTGAAGCGTGTAGATGCGGTTGTTCTTGGTGTACGGGCTATCAACACAAACGAACGAATCCGGTTTATGATGGAAACGCTGCTTAAGTACGTAGAGCAAGGTGGCACAATGGTGGTTCAATATAATACCAGTACCGATTTGGAAACGGATAAGTATTCTCCGTACCCGCTTACCATTTCGCGCGATCGGGTAACCGAAGAAGATGCAGTAGTACGCATCCTGAAGCCTGACCATCCGGTGCTCAATTACCCGAATAAGATTACACAACGTGATTTTGACGGCTGGGTGCAGGAACGGGGATTATATTTTCCCAACAAATGGGATGAACGTTATGAGGCTGTGCTCTCCATGAACGATAAAGGCGAAGAACCTAAGAACGGTAGCCTACTGGTAGCAAAGTTTGGAAATGGGTATTATGTGTACACCGGTCTTTCCTTCTTCAGGGAATTGCCTGAAGGTGTACCGGGAGCCTATAAATTTTTCGCCAACCTTGTTTCGCTCGGTAAAAAAACCGAGGTTACTTCACCAACACCTCCGGTAAAGCCGAAGGGAAAATCCAGGTCAAAGTAAATTGATAAAACACCTGCACGTGGACGATACACCACCGGTATTTAAAAAGTGGAGCCATTGGTACTGGTTGCTGATGGCCGCCCTGGTTATACAGATTGGCTTATTTTACTGGCTAACCATTTCATTTTCATGAATTTCATTGACTGGCTCGTGCTCTTCGGTACCATTGGGTTAATTGTTGCCTACGGTTCATGGAAAACACGCGGTAGTAAGTCCATGGAAACGTACCTGCGTGGTGACGGAAAACTTAAATGGTGGATGATTGGAATCTCCATTATGGCCACACAAGCCAGTGCCATAACTTTTCTTTCAACACCGGGACAAGCCATTGAAGACGGCATGCGCTTTCTGCAGTTTTACCTGGGTTTGCCAATCGCCATGATAATTATTTCGGTAACGTTTGTCCCCATCTATTACAAACTTAACGTACTCACTGCCTACGAATACCTTGAATCGCGCTTCGATTTAAAAACACGGTGGCTAACGGCATTGCTGTTCCTTATCCTTCGTGGCCTTTCGGCAGGCATTACCATTTTTGCGCCTTCGCTGGTGCTGTCAACGGTATTGAACTGGCGTATTGAATATGCAACGTTGCTGATTGGCATCATGGTAATTATTTACAGTGTAACCGGTGGTTCAAAAGCGGTGAGCCTTACCCAGCGCATGCAATTATCGGTAGTGATGGGTGGTATGCTGTTAGCCGGAATCATTGCCTACTCCTTGTTGCCTGATACGATCAGTTTTGCCGACAGCATGGCTGTTGCCGGAGAGCTTGGAAAGTTTAACATGATAAATGTACTGCCAGCTGATGTGGATAAGATACTTCCGGAAGGTGTGGCCTCAGTTAGTGAATTAACGTTTTTTCAAAAGGTTGATTTGGTACTGAAAGATCGCTTTAACATCTGGTCGGGCTTGCTGGCAAGCGTGTTTTTGTTTCTATCATATTTCGGAACGGATCAATCGCAGGTGGGCCGTTACCTTGGCGGGAGAAATTTAGCCGAGAGCCGGTTAGGATTACTGTTTAACGGGCTGCTCAAAATACCCATGCAGTTTGTTATCCTTTTTATTGGCGTATTGGTGTTTGTTTTTTACCTGTTTAACCAGCCCCCCGTATTTCATAACCAGGTATTGATGAACCGCGCCCTTGAAACCAGTGGTCGGGAGGAGTTGCTTAGTCTGGAATCTGAATACAACAGGGTTTACCGGCAAAAGCAAGGGGCCGTAAATTCACTGGTCCACTTCATTCAAACAGGAAACGAAGACTCCATCAAAATTTATAAACAGAACGTATTGCTGCTGCAGGAAAAGGAGAAGGCCGTTCGTGAAGCAGTAAAGACCACCATAAAGCAGGTCATTCCTTCTGCAAAAACCCAGGATCGGGACTACATTTTTTTGAATTTTGTGCTGAATAATCTGCCGCATGGCATAGTGGGCCTGTTGCTTGCCGTAATGTTTCTGGCGGCCATGTCATCCATGGCGGGTGAACTCAGCGCATTGTCATCTACCACCTCGGTTGATATTTACAGGCGGCTGCTGGTAAAAAATGCTTCACCTCAACATTACCTTAATGCTTCACGTGGTTTTACATTACTGTGGGCGGTATTAGCGATGGTATTTGCCATGCTGGCCGGTTTTTCCGAAAACCTCATTCAGTTCGTTAACATTATTGGTTCGTTGTTTTACGGTACCATCCTTGGCGTTTTCATTACAGCATTTTACCTGAAGCGGGTGCAGGGTACGGCTGTATTCTGGGCTGCTGTTATTGCCGAGTTGGTGGTGCTCTACTGTTACTTTTTTACCGATTTGGCTTTTTTACTTTACAACATTATCGGCTGCGTTGCAGTGCTTTTTGTTGCTGTGTTATTACAATTCCTTGTGGGTAAACCTGCTAGAGGGTAGCCAGTTCCAGTCACGGAAAAGCTGGTGGTAATTGGGTACGTGTTCGGAGTACACGTAGGGTTCGTACGGGTTGTCTTTGTCAACACGCAAGCGGATGAATTTGCCCGGAAGCTTCCACACCAGTTCATAGCGGGTTAGGACCGGTTTAGCATTCTCTGGCCGTTGTCATCAATCATAATCGGCTGGTTTTCCAGTGCGGTTTTGTTATTGCCGTCAAGCGGAGTAATACTGAACGTTCCGTACTGTGCAATAATCTTATTAGCAACATTTTCAGTAAGAATAAACCGTGATTGGCAGTGCTCTCCATCAAGATAGTACAAGATTATTCTCGAAACCGGTGAATCAAAAATTTTTGATTTCGGACTTTGAATAACAAAAAATTCGGCCCGTTCCTGGAAGAATTTTCCAAACCGGTAATCTTCCAGCCACTGGCGCGGCTCTGAATTGCTTAACTGGTATGCCGTGGCTTCATCGGGTGGGGGTATGATTTTCTTTACTTCCGCTTTCTGTTCAATCGTTTCAACCTCCTTTTTTCGGGGTTGGTGTGTGCATGCAGAGACAGCCAGTATTACGGATAATAGTGCGGCAGGAATTCTCATCAGGTTTAAAGTTACTATACCCATCTCAAAAATAAACATAACCACGAAGGCCACTGAGAAATACAGTATACTGACCTCTTTCTTTGTGACCTTTGTGCTCTCTTTGTGTTGCTTTGTGGTTACCCTGATTTTTGAGATAACCTATACTTACCACCGGCTTCTGCCAGTTGCGCATCGAGGGTTTTAACCTCAGTTCCGGCCTTTACAGGCACCAGGCTCATGGCGTATTCACTTAGTGCAGTGATTGTAAGCGATGGGTTAACACCCAGGTTGCAGGGAATGATGGAGCCGTCAAGAATGTAAAAGTTTTTGTAGCCGAAAACTTCAAAACGTTCATTTACTACACCGTCCTCTATGGTTTTTCCTGGCGGACATCCACCCAGAATATGTGCTGTACTTGCCAGTCCGAACAGTACTTCACTGAAAGCATTTTGAGGCACACCTTTTACTTTGGCCGCATAGCGGTACAATACTTCCTGACCAATGGGAATGTAGCTTGGCACTTTTTGCCGTTTGTCATTACGAAATGTAAGCCGGTATCCGAACAGACCCTTTCGCAATTGCATGCGCATGGCGTTGGGCAGCGATTGCATAGTGAGAAAAATAACCGAATGGCGGGCA
Organism: Flammeovirgaceae bacterium; assembly: GCA_015180985.1. Classification (NCBI taxonomy): domain Bacteria; kingdom Pseudomonadati; phylum Bacteroidota; class Cytophagia; order Cytophagales; family Flammeovirgaceae; species Flammeovirgaceae bacterium. The sequence continues at coordinate 2,522,021 of CP054185.1, forward strand.
CTATTTTTTTGAAACACCGAGCGTATGAAATCAATCGGGTGAATAATACAATTGCCAATCATCTTGAGCGTGCGCACAACAGGAGTGCCGCTGCCTGCCGCCATAATGGCCAGCCGGGTCATGGCCCCGGACTTATCCGGAAATTTTACCAGTTCAACATGCGTGTGGTCATCAGGATTAAACACAGTGCTGATGGCCAATCCGTGATTAAGCTTCCGATCAGCCGCCACCACACCCGAAAGCATTTCGGAATTGGTTAGCACATTTTCTCCTAATCTCTCTGAAAGTTTTGGAAGTGTTTTGTGTACATATTTCTGTTTTAATAACAATGAGAGTGTACCCAGTACCCCGCCACTTACTACCAGACCGTTACAGGTAAAAGTCAGTTCACTGACTTTATTTTTTCGCGTGCCGGATTTTGTAATAATGGAATAGGATGAATCGGGTAAAACCGAAATTTTCACAACCTCGGTTTCTGCCACAATTCTGGCCCCGAAAAGTTTCTCGGCAAACCACAGGTAATTTTTTACAAGCGTATTCTTGGCATTATACCGGCAACCTACCATGCAACCGGCACATTCTATGCAGCCCTTTCGCAACGGGCCGAGCCCCTTGAAGTACGGATCTCTTTCTTTTGATGGATCACCCAGATAAACCCCAACCGAATCAACCCGATTGTAGGTGTGCGCCCGGTTCATATCGTGTGCAACTTCTTTTAGTACCTCGTCTTCTGCATTTTCTTTTTCGTACCGTTCGCTGCCCAGCATGAACCTGGCTTTTTGGTAAAACGGAGCCAACACAGTTTTCCAGTCTTTAAATGCCGACCAAACCGGGTTGTTAAAGAAAGCATCGGGAGGCATCATGTGCGTGTTGGCATATACCAGCGAACCTCCGCCAACGCCCACACCGCTTAGTACAAATACTTCTTTAAAGAAATCAAGTTTAAGAAAGCCAAACCACCGCAGGAAGGGAACCCAAAGGTATTTTTTCAGATTCCAGTTTGATTTTGGAAAATCCTGGTCACTCCAGCGTTTGCCTTTTTCGATAACCAGTACGCGATACCCCTTTTCGGCCAGTCGCATGGCCGATACCGAACCGCCAAACCCGGAACCGATAACGATATAATCGTAGTGATTATCTTTCATAGATTAAGTGGCCCCGCTATCAGGTGGCAATACGATTTTAAGGTAACAAAAAAGGCAGCCTCCTCAGACTGCCTTTTTCGAAAGGGTTATTTGTTATTTCTTTTTAGCCGGAGTTTTTGGCATCTCGGCATTCAGCTTGGCAATCAACTCCTCATTCAACTTAATATAGCCGAAATCACTGGCCGCTTTTTTCGCCAGGTCAAGCGATTGCTGAGCAGTAGCCAACGCACCTTTATAATCACCTAATGCGTGCTGGATCTTTGCTTTGGTGTGGATATTCCAGAAGGCCTCTTTGTTGCCGGTTTCAATGCCCAGGGTAATCCACTCAAGGGCTTTGTTTAAATCTTTTTTGTTTTCAAAATAATAGTTAGCGGCAGCGATGTAGTTACCCGGACTTACCCGTGTACCCGCCTCAATAGCCTTCATCACTTTGCTGTCGTAATCAACCGCCACATTAAATTTCACTGAAGTATTTTCCCATGCCAGTTGTACGTTGGCATTGGTATTATCATCGGCAATGTCGGTAATGGCAATAGTGAATGTAGAAACAGGTTCTGCAAGCCGTGAAGGTTTAACTGTAAAGCGGGCCGCATCCTTTTCCTGTTTGTAGTTGGCCATGTTCCCGCCAATAGAAGGGTCGCTATACAGGATCACCGTCCAGGAATCAGCCCCCGGTATGGTGAGCAACAGGTATTCGCCTTTTTTAACATCCTTTCCTTCAACTTTTACATCATCCGAAAAATTGATAAGGGTACCCTGATTCGCACCGGTCCTCCACAGTTCGCCAAAGGGCACAAGGAAATCAGCACCGCTTCCGAAAATTTTCCGGCCCTTCATTTTAGGGCGTGAATATTTTATGTTGATGTCGGTAAGACCAACCACCGAGCTTACCGTTCCGGCCGGACTGGCCGCGGGTGTCTGAATTTGTGCGTGTACAGCAAAAGCCGTAATCAGCAAGAAAGCAACTAGAAGTTTTTTCATGGTATAGTTAATTTTGGGTTTATAAACATTTCAGAGCCGCCAAAATTAAGGATTCTTTTTGTTCCTGAAACCATACCATGTGAAGTTGCCCGAGTCTTTTTACCAACGGAATAATGTTGTTGCCATTGCCCGCGAATTGCTTGGTAAACACCTTGTTACACGCATAGGAAACCAGGTAACTTCGGGTTTAATAGTTGAAACAGAGGCCTATTCATGGAAGGAGCGGGGATGCCATGCTTTTAACGGAAGGAAGACCAGGCGGAATGAAGTTATGTTCTACGCAGGAGGGCATGCGTATGTTTACCTTTGCTATGGCGTGCACAACCTCTTTAATGTTGTAACCAATCAGGCCGGTGTGGCCGATGCTGTATTGATACGGGCCATTGAACCGGTTGGCGGGATATCGATTATGCAACAACGCAGAGGGCCTGTTGCCAATCCGTTCCACTTAACCTCCGGGCCCGGTAAACTGACTGTTTCACTTGGCATTGATCGTACTTTTAATGGAAAATTCCTTACCGGAACCGAAGTTTGGATTGAACCGGGTGAAAACCTATCCGCAAAACGAATTGAAGCAAGTAAACGGATTGGCGTGGATTATGCAGGAAAAGATGCTAAACTGCCATGGCGTTTTACCATAAAGGGTAACGCGTGGGTAAGTAAATAAGTGATTTGATGATGCGGCACACATTTTTTTTATTTCTGACAGCCCTGGCTGAAGCTATTGCACAACCGGTTGTTACTCCCGAATTATTCAAACGGGTAAACTCACCCTTCGATGAGCAGGCCCCGGTTATCAGCCCGGATGGGGGTACACTTTTTTTTACACGCAGCAATCATCCGGAAAATGTAGGTGGTAAAGCTGATCCGGGCGACATCTGGATTTCATTTCTTATCGAAGGGGTCTGGTCGGCACCGGTTCATGCCGGCCCGTTGTTGAATGATCGTGCCTATAATGCGGTGATTGGATTCTCACCGGATGGATTGCAACTGTTTCTAATCGGTCATTACTCGGGCTCGCCAACTTCAGCAAAAACCCAGGGTATTTCGGTTTCAAGAAAAACAAACAACGGCTGGTCAAAACCGGAAAACATTTTTATCCCTTACTTCCTTAACAAGTCGGATTTCAGCAGCGGATTTATTTCATCGGATGGTAACGTGTTTGTTTTTAGTGCAGAAACATACGGTACACTTGGCGTAGAAGATATTTTTGTTTCAGTAAAAGATGGCGTGGGCAAATGGAGTGAGCCGCGAAATGCCGGCCGATCGGTAAACACGCAGTTTCAGGAGTTATGCCCGTCATTGAGTGAAGATGGCAGCAGGTTATATTTTTCGAGCAACGGGCGAAAGGGGTTTGGAAGTTTTGATATTTACTACTGTACCCGGTTGGATGATACGTATCTGAACTGGTCGGAGCCTGTAAACCTGGGCAGCGCTATTAACTCTGAAGGTCGGGAACTCTTCTTCAGAAACTATGCCTCAGGCGGATTTTCAATTTTTACCAGCACCAAAAACAGCGATGGCTATGGCGATATTAAATTGTACAAACCTGAGACTTCGCAACCGGATACTTTGCTGGTTATTTCAAACCGTGTTAAACCTGATACCGTGCTTGCTTTTAAAGAAAAAACATATTCACTAACGGATTCGGAACTTCGGATATTTGGCAAAGTAAGTGATGCCAAGACCGGAAAATTTATCACCGCACGACTAAGTTTTACCAGCCGCGATAAAAAACTAGACGCAGATGCGCCTGCCGACAAGGGGTATGGCGTTACGGTTCCTTCAACAACCGAGTACACCGTTGAAGTTGTTGCGCCTAACTATGTAAGTGTATTCGAAAAACTGGATCTAAACACCGTTGAACTGAAGGAACTTGAAATGAATTTCCGGTTGCAACCGGTTGAGGTAGGAACTATGGTAACGCTTAAGAATATCCTGTTCATTCAAAGCACACCTGAACTTTTGCCGGAATCTTACCCGGAGTTAAACCTGGTAGTTGAATTTTTAAAGGCCAATCCGCAAGTCGAGATTGAATTATCCGGTCATACCGATAACCGGGGTTCGTACCGTGCGCTTATGGAGTTGTCGCAAAAACGGGTTAACCGGGTAAAAAGCTACCTGGTGTCAAAAGGTATTGACCCCAAACGGATTAGCGGTAAAGGATACGGAGGCACCAAACCTGTTGCCAGCAACGATAATGAGGAAAGCCGGCAGTTAAACAGAAGGGTGGAGTTTACGATTAAGAAGTTATGACTCAAGATGCCTTAGGATGGGTCAGGACTGCCAGGATCGACATATATAAGAGCACAAACTCCACCAAAGATAATCAGGTAAAATATCCCAAAGAAAAGAACTCCATACCAGGCGCCTTCTGTCAATGAACCGCTTTCGGGCTTTACTACAATGGGTTGATTTTGCATCTTGTTATTGCTGGTCAATAACCTCCAGGCATAATCAAACTGCCGGTCCTGATCGTTCCTAAAGTATTCAATTGCGCGGTAGTTGAAAGTTGCTATTATATGATAATTTTTGTTTCGGAACTGTTCCTTTGCATTATCAATTGCTATTTCCGTGGTTAATTCAGGCGCCACTTCAGCTTCTGTAAAGTAAATCCAGGCCCTGTAAATGGAATCATCCCTGTTTTGACCAGTAATCGGGATAACTGAAACATAATGTAGCTCATACTTTCCTTTATTTCTATGCCGATAATAAACGTATTCAAGCCTGCCCTCAGTATTCACTTGAAATTCGTTCAGCTTAAAAAAAATGGGTGCAATAGCGGGCACCTCATCAATAGAATGAAATGTATGTATCGTTTCTGTGAAGTCCCGATAGACATTAAGTGCACAGGCAAACGGCCAAAGTAAACCAAGAAGAGTGACAATCGGATAATAAAATCTACTATTACCAGTCAGTCTTGCTGAAGCTGATATTGGGTGAAACACAAACAGAAAAACTATCGCTGTAAATGCCAGGTAATAGGGAACATAGGTCAGCAAGGAAGTCGGAGCTTTGTCCACGTACACCAGATACTGGTGAATCCAATGAACAATGAACGGGGGTACAATGGAAAAAATGAGGAACTTCCAAAAAAAGAACTTCCGATCAGGCTTGTTTTGATTTGTTGATCGTTTCTTATCAGTGGATTTTATGTACCAGGCAGCCAGGAACCCAATTACTAACCCTACTATCAGCCAAATCGGGAGGTATTTGACCAGAATAGATTCTGATTCCATTGCACAAACTGTTTTTAGAACCCTGCTGCTGCATCATCGCCTCTTGGATCGGCCCCGCCTTCAAGCCGGCCATCGGGCAAAACCAATATGGCATCCACCCGGCCGATGCCGCGCCTGAAACGGAACGTGTGCCCCATGCTTACCAGTTCAAGACTGTCTTTTTCGGTAAAAGCACCTTTCTCGTTAAACACAAAATCCGGCATCCACTGGCTGTGAAAGCGTTTGGCTGAAACGGCTTCCTGCATGGTCATACCGTGCTCAACCACGTTCAGAATGGTTTGAAATACGGAGGTGATTATAGTTGTACCACCCGGTGTGCCCACTACCATAAAAAGTTTACCATCCTTTTCTACAATGGTAGGCGTCATGGAACTGAGCATGCGTTTGTTGGGCAGGATTTTATTTGCTTCACCGCCAATGGCTCCGTACATATTTGGTACGCCCGGCTTTACGCTGAAGTCGTCCATCTCATCATTTAAAATAAAACCGGAACCGGCCACCACCACATGCGAACCGTAACCATCGTTTAATGTTGTGGTTACCGATACCGCGTTTCCTGCTGCATCTACTACCGACAGGTGAGTAGTTTGTTCCGATTCGTAGCCTGCAAGCCGGCCGTGATCTACTTCTGTGCTTGGGGTTGCCCTATTCGGATCGAAGTTCTCCATCCGCTCGTCAAGGTATTGATTGGCTACCAGTTTGGTTACCGGTACATTAACAAAATCCGGATCGCCCAAATAAAAAGCCCTGTCGGCATACGCTCTGCGTTCGGCTTCAATCATCAGATGAACGGTTTTTGTTTTGTTATGCCCCCAGTTATTTAACGGATAATCGCCAACCGTTTTTAACAATTGTATGAGGGCCACACCGCCACTGGATGGGGGAGGCATCGAAATGATTTTATAATTTTTGTAATAGTCAACCAGTGGCTTTCTCCACACGGCCGTATAGCTTTTCAGATCTTCTTTGGTTATGATGCCCTTTCCGCGTTGCATTTCGGCTATAATGTGGTCGGCTGTGATTCCTTCATAAAATCCGGCACGACCCTGATCGCGGATACGTTCAAGCGCACGGCCAAGATCAATGTGCTTTATAGAATCACCTTCTTTCCATTCATCACGGAGAAGATGATCCGGTAACACCGTATTGTATTTTCTAAAGTCTTCCGCTGCACTGTTCAGCCCGCGGGCTTCTTTTTCAGTGAGGGTAAAGCCGTTTGATGCCAGGTCAATAGCAGGCTGCACTAAATCCTTCCAGGGTAGTTTACCGTACTTCTGATGAGCATCTACAAGACCGGCTACCGTTCCGGGCACACCGGCTGACAGGTGACCCCGAGCACTTAACTCAGGAATAGCGGCTCCGGTTTCGGCAAGATACATATCCGGGTGGGCGGCTGCAGGGGCTTTTTCGCGGTAGTCTAATGCATCAACGGTGCCGTCCTTAAATCGTGCAACCATAAATCCGCCTCCGCCTATGTTACCGGCAACGGGGTACACCACAGCAAGCGCAAACTGCGTGGCAATGGCTGCATCAACAGCATTGCCGCCCCGCCTCATAATATCAGCGCCAACTTTACTGGCCAGCGGGTGAGCGGATACAACCATGGCCGAATCGGTTATCAGGCCGGTTACTTGTTCCTTCTTTTTCGGGCCGCAGGCAACGGCTATTAGAACGGGCAAAAGCAGGTAAATGCGTTTCATCAGGTAACTGTTTGCTATGAACCAATAAAAGTATTAATTAATCACAAACTTGTGTACTACCGGTGGGGCTTAGAAAAGAAAAAGCAGCACGACTTAAAGTGCAGATACTGGATCATACCCTGAAACTGATTGGCAAAAAACCTTTTGAGGATTTGTTTGTTGACGAGATTTGTGCAAAGGTTAAGATTAGCAAGGTAACGTTCTTCAAATACTTTCCGCAGAAGGAAGATATTCTGCTTTACTATTTCAGAATATGGTGCTTCGACCGCTCGGTTGAACTTCAGAGTAAACCCAAAGAGGGGTTACAGGGTGTATACTACATGGCTGATAAACTCAGTGAAGAATGCGAGAACCATCCCGGGCTGATGCTCAGCCTGATTGGGTACCTGGCCGATCTGAAGCGACCGCCAAAACCGTTTCCGGTGAAGGCCGAAGAAAAGCAATTGCTGTATCCCGATAGACCGGATGCCCACAGCCTTGAAATCCTTTCACTTGAACAAATGCTGGAAAAGTTTTCGCTGGAGGCAGTCTTTAAGAAAGAGATCACCAAAACCAGTTCAACCCGCGATGTAACCTATTTGTTTATGACCTGCCTGTTGGGATCGGTAGTTACCGCCCACATTAACCAGATAAGTCCGCTGCGCTATTTTTTTAAGAAGAACCTGGAGTTGGTAGTGAAGGGGTTGCAGTAAATCATCCTTTCATTTTAACCCGCTTAACCCCCTGTTTTTCAGGCTGTATGCGCAGCCGGCCGATGTGCCACTTCTTTTTATAAATATGGTTTTTATACCAGGTGTGGTGGTAGCGTGGCTTAACTACGGTTGAGCCACCGGGCTCGGCACCTTTGCAGGCAACTAAGCACAATACAACCATAAGTGCCCATAGGCGGTGAAACATACCTTTTGGAATATCGTAATTATTGCAAAGTGCAGCATATTTTCTTAATTTCACAAAACTAACCAACCCATTAACCCTTAAACTTTACTTTATGAGAAATCTATTGTTGACTTTAATATTGTTTTTTTCTTCCTGCCAGCCTTTGCTCAGGATGAGGGAGAAGCCATTGCCAAAGCCAGGTTTGAGCGGGATAAATCATTTTATATTGGGGGTGGTCTTGCACTGCCCTTTGGAGGAAAGCTTGAAGATTATGCTAACGGAGTAAGTTTTGAAGGCGGATTTCTCAAGCGCATGAATAAGGTACTTTCAATCGGTGGCAATATTTCCTACCTGAGCATGAAATATGATCAGGATAAAACGTATCCTTATTATTATAATGTTGATGATAATTATGCTATTGAGTTAGAACTTGAAGGTGGTGACGTGTCCATGCTTACCACTGGGTTTGTTCTTAAGTTAAATTTCATCCCTGTAAGTGATAACTCGACTATTTCAATCTATGGCATTGCCAATCCATTTGTAGCCCAATCAAAGCGTTCTGAAATGAAGGGTAGGGGTTATTTTTACGAAAATCTTGATGCTGACGGCCAATGGGACGATCCGGTTTCTGGACTATTCCCGGATGAGTGGGATGCTTCTGGTTTTCCTGCCCTCAAAGGGGAAGAAAAAATAACTGGCGGTATTCATGTAGGATTTGGAGTAGAGTTCATGCCGGTTAAAGCGGTATCATTCTTTGCACAGGCAACAATTAGTTATACGGGTGCAATTACGTATGTAAGTACGAATGATTACCTAAGTGGAGCTACAAAATACGTGGATGGTAACGATACTGTTTACTATGATGCGGATCCAACCTACTATGACCCTGAATTTCCTATTGTAAAAAGTGGATTTCCTGCATTAAGCGTTAGGGCTGGTTTATCATTTAACTTCTAACATTCTAACAAAAAGATTGTCGATATGACTCTTCGACTTTGTATCGCTCTTTGTTTTGTGTGGACTAATTCTTTAGCACAATATAAGCTTTACGAAGAGGGCCTGAAAAAGTACAACAACAAAGACTTCTATGGCGCCATAGAAACACTCTCCGATTTTTTAACCCGCCCTGTTCGCGATAAAAAGTTTGATGTAGATGCCTACTACTGGCGGGGTATGGCTGCTTTTAAACTGGGTGACTATAATGTCGCTGCTGAAGACCTGAAACAAAGCCTTGCACTCAAACACGGCAATGTGGGCAATATTCACTGGTTTATTGCTAAATGCTACGAAAATGAAAAACTCTACAACGATGCCATTGTTGAATACTCTGAAGCGCTAAAAATTCTTCGTGCCGATAAGCAGAAGGAGTTTCAGATACTGACTGAGCGCTCCGGTGTGTATGCAAAAATGGGTAACACACCTTCTGCCATTGCCGACCTGCAGGCTGCGCAAGCCATTCAGCCAAACAACGAAACGGTTAAAAACAGTATCGCCATGCTGTCCGATCCCAAATCGCGAAATGCTGATGTAAAAACCGACTCAAATATTCCTGTTGTAGTTAAAAATGAACCTCAACAGAGGAAAGATGAACCGGTAAAGACTGAACCAAAAGTTGAAGTTAAACAGGAGCCTGTTAAAACTGAAGAAAAGGTTGTGACCAACCCCCAACCGGTTGTTCAATCCGTGGTAACAACACCTAAAGAACCCACCCTTGAAGAACTGTATGGTGATGAAAAACGCTATGCGCTGATTATCGGCAACTCGGCTTATTCAAAACAAATCGGGGTGCTTAAAAACCCGGTGAACGATGCCACTGATTTTGCCGAAGTTCTCAAAACCATGAATTTTGACGTTACCCTGATCACCGATGCGAGTTACGGTAAAATCCGGGCCGAAATGATGAAGTTCAGGGATAAACTCAACCAGGGCGAACGCGATAAAACCGTAGGCCTCTTTTTTTATGCCGGGCACGGTTTGCAGCATGATAATGAAAACTATATCGTTCCGGTTGATGCCGAGATTATGTACGAAGATGATATTGCGCGATTCTGTTTCCCCATCCAGAAAATGGTGCTTGCCCAGATGGAAATGTCAAACAGCCGCATGAACATTGTTATTCTGGATGCCTGCCGGAATAATCCCTTTCCGGCCCTGCATCGAAGCATTGGTGAATCCACCGGATTGGGAGAGATGAAAAAGGCCCGTGGCGCATTTATCGCCTATGCAACCTCACCGGGATCGGTAGCATCTGACGGTACCGGACGTAACGGCCTTTACACGCAGGAGTTAATTAAAGCTATGAGTAAACCGGGCCGTACCATTGAGCAGGTTTTTAAAGAAGTGCGGGCCAATGTGTTAAGGCAATCCGGTGACCGCCAAAACCCCTGGGAGAATTCAAATATTATTGGCGACTTCTATTTTAAGCTGAAATAATCCTGCGCGAACTGCAAAATAGTGGCAGTTTTTGGAGATCAGACACGGAAAGTTATCTTTGCACGCTGTTTATTGGTCCGGTAGTTCAGCTGGCCCTGATGGCGCAAAAGTGCATCAGGGTGCTGACCGAAGCGTCAGCATTAGAATGCCTGTCCCGCCAAGGCGGGAAGGTCGCGGGTAAACCGCAGAGTTCTAAAAACATGAACAGAAGTTATTTAATTGGTCCGGTAGTTCAGCTGGTTAGAATGCCTGCCTGTCACGCAGGAGGTCGCGGGTTCGAGTCCCGTCCGGACCGCATTAACAAGTAAGCCCTTCAAGGGCTTTTTTGTTAATTTTGAAGGAAGAACTTATGTCAAAACCATTGAATAAGGTTACCAGCAGTTTTATCTTTTCCCTTATTGCTGCATCATTGATTTTTTCTCTTGACTCCTGTAAGGAAGAGGAAGTTAGTTGCAGTTCAATTGAATTTCAACTGCAAAATACCAACCGCGACCTGCTGCAAGCGGCATTTGATGAAGATTGCGAAGAGGTCAGCCGGTTGTTCTCCAAAATGTTCTCCCTGCTAAGGCAGGGAAAAAATTGCGAGTACGTTACTAATCTGGTAGCGGATGAAGGTTATTCTGATGTGGAGAGTTACATCGACTACCTGGAAGACGAACGGGATAGAATCCTGGATGCCTTATCGTGTTAATTCGCGCATCTTAATCGCAACCGGTTCATTTACAATACCTAGTAGCGCCAGATTCGTAATTTCGGTATCGCAAGCCTTAAGGCTTTCGTAAGGCGCTTCGTCTGATGTGGATGGCTGAAAATTTAACAAACTAATTGTGACTTAAATAATACAATTCATGCATTTCTAGGGCTGGAAGCCAAGGAGATTGACAGGGTGCTGGGCGCTATTGGTTGTTGATATTTGGCATAGATTTCAATTTCAAACTTTTTTTATCAAGAATCTTCAACTATCTTTATAAACTAAGCCCCAACTTATAACCTAAACCCACAACTCATGAAAAGGATTAATTGGTTTGTTTACTTACTGGTAGCAGGATTGGCCCTCACTACAATATCGTGTAATGACGATGATAAAGTGAACTGTGATTCCATTGAGGATCAATTGGATGTTCTGGAGGGTGATCTGGAGAATGCAATAGATGATGAGGATTGTGATGAGATCGAATCTACTTTTACGAAAGCAATTTCCTTGTTCAGGAAGGGCAAGAATTGTGATTATGTGAAAGAAATTGTTGATGATGGCGGATTTGATGACGTTGAAGATTTTATTGATGCACTTGAGGACTTTCGCGATGATATATTGCTTGACCTCGGTTGTTGACAGCTAAGAATTGATTTAAAGGCCTTGTAACCCTCTTGTTTACAGGGCCTTTATTTTTTATGGTTATCGGGTATTACTCAATATTGCTTAAACCTGCTAACTTTACCGGTTCATTTACAATGCTATGCTGCTTGACTTTGAAAAGCCAATTGCCGAACTGGAAGCCAAACTGGAAGACATGAAGCACCTGGCTGGCGATAACGATAAAGAGGTTAATGACGCGATCAAGGCCCTGGAAAAGAAAATCATTGACCTCAAGAAGGAAACCTTCGAAAACCTTACCGGCTGGCAACGGGTGCAATTATCCCGGCATCCGGACAGGCCTTACACGCTTGATTACATTTACGAAATTACGTCTGAGTTCATTGAGTTGTTTGGCGACCGAAACGTTGCGGATGACAAAGCCATGGTGGGAGGTTTCGGTACAATTGAAGGGCAAACATTCATGCTTATCGGCCAGCAGAAGGGTCGCACCACCAAACAGCGCCAGATACGCAATTTCGGCATGGCCAATCCCGAAGGATATCGCAAGGCTTTGCGACTGATGCACATGGCCGAAAAATTCAACAAGCCTGTTGTAACCTTTATTGATACACCGGGTGCCTTTCCCGGCCTTGAGGCGGAAGAGCGCGGCCAGGGCGAAGCCATTGCCCGCAACCTGAAGGAGATGTTTACCCTGAAGGTACCGGTGATTTGTATTATTATCGGTGAGGGTGCATCTGGCGGTGCGTTGGGAATTGGTATTGGTGACAGGGTATATATGTTAGAGAATACCTGGTACTCCGTTATATCTCCGGAGTCTTGTTCCTCTATATTGTGGCGAAGTTGGGATTACAAAGAACAAGCTGCTGAAGTATTAAAACTTACAGCCAAAGACATGCTTCAGTTAAAAATGATTGATGGCATTATTAAAGAACCTCTTGGAGGCGCACATACCGATGTAAAGTGGATGGCCAATGAAGTAAAACGCGTTATTCTTGAAAGCACAAAAGAACTTTTAGCAATTTCACCGGTAAACCGGATCCAGCAACGCATGGATAAATTCTGTGCGATGGGTGTTGTTAAAGAATAATGTTTCGCCCGGCACACAATCGATTTAAAACCGCCAGGAAGAGCGTTTTTTTTTATTTTTACCCTAACATATTTAGCGATGGGTAAAGGCAAAGAGAAAATCCAGTGGAAGAATCAGCTGGTGAACCTGGTGGCCATCATTATTGGCGTCTACATTGCTTTCTATCTTACGGAGCGGGCTTCCGCAGCGAAAGACCGCGATCAGGCGAAAGCTTTTTTGGTAGCGATGGCAGAAGACCTGCAGGATGATATCGTCAGCCTCACCGAGTCGACCGACACATTAAAGTACTATGCGAAGGTATCGCGGGCGTTAACGCAGAGTGTCATTGCAAGGCGCATTCCGAAAGATTCGCTCAATGCCATGATCAATAGCTTGTACCTCATCGTTCCATTCAATCCAAAGGACAATGCATACCAATCTCTTCTGGCTTCGGGTAAGTTGGAATTGGTTGGTGATTTTGATTTAAGGCGCAAGATTACGGCTCTATATCATCAGCACTATGGAACGATTCGTATCACAGACGACATATCAAATCAGATGCGCATCCAGTTAATTACACCCTACTTAATGGAACGCTTGCGCTTTACCTCGCAGGGTTTACTCAACGCTGAGGAGTTATGGCGCGATAACATGTTTGTGAATATGGCCTTTTCTATGCAGTATAGCATGCAGATGAAGTACCAGGTTGACTCTGTTGCGCTGGTGCATGCCAAAGAACTGAAACAATTGATTGAAGCGGAATTAGAATGAAGTTACATGTAATAGATACCGGTTTTTTTAAGCTAGATGGCGGTGCCATGTTTGGTGTGGTACCCAAAACCATCTGGCAAAAAACCAACCCGGCCGATGCCAATAACCTTTGCACCTGGGCCATGCGGTGCCTGCTGATTGAAGACGGCAACCGACTGATTTTGATCGATTGCGGCATTGGCGATAAGCAAGATGAGAAGTTCCTAAGCCATTACTACCTGCATGGCGATGCCACGTTGTCCTCATCGCTGCGCAAAGCCGGCTTTCATGAAAATGACGTAACAGATGTTTTCCTTACCCACTTGCATTTCGACCATTGCGGAGGTGCATTGAAGTTTGATACAACGGGGAAGATTGTAACGACATTTCCCCAAGCGCACTATTGGAGCAACGAAGCGCATTGGCGTTGGGCCACCGTGCCCAATGCCCGCGAAAAGGCAAGTTTCCTAAAGGAAAACATTTTGCCTTTACAGGAAAGCGGCCAGTTGAAAATGATCGACCCGCAATCGGTTCCCTTTTCGCAGTTCGGTATTTTCTATGCGGCCGGTCATACCGACCAGATGATGATACCCATGATTCGCTACAAGGGCCGCACCATCTGCTACATGGCCGATTTGCTGCCCTCGGTGGGCCACATACCGTTGCCTTATGTAATGGGTTACGACACGCGGCCCCTTCTTACCCTGGAAGAAAAGGCTCGCTTTTTAAATGAAGCGGCAGCCAATAATTATATTCTTTATTTCGAGCACGACCCGATTATTGAATGTTGCACAGTGAAGCACACAGACAAGGGGGTGAGGCTTGATCAGGTTTTACGGTTAACTGACCTATGAAGATCGGATTGGCATTATCAGGCGGTGGAGCCCGGGGCATTGCCCACCTGGGCGTTATTAAGGCACTTGAAGAACTGGGCCTTACGTTTTCGGCTATTTCAGGCACCAGTGCGGGCGCGATAGCAGGTGCTTTTTATTGTGCAGGCTATAAACCCGATGAGATCCTGCACATCATTACGTCCATGGGTTTTCTTAATTCCGTGCGTCCGGCCTGGTCGTGGACGGGCCTGTTAAGCATGGAAGGCTTTAAAGAAGTTATGCATAAGCACATTCCGCATAACAGTTTTGAGAAATTAAACCCCTCGCTCACTGTAGCCGCTACTGAAATCCGGTTGGGTAAAGTGGTTTATTTTACGGAAGGCGAGTTGATACCGGCCGTTATTGCATCTTCCAGCATACCAGCCATCTTTAATCCGGTATCGCTTAACGGCAATGTATATGTTGATGGCGGATTAATGGATAACTTGCCGGCCCGGCCGTTGGTAGGTAAGTGCGATTTCATCATCGGGAGCCATTGCAACCCGGTTGACCAGCGGTTTGATATTAAAAATGTAAAGGAAGTTACCGAACGCAGCCTGCTGATTGCCATTAATGTAAGTACAGCGCACAGCAAAATTCACTGTAATTTTGTTTTTGAGTCGCCCGAGCTTGGTAAGTTCAGTACATTTGATCTGGCAAAAGGAAAGGAAATTTTCCAGATCGGCTATCGAAATGCAAAAAGCCGGTTGCCGGAGTTGGAACAACAACTAAAACAACATGCCGGTAAGTACAGCACTTGATTTCAAACAACTAATCCTTCAGGGGATCCCTGAAGAGCTGCCAGTTCAAAAGGAGTATGATACGTCAGTTAATCACGCGCCTAAACGCAAAGACATATTGACAACAGCGGAGAAAAAATTGGCTGTAAAAAATGCCCTTCGCTACTTCCATCCTAAACACCACGAAATCCTTGCCCACGAATTTTATAAGGAACTCATAGACTTCGGCCGGATTTATATGTATCGGTTCCGGCCCGAGTACGCAATGCATGCCCGTCCAATTTCTGAATACCCGCACAACTCACTGCAGGCAGCCAGCATTATGCTAATGATTCAGAATAACCTGGACCCTGCTGTTGCCCAACATCCGCATGAACTGATTACCTATGGTGGCAATGGTGCCGTGTTTCAAAACTGGGCACAATACCTGCTTACCATGAAGTACCTGGCCACCATGACTGATGAACAGACTCTGCATATGTACTCTGGTCATCCGATGGGTTTATTCCCTTCATCAAAAGAAGCACCACGCGTAGTGGTTACGAACGGGATGATGATCCCCAATTACTCAAGGCAGGACGACTGGGAACGATACAATGCACTGGGCGTAACCCAATACGGACAAATGACAGCCGGATCGTATATGTACATTGGTCCGCAAGGCATTGTACATGGCACAACCATAACGGTATTGAATGCCGGCAGAAGAATAGCAAAACAAGGGGAGGGCCTTGCAGGAAAACTGTTTGTTACCTCAGGTCTTGGCGGTATGAGTGGAGCTCAACCCAAGGCGGGCAACATTGCCGGTTGTATTACAGTTGTAGCCGAAGTAAACGACAAAGCAACATTTAAGCGCCAGCAACAGGGTTGGGTTGACGAGGTGATAGGCGATTTAGATGAACTTGTTGAACGTGTAAAAAGTGCGAAGAGCGGAAAAGAAATCGTTTCCATTGCTTACCGGGGCAATATTGTTGATGTGTGGGAAAAGTTCGATGCCGAAAATGTTTTCATAGACCTGGGTTCGGACCAGACCTCACTACACAATCCGTGGGCTGGCGGCTATTATCCTGCCGGATTATCCTTTGAAGAATCCAACCAGTTAATGGCCATAGAGCCGGAAAAATTTAAACAGCATGTGCAGGAATCGCTTCGCAGGCAGGCAGCTGCTATTAACCGGCATACTGCAAAGGGCACTTATTTTTTTGACTATGGCAACGCCTTTTTGCTGGAGGCTTCCCGTGCCGGTGCTGATGTGATGGCGCCCAATGGAATTGATTTCAGGTATCCATCGTATGTTCAGGATATTATGGGGCCTATGTGTTTTGACTACGGGTTTGGGCCCTTCAGGTGGGTGTGTACTTCCGGCAAAGAGAGCGATCTTGAATTTACGGATAAACTTGCCGGGCAAGTACTTGAGCAAATCCGGATGACGGCCCCTGAAGAAATTCATCCTCAGCTTAATGACAACATCAGGTGGATTAAGCAGGCGCAGCAGAACAAGTTGGTTGTAGGTTCACAGGCCCGCATTCTGTATGCCGATGCCGAAGGACGGATAAAGATTGCGGCTGCCTTTAATAAGGCCATCCGCGAAGGTAAAATCGGGCCTGTTGTACTTGGCCGCGATCACCACGATGTTTCCGGAACGGACAGCCCCTATCGCGAAACATCAAATATTTACGATGGCTCGAAGTTCACAGCCGATATGGCTATTCACAATGTAATTGGTGATTCATTTCGTGGTGCTACCTGGGTATCCATTCACAATGGGGGAGGTGTTGGCTGGGGCGAAGTAATAAACGGGGGTTTCGGCCTGTTATTGGACGGCACAGCGGAAGCAGACAGAAGGCTGGAAAACATGTTGTACTTTGATGTGAATAACGGCATAGCCCGGAGGGCGTGGGCAGGTAACGAACCAGCAATTTCTACCATCAACCGAGAGCTTCAAATTAACCTGAATTTTCAACCGACCATTCCATACCCGGTGGATGAAAGCATTTTGCTTTGAACCTGTTTTCTTAATTATATTTCATCCGTTAATTAAACTTTAATCACTTTCAATTATGAGAAAATGTAGCTTTATTGTTCTATTTGTTTTACCTGCTCTCTGGAGTTTTGGCCAGGCCGAATTTTCACTTGGCGTAAAAGGCGGACTAAACTTCGCCAAGTTTGATGTTGAAGATATTGGTGGTTCAGTAAAGGGCAAGACCGGGTTTCATGGCGGTGCTTTTGCCTTAATTAAGTTAACAAAAATCGGTATTCAGCCCGAACTGGTTTTTTCGCAACAAGGATCAAAATTTACGTTTGATGGTAATGATGTGGAAAGCAATTTTGATTACATCAATATTCCAGTAATTCTGAAGATTTACTTGCTGGCTGGTTTAAATCTGCAAGTAGGTCCACAGTTTGGATTTTTGAGCAAGGCTGAGATTGACGGCCAGGATGTTAAAAGCAGTTTTAAGGGCGCTGATACAAGTTTAGGTATTGGCGTAGGTTGGGATTTGCCCCTGCGCTTTACTATTGATGCTCGTTATAACCTGGGGCTCTCCAAAATCGAGGACGACCCGTCCTTTGATACCATAAAAAACCAGGTTATTCAGGTATCGTTGGGCTATAAGCTATTTAAGTTTGGTAATTAACCTACCGCTTGTTAGGTAAGTTTAATTTTTAGTATTTTCAAGCATTATTAACAAAACCCTAATTAACATGAAAAAGCAATTAATTCTGTTCATGCTCCTTGCCCTCAGCGCTGCTACATTCGCCCAAATGAAGGGTGGGATAAAAGCCGGGTTGAACATGGCAACACTAAAAGTGGATGTGGAAGGTTTGGGCTCAGATTCTGAAAACGGCACCAGTTTTCATTTTGGTGCTTATGCAAATTTTGGGCTGAGCGATGCCGTTTCAGTTCAACCGGAATTACTCTATAACTCTCTAAAGGCAAGTGATGGCGGTGATGACGTAACATTTAATTACCTGAGTATCCCGGTGATGTTTCAATACTCCATTGCTGAGAAGTTTAACCTTCAGGCTGGTCCTCAAATCGGACTATTAATGGGTACAGATCCGAGTGAGTTAAAGGATGGAATGAAAGGTACTGATTTGTCACTAAATGTAGGTGCCGGTGCAAGTTTTGGAAAGTTAAATGCAACTTTGCGTTATTGCCTTGGGCTGGCGAATACCTCAGATGTGGATGGTATTGAATTTAAAAACAATGTCTTCCAGATTTCAATAGGATATCAGTTATTTGGTGATTAATATCTGAAATTATTGCAATCGAAAGCCGGGAAATCAGCCCGGCTTTTTTTATTTTTATACATGCCAATACGCTTGCTGTTATCGCTAATTACACTAATTACAATCAGCACCGAATTGTATTCTCAATCGGTAATAATCCCCCGGTTCGGTGTAACCGTATCACGTACAAATGCATCCAATCTTGAAGGCATAGAGCAGGTTTCTAAAGCTGGTATTTCGTTAGGTGCTGCTGTTGAATTTAAGCTCACTACCACCGTAGCCATACAACCTGAACTTAACTATACCCAAAAGGGATTTGGCTTTAATGCCCAGGAGACGGACCAAGGCTTCTTTATTAATGTTGAAAATAAAACCAGGGTAGATTATCTGGAGGTTCCGCTGTTTGCTAAAATTTACCTTGGGGCTGGCTCCAAAGTTTACTTTTTGGCAGGTCCATCAATAGCTGTAGGAATAGGGGGGCAATCAAAATCCAAGGTAGAAACCGATTTATTTGGAACGCCATTGAGTATTACAGTTAAAGGCAAAGTGAAATTTGGTGATCCCCCTGCAACATATAACCCCGAAGAAGATACCGAAGTTTACTTTGATAACCGATTGGATTTTGGCATACAGGGCGGATTAGGTATTTCACTCTATCGGCAGGCGGCCGTTGAATTTCGGTATAATTATGGGTTATCCGGCTTGCAGGATGAGGAGGATTCGCAAAATCGAGTATTACATATCAATATCGCGGTGCCCTTAAATACCTTTGTCAAAAGCAAAGAATAGTTGTTAATTTTCACCCTTAACCAAAATAAACATGAAAAAGTTACTTACATCATTTCTCTTTATGAGCGTGTGTGCAACCTCATTATTCGCTCAAGGATTTGGCTTCGGCATTAAAGGCGGGGTTAACATAGCCAACACCGACATTTCATCCGACCAGTTTACTTTGGATACAAAATCCAAAATGGGTTTCCATGGAGGAGTATTTGTAAACCTGATGTTTACTGATAAGCTGGGGGTACAGCCGGAACTATTGTACTCCCTGCAGGGCAGTGAATACGACATACCGAGTGTAGAAGGTAAGCTGTCACTTTCATACGTTAATATTCCTCTTTTGTTGCGCTATAATATCAATGATTTAATAAGCCTGCACGTTGGCCCCCAGTTTGGTTTTTTGATGAATGCCGAAGAGGAATTTGATGGCGATACTTCAGATGTAAAAGATGATTTTAAAAGCAGTGACATTTCGGGAGCTTTTGGTGTTGAAGTTGATTTACCAATGAAAATTGGATTTGGGGCGCGGTACGTACTCGGCCTTTCAAACGCCCTTACGGATGATGGCAGTTTTGGTGATGCTGAATTAAAGAACAGCACCATACAGGTATACGTTAAATTTCGCTTAAAGAGTGCGAACTGACTAAGTTCTTCACGTAAGCTTACAAAAAAGCCGGAGACTGTCTCCGGCTTTTTAGTTTATAACAATCAGGAAATAATTCTTCTTCCCTTTTTGAGCCAGCAGGTACCGGTTGTGCAATAACCGAAAATCGCTTTTCTGGTTAGGGTCACTGATCTTCGCTTTATTCATACTCACCCCGCCTCCCTGGATCATTTTGCGGGCTTCGCCTTTTGATGGAAAAATAACCCCCAGTGTAATTTCGCTAAGCAGATCAGTTACTGTGGGCTGCCGTTCAAATTCACTCCGGGCAATGGTTACCTGCGGAATACCTTCAAGTACATTTAACAATGTATCCTCATCCAACTCTTCCAAATCGCTGGTTGTGGATTGCCCGAACAGGATGGAAGAAGCCTTGATTGCCCGGTTTAAATCATTTTTCGAATGAACGCGTATGGTAATATCTTCTGCCAGGGCTTGCTGCAGTTTGCGTAAATGCGGGGCAGCCGCATGTTCACTGGTTAAGGCCTCAATTTCATCTTTGCCCTTCAGTGTAAATACTTTAATCATGCCGGCAGCATCATCATCTGAAAGATTTAACCAATACTGGTAAAATTTGTAGGGCGAAGTTCGTTGGGCGTCCAGCCATACATTTCCGGATTCTGTTTTGCCAAATTTGGTGCCATCGGATTTCTTAATGAGGGATGTTGTAAGCGCAAAGGCTTCGCCATTAGTTTTCCTGCGGATTAATTCGGTACCGGTAACGATGTTACCCCATTGGTCCGAACCGCCCATTTGTAGTTTGCAGTTTTTGTGGGTGTACAGGTAGTAAAAGTCGTAGCCCTGCACCAACTGATAGCTGAATTCAGTGAACGATAAGCCTGTTTCAAGCCGGTTCTTAACAGAATCCTTGGCCATCATGTAGTTAATGGTTATGTGCTTACCAACATCTCGTATAAAATCAAGAAACAGGAAATTTTTGAACCAATCATAATTATTAACCATCTCGGCTCCGTGCTCCCCTGCTCCAAAATCAAGAAATTTCTCAAGCTGTTTTTTCACACAGGATTCGTTATGCCGTAAAACCTCTTCTGTTAAAAGGTTGCGCTCGGCTGATTTACCTGACGGATCACCAACCATGCCCGTAGCACCACCCACCAGTGCGATGGGCTTATGGCCGCATTGCTGGAAGTGAACAAGTGTTAAAATCTGGGCAAGGTGGCCAATGTGAAGCGAATCGGCTGTTGGATCAAATCCAATATATCCTGTTGTTGGTTCCTTTGCTAACTGTTCTTCGGTACCGGGCATGATGTCATGCAGTATGCCCCGCCATTTCAGCTCTTCAACAAAATTTACTTTCATTTTGCGGTAATAATCCGCAAAGATATAAATGGATTGTTCAGTTTATACCCTGTTTCCGTTTCGGTTATACAGCTACCGGGCTGTCGATTCGGTAAATGGGCGGTATTTTACTGGTGCTATCAAAGCTAGCCTGAAGATCTTTTATTATGCCAGTTTCGATACTGTACACCCATCCGTGAACTATAGGTTGATTTCGGGTTTTCCATGCATTTTGGATAATTGATGTTTTACTAAGGTCCAATACCTGCTCAATCACATTTAATTCCACCAGGCGATCAAACTTCACATTTTCGTCCTTTATGGCATCGAGTTCATCCTTATGGAGCCTGTAAACATCTTTGATGTTTCGGAGCCAGTTGTCAATGAGACCGAATTGCTGGCTACCCATGGCAGCTTTTACACCTCCACAACCATAATGACCGCACACGATAACATGCCTTACCTTCAGCACGTTTACTGCATAGTCAAGAACACTAAGCATATTCATATCGGTATGAACGACCATGTTGGCGATATTACGGTGGACAAAAATTTCACCGGGTTTTGTATTGGTAATCTGGTTGGCAGGCACCCGGCTGTCGGAGCAGCCAATCCACAGTACCTGAGGACTCTGGCCCTTGGCCAGATCCTTGAAGTAGTTGGGATCTTCTTTAAGTTGATTTGCAACCCAAATTCGGTTGCCTTCAAGTAAGGCTTTATAAATTTCCATAGTTTACTATAATTGAGATAAGATTAATTCGATGGACAGTATCATTACATATAAAATTTCGGTTGAGGCTTTAAATTTCCAATCAGGCCTGAGATGTATAGCCTGGTTCAGGAGGCGGCAGGACAATGGAGACTGTCCGATCTAATAATTTTAAAGTTGATATAAACTGAGATAACTGTCTGGAAATCAATAAAGAATATGTATTAACATGAAATGAAATTGGGTTTATAATCTTGACCTCGTCCTGGTTTTCAGGTGTACTCTCCTGTGAAGAGTCGTTCTCTTCTTCCATTCCTGAATTAGTGAGCAGGTTTAGAATGTTTTGGTATAGAGCCGGATTGTTCTGCTTTAGCGTAACGGCATGCATTTCGGTAAAGAGAAGGCTCAGGTTAAAAAAAGCCAGCCCAGTTAAGCAGCTTACCAAAAACCTGATTTGAGAATTTCGTAGGAAACGCATACACTCAAAAGTACCACAATTTCAACAAAATTGGTCAGAAATTACTTTATTGAGGACAAACCCGATTACCAATGGAACAGCCCGATGCCCTTAAGCTTGTAGCCGAATTTCACCGCACTTTTAAACATCCAATCCTGCCAGGCCCGGCCATACCCGCTGAAGACCGGTGCAGGTTGCGTGTTGCGTTGTTAGCTGAAGAAGTTAAGGAACTTGAGGTGGCGGTTTTGGATAAAGATATTGTAGGTGTAGCAGATGCCCTTTGCGACATCCAATACGTACTATCAGGGGCAATCCTTGAGTTTGGCCTGGCCGATAAGTTCAAGGCATTATTCGAAGAAGTGCAGCGATCCAATATGAGTAAAGCCTGCAACAGCGAGGAAGAGGCTAAGGCTACCGTAGCGCATTACAAGGATAAAGATGGCACAGCCTGCTATTACCGCCAGGAGGGTGATAAGTGGCTGGTGTATCGGCAATCGGATAATAAAACCATAAAATCAATCAATTACAGCCCGGCCAACCTGGATCGGATTTTACGTTAGACGTAAAACTCGATTTGAAAATCGGTTTCGGAGTTTGCAACCGGCAAGGGCTTTATACCCAAAATCCGCAGGGAGTTATAGGCTTTAATAAACTCCGATCGGCTGATTCGGACTTTACTCACGCCTGGTTTGATACGGTGGTATTGCATTCGCCCCGATTTATTGGCTGTGGCGCTGTACATGAACTCAAATTGAGGCGTAATAGGGGAGGGGATATACCGCATTACCGATATATATTCCTGAACTCGGTGTGAATCATGAAGTTCTGCTTGGCATTATACTGCGCCAGCAGCGAGTAAGCCCAATTCGGCACATAATTAAAGCGATCCCGGTATTCTTCAATTTTAGAACATAATTCCTGCACATAATAGCGTATCTGGTCAAGGTTACGGCAATCAGCAGGCCGCTCAAAATTTCTGGATGTAAAGCTCCTTAGCTCTAATTCCAGTCTGCGTTTTTCCAGTTCAGTCATAACTTTTGTGTATTATTACACAATAATAAAAGCATTAATATTTAAAATCAAGTTTTATTGTGTAAAAATGCACATTAATTTTTTAAAGAAAAACCTAACTTAAGGCTGAAATCAGCCTGATTTGAGCTAATTTTCTTTAAATCAGTGTACTATGCCGGTTAATCGAGAGCGTTGGTTGTAACCCAATACCGGAATGCGACAATCGCTTTATCTAATTTACTTAGATGGGTTAAGTCTTTCTGGCTGATACGTGGAAGTATCAGTTTGTTAAGGCGAGCCAAAGCCCGGAAGGCCATTTTTCGCATAGGGCATTAATTAAGATGTCACGGCCGTATTCCTTATCTTTCCGTGAAAATAAAGATAACATTTAGTTATGGATTATATCGAGATGAGCCCCTTTTTGGTAGCATGGAATAATGCCATGATTCTGGGTTCCATTATAATGGTTGCAGCCGGCATCGTTATTTACCTGCTGCACAATATTAAGGTTTCCAGTATTGCCGAATACCACCTTAAGTATGATTATATCAACGCCAACGAGATAAAGACCTATAAACTTGTTTTTTACTGCTTTGGTGTGGCTGTAGCGCTGGCCATTAACCTGTATGGTATGCATGATATGAAGCAGGTGGAAGTATGGTTTTTTACGCGCCTGTTTATGTCTATAGCCGGAGGTACGCTTGTGGCCTATGTGTCGTACTTGGTGCTTGAGTATTACTACCCGACAAAACTTGATAAGAAGCTAAAACGGTACCGCCTTGCACCCCGGATAAATCCGAAAACGGGTAATAAAATGCGCCTGTTAAGCGAAGAAGAGGAGGATGTACACCTGGATGAAGGCATGATTGCCGAAGAGAATGTTTTTTCAATTGATTATGATGTTTGGATTGATGAAAAAACCGGTGATGTAAAAATTGAAAAATACCAGGGCCGGCTACAAGCCCTAAAGTGTAATACCTGCGGATTTTATACGATGCGGGTTACCAAAGAAGAGGTTGTTAAAATGCCTTCAGGTACTGAACCAGGTGAACTTATTAAACACTACCAATGTAGTTATTGCAAATCGGTTCGGGCAACCGCTTTCAATATCTCAACAAAAGAGGCAGAGGATTACAAAAAGGAGAAATTTAAGTTTCGGCAGAATAAAGATGTTGACCTAATTAAAGTTGAAATCCACACCATTTCGGGCAGTAAAAAGCACTATGAATTTCAAAACCTGGAGGAGGCCCAGAAATTCCTAAACGAATTTGATTCAGGTAAATCATAATCAGGCATACCATTTGCCAAAATTTCGTTAAAGCTTTTATGCGTATGAGAAACTTTGTGAAGTTGTTTTGCTCATTAATTTTATTACCCCACCTGCTATGGGCTAGTCTTGCCCCGGCTGATACGGCACTTACTTCCAAACCTGTTTATGGCAGGCAGGCCCGGGTTATTGTTCAAATTCTTGAAAGCAGTCATTACCGAAAACTGAGGTTCAATGATTCGCTGTCATCTGCCATTCTGGATTCCTACATCGCAACCCTCGATAATCAACGAAGTTATTTTTTAAAGTCGGACATTGATGCATTTAATAAGTACCGGTTTCAACTCGATGATCTGACCCGGGTTGAAAATGTAAACCCCGCCTTTGAAATCTACGAAGTATTTAAAAAGCGTTTTGCTGAACGGATGGATTACGTGCTTAAACACCTTATCAACCAGGAATTCGATTTCTCAAAAGACGAATATTATGAGGTTGATCGGGAGTATGCACCATGGGCTGTAACGGAAAAAGAGTTAAACCATATCTGGACACTCGCCATAAAAAACCAGGCCTTGAGTTTAAAAATTGCCGGCAAAAGCACGGCCGAGATTCAGGAAACCCTCCGTTCACGGTATGAGCGTTTTGTAAAATCTATAAAGCAAACCAACAGCGAAGATGTGTTTGGTTTTTACATGAATGCCGTTACCGAGGCGTATGATCCGCACACTAATTATTTTTCGCCCAGGCGGGCCGATTTATTCAAACAAAGTATGTCGCAATCGCTTGAAGGCATTGGAGCCAGGCTGCAAACCGAAAACGACTATACCAAAGTTGTTGAAATTCTGCCGGGAGGCCCCGCAGAAAAAACTAAACTGGTTAATGTAAACGACAGGATTATAGGTGTTGCACAGGGGGATGAAGGCGAAATGGTTGATGTTATCGGATGGCGGATTGATGATGTGGTAAAACTGATTAAAGGGCCAAAAGGAACCAAGGTTCGGCTCACTATCCTTCCTGCCGAGACAGGAGTAACGGGTCCGCCTGTAGTAATAACGCTTATACGCGATAAAATAAAGCTGGAAGATCTGACCGCCAAAAAGCAAGTAATAGACTATATACAAGATGGCAGAAAACTTAAACTAGGCGTGATTACGCTGCCCAGTTTTTACTTCGATTGGGAGGCTTACCAAAAAGGCGATCCAAATTATAACAGCACCACCAAAGACATTAAACGCCTTATAGCCGAGTTGCAAAAGGAAGGAATTGACGGGCTGGCCATTGATTTGCGTAATAATGGCGGAGGTTCGCTGGAAGAAGCCATAAACCTTACCGGATTGTTTATAAAGACCGGGCCGGTGGTGCAGGTTAGAGATTTTAATAAGCGCACTGAGATTAAAAATGATGAAGACCCCGCCATTGTCTATGCCGGACCGTTGATTGTGTTGATTAATCGGTTCAGTGCATCAGCCTCCGAAATCTTTGCCGGAGCCATCCAGGATTATCACCGCGGTGTGGTAGTTGGTGAGTCGTCTTTCGGTAAAGGCACTGTTCAATCCATTATTGAACTTGACAGGTATGTCAACTTTCCAAGAGAAGAGGTTGGTTCGCTGAAGCTAACCTTTCAAAAATTTTATCGGGTAACCGGGCACAGTACTCAATTTAAGGGGGTTACACCCGACATTAAGTTCCCCTCGGCCCTTAGCGCTGAACAATTCGGTGAGCGTTCAAGTAAAAGTGCGTTGCCGTGGGATGAGATACGAAGTGTGATGTATCAAAGAACCCCGTTTATCAATGATGTGGTTTTAAAAAATCTTACAAGGGCGCATCAGGAACGACTGAAAACGGATCCCTCGTTAATAGACCTGGTTGCTCAAACCGAAGAGACCCGCAAAAGCCTGGCTCAGAACCGCATTTCTCTAAACGAAGAGGTTAGGCGCAAAGAAGTTGAAGAATCGGAGAAACGCAGAAATGCCCGCAAACCGGGTGATGTTAAAATTGACCGCGAAGGACAAAACGATAATTCATTACTTAAACTGGAAGATGAATACCTTCGCGAAGGCTTGCTTGTGCTTACCGACCTGATTATTTCAAAAATCGGATAAAAAAAGGCGGGTATTTTTTCCCGCCTTTTTTTAATGCTTGCCCCTTGCTCAGGGTTCCTTTACAAATTCCTCAAACGGTTTTAATACAACCGGTTCAAGGCCGTTCTTTTTCAGCAATTCATTTACTTTGCCCTGGTGTTTATCCTTTATCTTTTTGAAATCGGTCTTTGCTGCATTAAAACGGTTTTCCAAGGCTTCCAGGTTATCCAACTCGGCTGTATTGGGCTTGTAAAAGCTTTGGGCAACTTTGCTATAGAGCTCGGCAAGCCGTTCGCGCAACTGAGGCTCTGCAGCGCCAACATAATTATCGCCTTTGGTTACTACTAAAGTTTCTTTCAGCCGGGTTAGTTCAGTAACAAACGGGTTAACTGATTTTGCTACCGAAGGGGCCTTGGCCTTCAGGCTCTCTGTTGCTTTCAGGTTCTCATCCAGTTCGTAAACCAGATAGGCAAGATCTTCTGCCATCCGGTATAGTTTACGGGTTGTTTCCTCCTGCAGTTTACGGTCGGCAAGGGGTATGCCCGATCGCTTATCATACTCAATAACCAGGTCGTTGGTGTAGGTTTCCTTTCCTTTTTGAATAACCACCTTGTAGGTACCTGCAGGTACCCGCATCGGGGTAAACCCGCCAAAAGCAAATGTTTTGGCTGCAGCCATTTTAGGTGGCTTAACCGAGTAGTTCCATTCAACAATGTTAATGCCTTTTGCTTTGCCGGGTGTTAATTCGGTAATCTTAGTACCGCTGGCATCTTGTATCTCGAGTGTCATTTTGCCAAGCGTATGCCGCCTTTTCTGATAGTAAACAATTCGCGCGGCCGTACTGGCGTTAGCCCCTACAAACTGAGTCTCGGTACTTGCACCGCCAAAACCGTTCGACTCATTAATTACCGTAGGCCGGGTTTTAAAGAAGTGCAGGTCTTTATTCAAGGCCTCTTCGTTTAGTTGGCGAAGCGGACTTATATCGTCAATGATAATAACGCCTCTTCCATGGGTAGCGATGACCAGGTCGTTGGTACGTTTGTGTAATTCAATGTAATGCACGTTTGCGGCCGGCATGTTGTTGGTAAACTTCAGCCAGCTTTTGCCACCATCAATGGTAATGTACAGTCCGAATTCGGTGCCAAGGAAGAGCAGGTTTTCGTTTTCATAATCTTCCTGAATATTCCGGGCAAACCCATGAATGTCGGGGGTAACGATTGACTTCCAGGTGGCTCCAAAGTCGGTTGTTTTATACACATAGGTATTCATATCACCGGTTTGATATCCGGTAAACACGGCATAGGCGATGCCTTTTCCAAATACGCTGGCCTCAACGTGGTAAACCATTGTGTTCTTTGGCAATCCGGGAACGTTACCTACAACGTTCGTCCAGGTTTTACCGCCATCTCGGGTAAGCTGCAGGTTGCCGTCATCGGTACCAGCCCAAACAATGTTTTCATCCAACGGTGACTCGGCTATTGTAAAAATGGTGCAATGGTTTTCAGCGCCAGAGTTATCGCGCGAAAGGCCACCTGAGTTTTCCTGGTTTTGCTTGGCCGGATTGTTTGTGGTCAGATCAGGCGAGATCTTTACCCAGGTTTCACCCATATCATCCGATCGGTGTACAAACTGACTGCCTATGTAAACGCGGTCGGGCTTATTGGGGCTGATGGTCAGCGAGGCGTTCCAGTTAAAACGCAGTTTCGGGTCACCTTTGGCCGGCAGGGGCTGAATGGTTTTAGCCTGGTCTTTGGCCGGGTCGAACCGCCAAACGTTTTCCGCGCCCTGCATTTCAGAATAAATAAGTTTTTTGGTAGGGTGGCGGTACACACGGTAACCATCACCAACGCCAACGCGAACCCAGTCTTTGGCTTCAACGCCTCCGGGAGAACTTGATGGCCCAAACCAACAGCCGTTGTCCTGTAACCCGCCATAAACATAATAGGGATCTTCATCATCAACGCTTACATGGTAAAACTGCGATACCGGAATATTCTCAACTATTTCCAGTGTAGTGCCGCCATCCCATGAGCGGTAGATGCCGCCATCGGTGGCTACATACATCCGGTCAGAATCGTTGATATCAAAAACAATATCGTGTACATCGGAGTGGTTGGGACCGAGGTTCTTAAATGTTTTGCCGCCATCGCGGGATATAGAGCCCAGCAGGCCGGCCTTTACCACCACATCCGGATTTCTGGGGTCCACTTCAATGCGTGAAAAATAGAACGGCCGTACCAGCAGTTCAAAATCATTATTGAGCTGCTTCCAGTTGGCACCGGCATCATCGCTACGGTATAAACCCTTGTCTTTATCCTGTTCGGATTCGATTACTGTATATAAAATTTTGGGGTTGGAAGGAGCTACAGCTATGGCCAGGCGGCCCAGTTTTCCTTTAGGGAAGCCGTTATGAATTTTGGCAAAGGTTTTTCCGCCATCAGTTGATTTATAAAGGGCGCTGTTTTCTCCGCCCGAGCTGAACGACCAGGGCGTTCTGCGCACTTCCCAGAAGGCAGCATATACAATATTCGGATCTTTCGGGTCGAGGGTCAGGTCGCTGCACCCCGTGGTTTTGTTAACAAACAGGATTTTGTTCCAGGTTTTACCGCCATCGGTGGTTTTATAGAGCCCCCGTTCATCGCTGTCGCTCCACAGAGGCCCCAGTACGGCCACATAAATTTCGTTGGGGTTTTTTGGGTTTACCTGGATACCGGCAATGCGTTCAGACTTTTCAAAGCCGATCTTTTGCCAGGTGGCCCCGCCATCGTTTGTCTTATACAAACCATCACCAACAGATACACTGTTCCGGGTCCAAACTTCACCGGTTCCAACCCAAACAACATTATCCGGATTGGAGGGGTCAACTTCCACAGCGCCAATGCTTTGGCAGTAATCATCGAAAATGGGGTTGAAGGTGGCCCCGCCATTGCTGCTTTTCCAAACACCACCCCCGGCAGTACCGGCATAAATAATTCGGGCGTTGGCAGGGTGAAGTTCAAGGTCGGTGATACGGCCACTCATAATAGCCGGACCGATGTGGCGGGCCTTCATGTCGCCAAATAATTCCTTACCACGGGTAATGGCATCCTGAGCCGTTGCCGGCTGCAGTAATAAAAGTAATCCTAAAAAGAGCATTGTTTTTTTCATGCATTGATGGGTAATAGGTTAGACAATAAACGAAACAAAAAGGCCTGACCGGATACGGTCAAGCCTTTGAAATAGTTATGTTATGTTGTGATCAAATTCAGCGTATTATTTGCCTTCAGGGAATTTAAAAACGGCATCATCCACTTTTGGGTTTAGTTGATATGCAGTAATTTTCAACGGACTGCTACCCGCTCCTTTCACACCTTGTGACATGGAGAAGGGCATCATTAAGCCATCAACCTCCTGATAATCACTCCAGGTTATTTGTTGAGTCATGCCCTTGCCTTGCCCTGTTTTTATTTCACTTTCCATTAGTAAGGGAACATAATTTTCAGCATCAAAATAATAGAACAGGATGTTTTCGGTTGGTACACCGTCAACCTTGATAGGTTTTTTGGTAAGCTTTATCTTGTAGCACTCTGTTCCTTCAATAGTTTCTTTTCCTACAAGTTCAACTTTCAGTCCACGCTCTTTGTAGTTCAAGAAGGGATCAGGAAAATCGCCAATTTCCTGTTTAAAATTTTCGGTGGCCTCGGCATCGCTCCGTTCGGCTTTCATATTCATAAAGTTGGTGGACCAGAGGGTTGTGCCATCGTAAACACCTTGCTTAATTTCCATACCCTGAAAGGAGATTGAGGTACATTGGCGTCCATCTTTTAATTGGATTATCTCCAACGGTATTTCCATTCCTTGCTGATTGACTTTGGCGCTGATTTTAATCCCATTAAGCGCTTTCCACTTGGCAATACCTCCGGTATTTTCAAAGTACTTGTTAATAATCTCGTCAACCGTTTGGCTGTACGCTGCGAAACCGATTGCCAGCAGGGCAATTACTGTTAAAAACCTGATTTTCATAGTTTGATTTAGTTTGGTGGTTGGTCGATTAAAGGTTCATTTTGTTACAATGATCAGGTCAAATTAACGCATTTTTTTATTCTTTAACCTTCCGTCCTAAATCTGCAGCCAGCAGGCAACTTCCTTCGTTTAATTGATATTTTAAGGCTATTTTAGGCGGTTATTCCTGCGCATGAGTGAAGAATTACTGAAGGCCATCATCCAGCTTTTCGCCATCGTGGCGCGCGAGCGCATTACCGAGGATGAGCGCAATAACATTAAGGAGTTTTTGAGCCTTCATCTCAACCGCGATCTGACCAAATACTACCTTAACCTTTTCGATGATTTCTGCAAAAATCACAAAATAGAATCGGCCCAGGACCTGAGCACCCTCGACCCGGAAACTATCCAGTTTGTTGACGACTGGTCGCGCATCATGCAAATCAGCAAGCAGGTAAACCAGGCCCTTACCATGCAGCAGAAGCTGGTGTTGATTGTGAAGATTATCGAGTTGGTATTTGCCGATTGGGAAATTTCCGAGCGCCAGGAGAACCTGATATTTTATATCGGTCAGGCCTTAAAAATCCCGCGAAAGGAAATTGATGCATTGCGGAATTTTGTTGTTGGCCAGGATATTGATGAACTCAGCGCCCCGAATGTATTGGTTATCGATGAAGGGTATGATGATAAACCTTACCCCGGGCCCCGGATTATTGAGAAAAATATTAACGGCCTGGTAGCCATACTGAAACTGGAGGAGACGTATTTTATAAAATACCTGGGTATTTCCGTTTTATACCTTAACAGCATTCCGCTCAAAAGCCGAAAGGTGGATATTTTCCCCACCGGCAGTACCATCCGGGGCGATAAAATTGAGCCGATTTACTACAGCGACATTGTAGGGCGTTTTCTGGTGGGCGGCCAGCAACAAAAAATTACCTTCACGGCCGACCATATTTTTTACCACTTTAAATCGGGCCGTGCCGGCTTGCAGAACATTAACATAGCCGAACAAGGTGGTAAGCTTATCGGCATTATGGGTGCCAGCGGTTCGGGTAAATCAACATTGCTCAATGTACTTAACGGGTCTGAGCCTCCTTCCAGCGGTCGGGTAGCCATTAACGGCATTGATATTCATGAACATCCCGATAAGGTTCAGGGCATTATTGGTTACATACCACAGGATGACCTGTTGATTGAAGACCTTACTGTTTTTGAGAATCTTTACTATGCTGCGCGGTTGTGTTTCGGGCAATACACAAAGCAGCAGGTTGCTGAACTGGTTGAGAGAGTACTTAATCAACTTGGCTTAAGCGAAACGCGCAATCTGAAAGTAGGTTCACCCATGCAGAAAACCATCAGCGGGGGGCAGCGTAAGAGGCTTAATATCGGGTTGGAGCTATTGCGCGAGCCCACTATTCTGTTTGTTGATGAGCCCACCTCCGGGCTTTCATCGCGCGATTCGGAAAACATCATGGACCTGCTTAAAGAGCTGTCGCTGCGCGGCAAAATGATCTTTGTGGTTATTCACCAGCCATCCTCCGACATTTTCAAAATGTTTGACACGCTGATCATCTTGGATGTTGGCGGTTTTCAGATCTACTATGGCAACCCGGTTGAGTCGGTAATTTACTTCAGGGATATTATTAATGCAGCCAACAAAACACAGGGAGCCTGCCCGGAATGCGGTAATATTAATCCTGAACAGGTTTTCAATATCATCGAAACAAAAGTTGTTAACGAATACGGCCGGCTAACCAACACCCGGAAAATTTCGCCCGGGCAGTGGTATCAGTACTTTAAACAGAAACTAAAAATTCCCCGGGTAGAGCATAGTCGTGAAGCTTTGCCTGTTACCCAGGCGATAGCCGGTAAGTTTAGCCAACTGAAAGTTTTTATGATTCGCGATGTGCTGGCTAAACTTTCGAACAAACAGTACCTGTACATTAATTTATTAGAAGCTCCGGTGCTGGCTTTCTTTATCAGTTTCATGGTAAAGTATTACAATGTGCTTTCGGGCAGCGATGCACGTTACTCGTTTTATGATAATACCAATATTCCGGTTTATTTTTTCATGAGTGTAGTGGTGGCGCTGTTTTTTGGTTTAACGGTAAGTGCTGAAGAGATCTTCCGTGACCGTAAGATTTTAAAGCGCGAAAAATTTCTGCATTTAAGCCGGGCCAGTTACCTGTACTCAAAAGTTGCTGTGCTGTTCGGCATTTCGGCTATACAAACTTTTACATTTATGTTGGTGGGTAACACGGTGCTTGAAATTCCGTTAACTGAAATGCGTTACTGGTTTATCCTGTTCAGCACCGCGTGCTTTGCCAATATCCTGGGGCTCAATATCAGCGCGGCTTTTAATTCGGCCGTTACCATTTATATACTCATTCCGTTGTTAATAATCCCTCAGCTCTTGTTAAGCGGAGTGGTAATTCAGTTTGATCGCTTTAACCCTCAGGTTGGCGAGCCGGTAGGCGTACCGCTGATGGGCGATATGATGGCTTCGCGGTGGGCTTTTGAAGCCTACATGGTTACCCAATTCCGTGATAATCCGTATGAAAAGGAATTGTATGAATGGGATAAAACGATCGCCATTGCTGATTTTAAACGAATGTACCTGATACCCGAACTTGAATCGAAGCTCTCCTATTGTCTGAATAACCGCCAGCACTGGCGTAATCAGAATCACCGGGAACTTGGTTATACCTTAGCATTATTACGTAACGAAATAACCAATGAGCTCCGGCTGGTAGGAGAGGATAAACTGCCTGAGGTGGTCAGGCTGGAAATCGGCAGGTTTGATTCAATCACCTACGACTCAACACAACAGTTTTTAACCAGGTTGAGAAACTACTACACGGCCAAACTAAATCAGGCCACAGCCAGGCGAGATGCTTATATTGGAGAACAAACCAATACGCCTGAAAGGGAATTGGCTTATGAGGCCTTCCGAAAGCGCTACGCCAACAAAGAAGTGGGCGATTGGGTGAAGAACGTTACAGCCCAGCAACGGATAATTGAGTATAAGGGCAGGTTTATTCAGAAATACTTCCCAATCTACATGGAAGAGCACCGGCCAAAGCACTTTTTAGATTATACGGCTAATTTTTATCAGCCCACCAAACACGTTGCCGGTCGGGTATATAACACCTTTTACTTTAACCTGACCATTATTTGGCTGATGACAATGTTCTTGTTCATTGCGCTTTATTTCGATTGGTTACGCAAACTGATTGTACTCATTGAAAGCAGAAAATACAAAAGGCGCGACCGGAATTAATAATTATTATATTTTTGCGCCACACTAAAACCAAAATATTTTACGATGAATAAACTATTTGTAAACTCATTTGTAGCACTGGCTGTTGTTTTTGCAGCCTGTTCGGGTAAGAAGGAGGAAGCCGCTGAGCAAACCGATTGGCCGGAGATGGATGCCTTCCACATGATTATGGCTGAAAGTTTTCATCCGTTTAAGGATTCGGCCAACCTTGCGCCCGCAAAAGCACAGGCTGCCGAGATGGCTGCCAATGCCGCAACATGGGCCGGCAAACCGCTTCCTAAAAAAGTGGATAACGACCAGGTAAAAGAATACATCGCTAACCTGAAGACCGAAACCGCTGCATTTGCCCAACTGGTACAAACCGGTACCGATGAGGAGATTGGAAAGGCACTTACTGACCTTCACGATCTATTCCATGCCATACAGGAAGCCTGGTATGGAAAAGGCGAGGGGCAACACGAGCACAAGCATTGATCTGCTTTATAAATTGTAACTCCTGAACAGTTGGTTAGCGCCAACTGTTTTTGTTTATGCCGATGCTAAAAATTGCCTGGTCACCAACGTATGTACTAAAACTTCCGCCCAATCATCGCTTCCCGATGAGCAAGTACGAGGTGCTTCCACAGCAACTTTTATATGAAGGAACCATTAAGCAAGAGAATCTTTTCGCACCGACACCGCTGGAGGAGGATACAATCCTTCAAACTCATGAAAAGGAGTATTGGTTTAAACTGAAAACATTAACCTTAGCGCCACCGGAAATCAGACGAACGGGCTTTCCGCTTAGTGCTGAGTTGGTGAACCGCGAAATAACCATTATGAACGGCACGGTTCGGTGCACTGAATTTGCTTTGACTTACGGTGTTGCCATGAACATTGCCGGTGGCACACATCATGCGTTTACTTATAAAGGCGAAGGCTTTTGCCTGCTTAACGATATTGCCATAGCCGCAAACTACCTGTTGGCCAATAAACAGGCTAAGCAAATTCTTGTTGTTGACCTGGATGTCCATCAGGGAAACGGAACTGCGCAGATTTTTAAGAATGAACCCCGGGTGTTTACTTTTTCCATGCATGGAGCAAATAATTATCCGCTTATCAAAGAATCATCCGATTTGGATATTGGCCTGCCGGATGGTACCGATGATGCATTCTATTTGAAGACACTGGATACTAACCTTAAGAACCTGCTTGATAAAGTTCAACCTGACTTCATCTTTTTCCAATCCGGTGTTGATATTCTGGAAACCGACAAACTTGGTAAACTCTCGGTCACCCGCGAGGGATGCAAACAGCGTGACCGGATTGTACTGGAGGCAGCCAAAAAAAATAAAATACCGTTGGTAGCCAGTATGGGTGGCGGCTATTCTGAAAACTTCCGCGATATTATAGAAGCCCATGCCAATACGTTTAGATTGGCTCAGGAAATTTTCTTTTAATCACATTGCTACAGGCTTATCTTGCACTTTGGCTATAAGTGCATGCCATCTTGGAGAAAGGTTGCTACGCCTTTTAGCTCCTTTTTTTCCATGACTGTGGTAAGGATTTATTTAAAGCACCTTCGCTCATGATGCAACAACGTAAAACTTCGCTGTGGCCGGTTATAACGGCCTCCTCGGTCGGTACCTTAATCGAGTGGTACGATTTTTACATCTTTGGCAGCCTGGCTACCATTCTTTCCGAGCAGTTTTTTCCAAAAACAAATCCAACCGCGGCCTTCCTCTCTACACTGGCTACGTTTGCAGCCGGTTTTATTGTGAGGCCCTTTGGCGCACTGGTATTCGGCAGGCTGGGCGATAAAGTGGGACGGAAATACACCTTTCTGATCACACTTGTGCTGATGGGAACATCCACTTTCCTTATCGGACTTGTACCGGGCTACGAGACCATCGGATTGTTTGCTCCGCTTATCGTGTTACTTCTGCGTTTGGTGCAAGGGCTTGCGCTGGGAGGTGAGTATGGAGGTGCCGCAACCTACGTGGCCGAGCATTCGCCACCGGG
The DNA here is from genome assembly GCA_015180985.1 of Flammeovirgaceae bacterium. NCBI lineage: Bacteria > Pseudomonadati > Bacteroidota > Cytophagia > Cytophagales > Flammeovirgaceae > Flammeovirgaceae bacterium. The sequence goes on from CP054185.1 coordinate 2,557,902, forward strand.
CAAGCGCGGATTCTACACAAGTTTTATTCAGACTACTGCCACGTTGGGATTATTTGTATCGCTGGGTGTAATTGTTTTTATCCGGCAAACGATGGGAATTGAAGAGTTTACCGCCTGGGGCTGGCGCATTCCGTTTTTGCTTTCAGCCATACTGGTGGGTATATCTATTTATATCCGCCTGCGGATGGAAGAATCTCCGCTATTCACCGAAATCAAATCGAAAGGAAAGTTATCAGTTAACCCAATCAAGGAAAGTTTTGGTAAAAAAGAAAACCTGAAGTGGGTGTTGCTTGCGCTTTTTGGCGCAACAGCAGGGCAGGGGGTGGTGTGGTACACGGGTCAGTTTTATGCGCTTTCATTTATTCAAAAAACCTGCAACATCGAGTTTGTCCAATCGAACTACATTGTTGCAACGGCTTTGGTAATCGGAACGCCTTTGTTCATATTTTTTGGATGGTGGTCAGATAAAATCGGAAGGAAGTACATTATGATGGCCGGAATGGTTCTGGCGGTTTTTCTCTATCGGCCGGTATACAAATCCATGGTAAGGATTAGCGATCCAACAATAAAAGCTGAGCAATCGGCCGGTGAGCCGTTTGAATCGGTAACGGTCACCTCGTCAGGCGATACTACTCGAGTTTATAAAATTGAACGTCAGTTTACAGATGGCACAACGGTTTTGGAAACAATTACGAAAAAGGGTAGTTCAAAGGAAGCAAAGAAGGAGGTTCGTCTTGCCGGTACGAATTACCGGCTTATGATTGCCCTTATTGCCTTACAGGTGCTGTTTGTAACCATGGTGTACGGCCCGATAGCGGCTTTCCTGGTTGAATTGTTCCCAACCCGTATCCGTTATACTTCGATGTCGCTCCCGTATCACATTGGTAATGGGATATTTGGAGGCTTAACACCATTCATTGCAACGGCATTGGCTACAACCGGTGGCCCGTTTGCCGGGCTTTGGTATCCGGTAACGGTTGCCGCATTGTCTGCCATCGTGGGCCTTATCTTTTTGCCGAACCGTTCAAATACCGAACTTTAGGTAATGGCGAAAAAATCACAATGGACGCAAATCGGAAAACGGAAGCTGGAGCTCTCCAATCTTGATAAAGTACTTTTTCCGGAAGACGGGATCGTGAAAGCCCAGGTTATTGAATACTATCTGAAAATTGCACCAACTATTTTAACCCACATCAAGGGCAGGGCGCTCACGTTGATTCGGTATCCCGATGGCATCCATGGTGAGATGTTCTACCAGAAAAACAGGCCGGAGTGGGCGCCTCCCTGGGTAGAGTTCGAAAAACTGGGTAAGGAAGAAACGAAAGATTACATCATTGCTACGGAACCGGCAACCCTGGTTTGGCTTGCTAACCTGGCCGCGCTTGAACTTCACCAGCTTCACAGCCGCAGACCGGGATTCGATTTTCCTGATTACATCGTGTTTGATCTTGATCCGCCTGAGGGATATGATTTTAAAAAGGTTGTTCCGATTGCTTTCGATTTAAAGGAATACATTGAATCGTTTGGCTATACCGCTTTTGCAAAAACCACGGGGGGGAAGGGCATCCATATCTGCTGCCCGATTGAGCCCAAGTTTGATTTTCATACCGTATTCGAAAGTGCCCAGTTCATAGCACAACCTTTTGTTGAGCGCCATGCGTCAACAACAACACTGAATATAAAAAAGGAAGCCCGCAAAGGGCGCGTGCTGATTGATATTTACAGGATTCGCTCAGGCCAGAGTATCGTATCGCCCTACAGCTTACGCGGGCGGGTGGGCGCACCGGTATCGATGCCCCTGAAGTGGGAGGAACTGGCAGTTCTCAATAAACCTGTTGAGTACAACATTCATACAGTGCTCGATAAAGTGTTAACTGATGGAGATGCCTGGGAAGGCATTGATGCCTTTGCCGTAGAGTTGCACAACCATCGGACTACAAAGCATGTTAAAGAGCTTCCGGTTTCAAAGAAACGAAAGACTCCGGCCCAACTGGAATCCTACGAAAAAAAACGCGACTTTAAAAAAACGGCTGAACCCGAGGCACGTTTGGCCGAAGGCTCAGGAAACAACTTTGTGGTTCACCGCCATCACGCTTCGCATCTTCATTATGATTTACGGTTAGAACAAGATGGCGTACTGAAATCGTGGGCTGTACCACGGGGTTTGCCCCCGCATCCGGGTGTAAAGCGACTGGCCGTTCAGACGGAAGACCACCCGATGAAGTACCTGACTTTTGATGGTAAGATACCGAAGGGGCAATATGGCGGTGGCGAAATGTGGATTTATGCCTTGGGCAAATATACGATCACTAAAGAGAAGAAAGACGGATTCTATTTCAGGTTGAGCAGTAAAGAAGTTACCGGTGAGTATCGACTCTATCGGATTAAGGATAAAGAGTTTTTACTGGAACGTGTTGATACACCTCAGATCAATTACCTGCACGATGCCATCGAGCCCATGCTTTCAGGAAGTTCAGAAAAACTGCCCCCGGGTAATGACTACCTGTTTGAAGTGAAATGGGACGGCATCCGTGCTTTAATTGCATTGGAGGATGGCCAGGTGCGCATACGCAGCCGCAACCAGAATGACATTACCAGTCAGTTTCCGGAGTTGCTGTCAGCAGACAAGGCATTTCGCGCTACATGTGGCCTGTTTGATGCGGAGATTGTTTGCCTGAACAGGCAGGGTAAACCTGAATTTAAAAAAGTAATTAACCGGCTGATGGCCTCAGGTGAAACAACAATTCAAAAGCTAGCCAGGTCCTCACCGGTATATTGTTACCTGTTCGACTGCCTGTATCTGGACGGCAGGAGTTTGATCAATGAGCCGTTAATCAAACGAAAAGAGTGGCTTAAGGATGCCATTAGAAAGGATACGCCATACCGTGTAAGCGAGTGGGTAGATGATGGTACGTCATTATTGGAGGCGGCCAAAGAGCATGAATTGGAAGGCATCATGGCCAAACAAAAATCGGGTAAATATTATCCGGGTAAACGCAGCGATGTATGGCTTAAGATAAAGATTAGAAAAACAAGCGAGTGTGTAATAATCGGGTATAATAAGGGCAAGGGTAATCGAAGTTCAACATTTGGCGGATTGCACATAGCCGAGAAAGAGGGGAGTAAACTGATTTACCGGGGCAAGGTGGGCACAGGGTTCGATGATAGTACAGCGAAGGAGATATTTAATCAAATTAGAAAACTAAAACCGGTTAAAAAGCCGGTAGAAGATCCAGTGCCTGACGAGAAGGTGTCTTTCTGGGTTGATCCGAAGATTATGATTGAAGTGAGTTATGCATCGCTAACCCCGGATAAGAATTTCAGGGAGCCGGTGTTTGTACGATTGCGACCGGATTTGGTTGTATAGTCCTCAATCGGGTGGGCATAGTTTCCGTTTCATTTCATCAGTAACGCTGAACCCAAACCGCTGAGCCTGCTGGAGGTCAGCGCAGGCCTTTTGGAGATTCTTTAACGTGTGATACACCAGCGCGCGATTATAATAGGCGGCCGCATAATCAGGTTTGTAAAGTAAAGCCACCGAGTAATCTTCGACAGCTTCTGAATATTTCTTCTGTTGGGCCAGCAAATTGCCCCGGTTAAGCCAGGCCTGTACATAATCTTCCTGCAATTCAATAGCACGCGAATAATCAGAATACGCACCCTGCATGTCGCTAAGCTTTTCTTTAAGAAGGCCGTGGTTTAACCAAATTTCCGGATCATCCTCTTTTATTTTAAGGGCTCGTTCGTAATCAGCCAAGGCTCCTTTGTAATCTTTATTTTTCATTCGATGGAGACCACGCTGCAGGTAAGGATAAAGAAGCAACGAGTCGGCAGCAATTGCATCAGTAAATAACTTTTCTCGGGTAACGTCATCCGCATTTATTTCCAGCAGGGCCCAGTGGTGTTTAGCAAGCGCATGGTCAGGATTAAAGCGGAGCGCTGTTTGTAAGTCATCCACAAAGTTCTCTTCACCGCATTGTTTCTTTGCCAAAAAACGATTAAGGTAAAAATCGGCATCCTCCGAAGTGATGGCAATTGCTGAATCAAGCCAGGCAATTGCCGCTTTGCAATTATTTAATTGCAGATCGATCAACCCAAGGTAACTGAATAATTGCGACCGCAACCGGCTTTGTGCAGTTACAATCTGGTCGGTACCCGGTCGGTGTGCCGACTGCCGGTAAAAAACAGTATTTGTTTCGGAGGTGGGTAGTGTCAGAAGCCGGATAAAATCTTGCCTGGCAAACTCTGGTTGATTTACCTGATACCGGATGGTGGCCCGCTTAAACAGCACTTCGTAATTATCGGGATCAATTTCCAAGACTGTATTTAAATCAGTCAATGCGCCTTTATAATCCTTTAACTGTTCTTTACAAGCTGCACGCAGCGTATAGGCTTCGGTATTAACGGCATTTAAAAAAATCGAACGGGTTACTTGCGAAATAGCTTTTTCGTACATACCCTGCCGATAATCGGCTAATGCCAGTTCATATAGATTTTCCGAAGTCTCACGGCCACGTTGGCAAAAAGATTCCAGTGGAAGGATCAGGAGTAACCACGCACCGACTACTGCATATGATACCTTATCCACAAGCATATCGATTTACGTTAGTGTCTGATAAAAAAATTAAACCTCACCCGAACCAAAGTTTCCAACCGCGGCTGGCCGGCAATAAATTTAGTAATCTGCAATCCGGCAGCCGAGTGTTTGCCCATCATTCTGCCGAAATCAAACCGCAAAAATAAAAAGTAGGTTTCTTCAACAAAGGTATAGGCGTATTCCGTATGCATGCTTACCCATCCGTTCCAGTCTTCTATAACGTAGGTTAAGGGCAAGGCAAGGGTTAAGTACTGCAGTTTCTCATCCTTTTCAGGATTCTCCAAGTCAGGAACGCCATCAGCACCACCGCGGCTGTTCACTTGCTTGGAGGAGAACTGAAACCGGACTTCAGGATATAAACTAAAAGCCGGGCCCGGCTGAACGGAAAAGATTAAGCCGGGTTTATAAAGCCACCATCCTACACCATGACCCAGGTCGGCATTGCCTGTAGGAGCCGTTACATCAAAATAGAAGGATACCCGCTCCAGCCCCAAGGGCGTTTTCTTAACATAGGGTGCCCCCAGGTAACTCATCCGGATATCGCCAATACCAGTGGTGTTTTCGTAACCGGCAAAATCTGCGTTGAAAATACTATGCACCAACGGAATAGTTAAACCGAAGGCATGACGGTCGTTGGGAATGCCGTAATAAAACCCGGCCCGGGCAACAAAAAACTTATTGCCGGCAACGAAATAATACGAGTCAAAATCAAACGCTACCCGGCTTTGAACGTTAGCCGGATCATAAGGCCGCAGTTCAAAAATTTCGCCTTGTGAAAAAGCCGGGATACCACTGACGAAGCCTAACCAGGCAAAGATAACAATGCGCATAGGTGCCCTTTGAAAGGCAAGCTAATGCCAAAAAGATAAAAATATTTAAAATACTTTATATCAATTACTTAGAGTAGTATATTTAATGCATTAAAGCAAGTAACATGAGAGCAATCTGGAAAGGCCACATCCGGTTTTCGCTGGTAACAATTCCCATCCGGATATACAATGCCATTGACAATGCACAGACTATTAGTTTCAACCTGCTGTCGCGCGAGGGGCATAATCCGGTTGCGTATGAAAAGAAGGACAAGGTAACCGGCAAGGTATTGCGTAACGAAGATATTGTTAAAGGGTACCAATACGAGCCCGGACAGTTTGTGATTATAGAACAGGAAGATCTTGATAAGGTTAAACTAAAGAGCACAAAAGTTATTGAGATTGACGGTTTTGTGAAGGCTGAAGAAGTACACCCAACCTTATACGAATCGCCCTACTTTATAGGCCCTGATGGCGATGTGGCTGCCAAAACCTACGCCTTGCTGGCTGCAACACTTAAAGAATCAGGTAAAGTAGGAGTAGGTAAAGTTGTTCTGCGCGACCGTGAAACACCGGTTTTGCTCAATCCTCATGAAGGAGGTATTCTCATGTATAGGCTTCGCTATCCAAACGAAGTGCGGAGTATAAAGGAAGTGCCTCAATTACTTGAGGCCAGGGCCGATAAGGAGCAGCTTAAACTGGCCAAATCGCTGGTTGATTCCATGACGACAAAATTTGCGAACATCAAAATGGAGGATCATTATGCCGATGAGCTGAAAAAAATCATTCAGGCTAAAATTGAAGGTAAAGAAATCATATCCATCGAAGAGGCTGAACCGGAAATTGTTGATATTATGACTGCCCTTAAAGCCAGCATTGAACGCGCCAAAAAGAAACCAATGGAGAAGGCCAAAGGTGCGGTTGCCCAAAAGACAAGCAAGCAAAAAGCACTGAAACGGAAAGCAGGCTGATCCACATCATACTTAAGAATATATGGAATTTGTACCTTTGTGGTAATGGCTAAAGTTGTAAAATTTCCAGGGCCTGCACCTGAAAAATTCGGACTGCAAAGGGCGCGAAAACGAAAGGGTGATTTACCCGGCAAAGCCGGTCAGTTAAACCTTTTTGGCGGGCGAGTTATCAAACTTAACCACTTGTCGACCTTTGAGGAGGCTCTGATGCTTGATGAGGCCGGTAACTATGAGCAAGCCAGTGTTCTGTACCAGAAGGCAATTGGTGAGGGTGATTTCGTTGCTGATGCCTGGTGCAACCTGGGAATAATCGAATCGCAAAAGGAAAACCATGCCCGCGCCATTGATGCCTTTACCAAATGTTTAGTCAACGACCCCAGGCATTACGAAGCACATTATAACCTGGCCAACCTGTATGCCGAAGTGGGTAATTATGCATTGGCGAAAGTACACTATGCTATCGCATCAGAAATTGAGCCGACATTTCCAAACAGTTACTTTAATCTGGGCATTACATTGGCGATGAACCGGGAGTACACCGAAGCTATTCGAGTACTAAAAAAATACTGCAGCCTGACACCGGCTGAGGATCATGGGCCGGCCATTGAACTTATCAGTCAGCTTTCTTCGCTCGGCTAAGTATTAAACTGACCAGAAGGTCACCAGGAACAATAACAGCCGATAGGCCTCAAGCGCAAGGAAGAGCCCAATAATCACAAGAATGCTTTTTATCCACAAGCGCTTTCCTTGTTGATCATAAAATGTAGCAGAGGCCCGATAAACAAAGTACAAGTTAGTTGTTACAAAAATTCCGGTTAATGTATTTTCATTCAGATAACCCTGCCAGGGCAGGTTTCCTAATCGTAATAGCCAGCTAACCACCCAAAGCAACGCTGACAGCAAAATGGCGTTGACAAAGAGATTATAACAGGCAAGTTCAACCGAAAGGGTTACATGGTCGGTAAAGTAGCGATTCCTCTTTTTCAAATAGATTAGGCTGAGCGGGATGGAGGCCAGCAAAACATAAACTACAACCAGTAACTTTGCCAGACTTGTTGATTTGGCATTGTACATCAATTCATAACCCTGTAAGCTCATACCCGAGGCAGTAATCCTTTCTATGACAAGCGTTCGCACCCAAGGGCTGTGAAACAGGTAATACATCTGTGTGCGGAGCGAGGAGTTAAAAAGCTGAAGCACTGGAAACAAAAAATATATCAGGTTCAGGATGAAAAATAACTGGAGGGGCCTGAGGTAGTTCACCCTACGGCCTTCGGCATATTCTTTTGAAAGAAACCCCGGGTTCCGGATAATCATCCAAAGCGTTTTAATAAACCGACTGTCGGCAAACGTGATGGCTATAAGGATGTTGGAGAGGAAGACTTTAAAGGACCGGTCTTTCGGCTCGATTACCTTCTCACCGCATAGGTTACAATACAATCCTGTAAACTGGTTACCGCAACTTTTACAGGTATGGGTAGTGGTTTCGTGGGCCATGCCCCGAAGATATTACTTTTTGTGTCGGGCTATAATTTTTAGAGCTCGTGAGCGATAGCCGGGTGAAGCATAAGGCAAATGGTCTTCCAGGATGAGTACTAATTCACGTGCCAGCGAAGGTTGCTTCAGTGCAATATTGGATAATACGGTCATGGCAAATACTTTAACCGCTCTTGTTTCAGTCCGGCTCGTCAGTAAGGTATAACAGATTGTAAGTACACTTCCCTGGAATTTTGCGGGTATATCAACAAACTGAAGGAGCCGGATTATATTTCGTTTTAGCGCAACGGCCGTATCCCTATGCGATACAATTTTAAGCAGGTTGCCCAGATACGGTTTTAAAAGTTCCGGATAGTTCTCTGAGCAATAACTCAATGGCCAGGCTGCGCGCTGGGTTATGCGGTAGGGGCCTTGTATGAAAGCATCCATAAGCACCCTGAATCTGAAAGGATTATTCCCGATGTAGCAAACAAGGTTATTTACCTGATTCTTAAAGGCTTTCTTCCTTAATTCGGCCAGAATGTCCATAACTATTTAATAAGATCTTATAATAATAATTATAACTATTTGATTTTAAGTATTTTTACTATATTTACTTAATTTTTTAATTTATACTAAAACTGATGTGCTATGGAGATATTTTTTGCCATCATTTCAATCCTTGCTTTTGAGCTTGGCTTATGCATGTTCTGCTTTTTTAAGAAGTCAACTCAGGCCTTTCTTCCGAGGTAGTTTACCAACGCGGAATATTTGCCGGTTAGGTTTTAAATTTAAGGGTGACGGGTTCTTCAGAAAGACTGGAACGTTTGCTCGTTTCCGATTTAGTGGGGTGGGTGTCCTGTATAATTTTTTTACCCCTACGCCCTTTGGCCTTAATTGTAATGGCACATGGGGCCGGTGCAGGCATGCGTCATCCTTTTATGCAGCGGGTTGCTGAAGAATTAGCCGGGCACCGGATTGCGACAATTCGCTATAATTTTCCTTTCACAGAGAATAATAAAAAACGACCTGATTCACCGGCTGTAGCGATGGCCACGGTTAAGGCAGCTATAAATTTTGCCTCTGTTCAGTATCCCGGTATTCCGCTGTTTGCCGGTGGTAAATCGTTTGGTGGCAGAATGACATCACAATTCATCGCACAACACGGTGCTGCAAATGTTAAAGGCATTGTGTTTTTTGGTTTTCCGCTTCATCCGGCCGGAAAACCAGGTGTTGAACGTGCTAACCATCTTCAGCAACTGGCTGTTCCTATGCTCTTTCTTCAGGGGACACGCGACCCGCTTGCTGATGTTAACTTAATAACGAAGGTATGTTCAGACCTGAAAACGGCCACACTCATTACGTTTGAACAGGCCGATCATTCCTTTAAGGTATCTAAACACGACCTGCTACCGGTACTTGCCCGGCATACTGTTAAATGGATGAAAATGGTGGAGTCCTGATTTTACCTGTGTCCATCAAATATCATTGTTTTCTATGACATGAATCAGTCTTCGTTGTGAAGGTTTAGGGTATTTTCGGAACCTTCAAATTACAATGCGTATGAGGAAAATAGGTTTATGGATCGATTCGCGCGAGGCGCTCATTGTCAGTTTTGAAAACGGCAGGTTATCACACCACCGGATCTTTTCCGGTATTGAATCAAAGCCCCGTTACAAAGGTGAATCTTCAAGAAAATCAAAACGGGCAATAGGGTTTGATTACGAAACCTCGCAGCAGGCGCATTACAATGAATGGCTAAAGAAGTACATCCAATCGGTAGTTGATATTCTTCGTGGCAGTTCAGCAGTTATTTATATCACCGGGCCAGGCACTGTACGCATAACCTTGGAAAACGCCTTGCGAAAAGTTAGAAATATCCGTGTGCTTAAAAACGATGCGCTAGGACACCTAACCGAAGCCAGAAAAATAGAAGCTATCAGGCAATTTTTTGAATCGGTAAATGGTTAGTTCTTACCTGGCGCTTTTTCCATCGGGCACTCATCAATCCGGCTCCATTCCTGCATGGAACCATCGTATAATTTCATATTATACCCTAAGGCCCGCCCGGCCAGGTAAACTATACTGGCCGATTGCCCGACAAAGCAGTATGACACAAGTTCTTTGTCTTTTGCAGGCGCTACAGGTGTGAACAAGGTTTGTAATGAATCAGCCGGTTTAAAGAAATTACTGGTGTTCAATAATTCGGCATAAGGGATATTCTTCGCACCGGTAATATGTCCATCACGCGGATATCCGGAGGGTTCACCATCATAAAACCGTTTCAGGCGAGCATCAACAATAGTGGAAGCGCCTGTAGTTAATTTATCCTGCACATAAAAACGGTCAACCAAAAGGCCGGTTGGTTTTGCTTTAAAATTACCCTTTTTTACAACCGGCAAATCTTTTGTAACAGCGTATCCGGCTTTCTTCCAGGCTTCCAGTCCTCCATTTAAAAACGATACCTGGCCCTTCAGGCCAAGGTGCTCAAGCGTAAGAAACATGCGGGCAGCAGGGCCCACTTCGTTGCGTACATGACATAAAACAACATGCGACCCGGATGAAACGCCCAGGCTTTGAAGTATTTCGGTTGCATCAGCCGGATCAGGTGCATTATAAGTGCCCTCCGGTGAATCAGGCGCAAGCCAGCCGGGCCAGAGAAAACGCGCACCGGCAATATGCTCCCTTTCATAATCAAGCCGCAGTGCATTTACCTGCAAGATGACCAGGTTGGGTTTTGCCAAATTCTCATGTAACCACTTAACATCTACCAACACAGAAATCGGCTGTGCCACTGCTATCCGAATCCCGAATAGGATGATGACCCCTACTGCGAATTGTTTCATATTGATATAAGTTTTAATACCTTACCCGACTATCAAATATACGTTGTAACGACAAACGTACTACTTAAGTTTTTAGTATTCATGACGCTTGATAAAATTCTGGGCATAAATTACCCGATCATCGTAGCCCCCATGTTTCTTATTTCCAACACCGCAATGGTAAAAGCAGCGCTGGCCAGCGGTGTTACCGCGGCTTTTCCGGCCTTGAATTACCGTACCGATGCGGAACTGCGGACGGCAATACAGGAGATTAAAACAGCTTCTGATAAGCCTTTTGGCGTTAACCTCATCGTTAACAAGTCCAATCCAAAATACCGCTCGCAATTAAAAACGCTAATAGAACTCCGTGTTCATTTTATTATTACATCGCTCGGTAATCCGAAAGAAGTAATTGAACAATGCAAACCCCTTGGCATAAAAGTATTTTGTGATGTGGTTGACCTGGAATATGCAAAAAAAGTAGAGGCCCTCGGTGCCGATGCCGTGATAGCTGTTAACAGCAGGGCAGGGGGGCATGCCGGTAAGATCAGTCCACATGATTTGATTAAGTTGCTGAAGGAGAATATCAGCATACCCATTATTTCTGCCGGAGGTATTGCCAGCGGAAAGGATATTCGCCAGGCTATGGAATGGGGCGCTGCCGGTGTATCGGTAGGCACTATCTTTATTGCCAGCGAAGAATCACCTGTTTCACAGGAGTACAAACAAGCCTGTATTGACTATGGAGAAAAAGACATTGTGCTGACTACAAAAATGTCAGGCTCTCCGTTAACGGTTATCAATACCCCTTATGTTCAGCAATTGGGTACTAAAGCAACCTGGTTGGAAAAAATCATAAACAACAATAAAACTTTGAAGAAATACGCCAAAATGTTGCTCGCTCTTCGTGGTATGAAGGCCGTTGAAAAAGCCGCCTTCGGGGCCACATACAAAACAGTCTGGTGTGCCGGCCCCGCCATTGAGCACGTTCATGCCATCCGGCCGATGAGTGCCATCCTTGAGCAACTCGCTGCCGAGTATGCACAGTCCGCCTGATTGATTATTTTTGAACACACCTTAAATCAGATGGCGACATTCTTACTGTTTTTTGAATCCATGCCCACCTGGCAACGCGGAGTGTGGATTGTTATCTGCCTGGTTATATGCTGGATTCTGGAAGGTAATTTTCCGCTGTTTGCATTTAATTACCGCAAATGGAAGCATGCCGGGGTGAACTTCGTATTTCTTTCTACAACCCTGGTCATCAATACACTGTTTGGGCTGGCCACGGTTGGCGTGTTTGAATGGACAAAGCAAAATCAGTTTGGATTAATCTACCTTATTGATTTACCGGTTTGGGTTGAACTGCTTATTTGCATCCTGCTGTTTGAGCTGGTTGCCCAATATTTTATTCACTTTTTACTACACAGGTATAAATGGATGTGGAAGTTCCACATGGTACACCACAGCGACACCCACCTGGATGCCACCAGCGGTACACGGCATCATCCGGGCGATTTTGCCATGCGCGAAATTTTTGCTTTGGTAGTGGTTATTGTTACCGGAGCTCCGCCTGCATATTATTTCTTTTACCGGATATTGACAGTCTTCTTTACCTATTTTACGCATGCCAATATTTACCTGCCGGCTTGGATTGATAAACCGCTCAGCTACATTTTTATTACCCCGAATACTCACAAGTTCCATCATCATTATAAACGCCCATGGACAGACTCCAACTTTGGCAATATGTTTTCCATCTGGGACCGGCTGTTTGGCACATTTGTTTATGATGATCCCAAAAAAATCCGATATGGGTTAGATGTGTTAGATGACAGTACCGATGAAAATATAGGCTTTCAGTTTAAAATTCCATTTAACAAGAACATCAAAACCGACTATTGAAGTGAAATAGGGGCTGCCAGGCAAGTAGGCGGTATGTTAAATGCGTCAACCAGGGGTACTGCATCAGCGCGGATATCCCAGCACAGTTGATTAAACAGTTTACGTATTGCCTTGGTTTTTACACCTTCCAAATAGCCCTGCTCCAGGTACCATCCTTTATTCTTCTCAAGCTGGGAAATGGCGTAAAGGTTATAGAGCTTACGTAGTACGAACTGGCACTTTTCATCGGTTACATTTTCGACTGCCTCGAAGAATTGTTCCAGAATTATCCGTTCAACATAGGCAAACCCTACCTGTACCAGGTGGTGCTGACACACATTAAACGCATCGAACGAATCCATGCCGTCATCAAGGTGGCGTTTCAGGCGTTTCGCCACCGATACCAGGATATCCCGTTCGCGGTAACGGAATGCGTTCAGGTGAAACTCAGGATCAAGCAGGTGATCTTCGTCTGTATTGCGGATGATGATGGGATTCATCTCGGTTATGGATGTAGCCGCCTGCGATGCCAGGTAGTTCAATAACCCAAACGCGTTCATGCTGCTGAACTCCTGTTTAAATTCAGTAAGCCTGCTCTTGGCAACCAGTTGCATGAGCACGGTGTTGTCGCCTTCAAAGGTGGTGTAGATGTCGGTGTCATTTTTCAGGCTGCCGATCCGGTTTTCAAACAAGTACCCTTTTCCACCACACGCTTCACGGCATTCCTGTAAAGTGGCTGTGGTATTCCATGTAGCCCAGGCTTTCAGTCCTGCCGCAAGTGCTTCAATCTCCTGCATTTCCTCTTCGGTTCGGTTTACAAACCTTTTGGTTAAATATTGCAATGCAAAATGCAGCGCATAGGTGTTGGCAAGCAGGGGCATAAGCCTGCGCTGATGGGTGCGGTAGTTCAGGATGGGCACTTCGGCTGCACCTTCAGGGCCAAACTGTGTTCGTTTATCGCCATACCGGATGGCAATGGTTAGTCCTGTTTTTGATGCGGCATTTCCGGATCGGGGTATGCCTATCCGGCCGCCCACCAGGGTGCCGAGCATGGTGAAAAACCTGCGGTTATCGCTGGTAATCGGGCTTTCAAACCGGCCTTCATCATTAACACGGGCAAACCGGTCGAGCATTTCATCTTTCGGAATAACCACATTGGTAAACCGAATGACACCGTTATCCACACCATTTAAGCCCAGTTTTCTACCGCAGTCGTTAATGGTAATGCCCGGCAACAACTTGCCCTGTTTATTCCGTAATGGAACAATAAATGCGTTTACTCCGAAATCCTGTCCATTAACTATAAGTTTGGCAAACACCGTGGCCATTTGGCCGTGCAGGGCTGCATTGCCGATGTATTCCTTCTGCGCAGCATCATTCGGAGTATGAATGGTAAATGTTTTGTCAACGTGATTATAGGTGGCCGTGGTTTCCACACCGCGTACATTAGAGCCATGCCCAGTTTCCGTCATGGCAAAGCAGCCGGGTAAATCCAGGGTGCCAATATCTTTTAAATATTTTTTATGATGTTTTTCTGTTCCCAGAAAATAAACACTCATACCCCATAAACCGAACTGAACGCCAAACTTCACCACAAGGCTAAGATCATGGTAGCTCAACGTCTCCATTACGGTAAAATACTCAGCCATGCCGCTGATTCCTCCGTATTCTTTAGGATAAGCCAGCGCACCGAAACCTTGCTTGGCCAGTAATTTTGCCCAGTGCAAAACTTTCGTGCGGTATTCGCCAAGGTTGTCGGTTTCGATGTACGCAAATTCCGGATCGGAAAGTATGGTTTTCACCCTGCTGATCAGCTCGGCCTGGTCGCCATCCAGAATTTTTGTCATGGTGGCTACATCGAAGGTATGTTGCGTGGTTTGCTTTTGCGTGATGGAGGTTCGGTACTCCGGGTGAAAAGCATAGGTGGCTTCACGGCCGATAAGTCCAAGGCTTTGTTCGATCCCCGCCAGTGATTGAATAGCTTGTTCCGGAATAGTTGCTTTGCCTGATGAATGCAAAGCAGCAAGCTTAATCCCGATATTGGCTAATGAGTCGGCAGGGGTGGTGTTCACTTTCAGAATTTCAGCTAACCAGTCTTTTAATCCGGATGGCGTTGGCGGGTTTGCCGGGTCAATCAGTGAACGAAGAAACTCCCGATCAGTCTTACCAAGCCAGGTTTGCTTTTCGATTACGGCCTCAATGCTTTTGATTTCGGTAGGTGTGAGTACGGCATCCGACCACACCGTGTACAGTACGGGTAAAAAAACGAATAACGCAGGGTTATTCTTGGCTTGAGGAGAGTTAATCATGATGCGGGTTAGATCAATCTGGCTTCAACGGTAATAGCCGTTTTGAGCAATTTTGAAATGGGGCAGTTTACTTCGGCATTTTTTACGCATTCATCAAACTTTTCTTTGCTAATGCCGGGTACTTTTGCCTGCAGTACAAGGTGCGATTGGGTAACCGTACCGCTGTCAAGCGTAATCATGCAGTCGGTTTTCAGTTCTTCCGGGGTAAAGCCAGCTTCGCCCAGTACAAAACTCAGTTTCATGGTAAAGCAGCCGGCATGGGCCGCGGCAATAAGTTCTTCAGGATTGGTACCGATTCCACTTTCGAACCGGGAACTGAACGAATACTGGGTTTTATGCAGTACCGTACTTTGTGTACTCAGATGGCCGGAGCCCTCTTTTCCAGAGCCGATCCAAACGGCTGTGGCTTTTCTTCTTATACTCATGGCAATTTAGTTAGTTGGCTACAGCAATTTACGGGAATTACACTTCATTATTCAGTATTCTCTTAAGATTTAGCTAAACCCAATGTAGATTATTATTTTGCAGGTAACCAACAAACCAACCATGAAAATCATTTACCTGATCCTTGCAGTAATCGGTTTTATTGCCCCGAATATTTTTGTTGCCATCGAATCGGTTGAAACAGGCAACATTTTGCTTTGGCTTGACCCAACTGCCACCCTTAGCGGGATGTTCGGTAACCGGATTGCCACCGCATTTATTGTAGATCTTCTTGTTGTGGTGTTTATTTTCTTTTTCTGGACGTATCACGAAGCGAAACTGCATGGGATTAAAAACGTGTGGGTAATATGGGTACTTACTATGCTGTTTGGAATGGCAGGAACCTTCCCGCTGTTTCTGTACCTGCGTGAAAGTCGAAAATTTTAACTACAGGTATCTATTTTAGTTGATGGGGTACCAGTTTCGCAACCGCACCTCAATAGCCGGGTTAGCATCCATAACCAGTTTTTTGAAACCCTCAACATCGGTAAGCCCGCTTTGACCCCGGTAATGAAAAGGATAGACAATTCCAGGCTTGAACTCAAGCACCGCACTGGCAGCCTGTTTGATGTCCATTGTGAAGGGCTGATTCATGCAAACAAAAGCAATGTCAATATTCATGAGTGCACGCATTTCCGGAATGTCCTCGGTATCGCCAGAAAGGTAAACCTGTTTATCGGCAAACCGAATAACATAACCGTTACCCCGGCCTTTTGGATGCCTTGAATCAGGTGTTTCCGGCAGATTGTACATCGGAATGGCTTTCACTGAAATTCCGGCATGTGTGGTGTGCTGACCATTTGTTATTACAACAGCCTTCGCCAGCAGAGGCTCAGGTAGTTTTTCTGCCACTGCCGGTGGAACGATAAGAGTGGCTCGGGTAAGGTCCAGTGTATTAAGTGTTTCTAAATTATAGTGATCGCTATGAATATCGGTTATAAGAATAAGGTCGGGAGCAGGCAATCCTGCAAACGCATTGCTGCCGCCATATGGATCATGATAAACCACCTTGTTGTTCCATGTAAAAACCACGGTGCTGTGCAGGATGGGTTGTATCGTCAGATCGCCCGAAACGGTTTTAACACGATCGGGCTCGATACGTTGTGCAAATAATGAGGTTGTCAATAACCAACTAAATGCAACTATTTTGTGTACTTGCATAATAAATTATTGATACAGATATTGCTAATATAGAAAATTTAAAGATCGTTTAATTCATAATTCATGTTCTCTGTATTTACGAAAATCGGTCTTATCAGCTTTTGTATCATAGCTTCTTCTTCTCCAGGGTACGGTCAGTTCAATAATAATTACACCCCGCTAAAAACCTATAACGCGTTAACCGGTAAGCCGATAATAGAAGTACTTCGTGTACAGCAGCAGGAAGAACTTAAACGTCTCCCGGTTTCTGCCCGCAGGGAGGCCGGCATGATCTACAGGGCACGAACTGCTTACCTCACCGAATTAATCCGGAAGGGCGGTGTCATCCATGACGACAGCCTGCATACTGTATTGCAACACATTATGAACCGGATAACAACTGGTAACCAATTGCAGCGTAAGCCTAACCTTCTCCTCATTTTAAAAGATCCTTCAGTAAATGCCTACTGTTATGGGGAAGGAACATTTGCTGTAACAGTTGGATTACTCAGTAAGATTAAAACTCCGGATGAACTGGCCTTTACACTGGCTCACGAGTTGGCACACTACGAACTTGACCATGTTATGAAGCGTGTGTTGAAGCAGGTTGAAAGTGATTACTTTAAAAATACGCAAGCCGGGTTAGCTAAAATATTCCTTGAGGATATCACCCTTGAAGACGTTAATAAACTCCGGAAACTTGTTTACGAAGGAAGCCGGTACAGTCGTGCGCATGAACTGGAGGCCGATTCACTTGGTTTAAAATTATTACTGAAAGCAGGTTTTAATCGTTCAGGGGCCCTGGGTGCTCTGAATGTGCTGGACTCGGCTGACCGGATGAAGTATGTTTTTAATGAGCGCTTGTTTGAGCCATTTTACACAAGCAAGTATCCGTTTCAGGAGGCCTGGCTGAACAAACGGCTGAGCATTTACAGCAAACGGCCCGAAAATCTCTTTATTTTCTCCATGGATTCAATCCAAACACATCCCGATATCGAATACCGCATGAAAGCACTCTCCTCTGATACGGACACAGTTAGCGAAACAATTCAAAGTTTACTGCCTTATCAGGCAATTAACCGGCTTATCAAACAAAGTGAATTCGAACGGGTAGTTAGTGCTTATTTTAACAAACAGGCCGATTTAACTCTGGGCCTTGCGTTGGAACTGATGCAGTTTTATCCGAATAATTCGTATCTGATAAGTATAATAAGCCGCACCTTCATCGAACTGATTGAATCAAAAGGCCAGCCGGTTCCCTCCATCTATCTGCCAACGTATACCATCAATTATGATGAACAATTAAAATTGGTAAATAATTTTCTTCATAATATGAACACGCAGGAAATGGGCGAGGTAGCTTTTAACTTTTTGAACAATCAACAACGCTTTAATGCAGACAATGAAGAACAGTATTATCTGTTATGGAAAATCTGTGGCCTTACCTACCGGAATCAGGTACAAAAGCGGATTAAAGACGTATACAAAGCCAGGTTTTCGGATGGAAGGTATTATTCGCTGATGCGCGAAGGCCTTACCTTAAGCCAGGCCCTGTCGATACTATCGATGCCGATTAAACAAAACTGATGAACGAACAAAAACACTGGAACAAAATTGCTCCAACCTATAACGAGGAAATTTTTGATGTATTTAAGTCCGACAGAAACAGGATTTTGTCCAGGTTCTTCAGGAAGTACAGAAACCAGAATAAGCACGCCCTTGATTTCGGTTGCGGCAATGGAAAGGCTTTTCCGTATTTGGCGCCCGGTTTTAAGAAACTTACCGCCATAGATATTGCTGACGGATTATTGACCCAGGCTAAAAGCAGACCTTACAAAAATGTATCCTGTATACAGGCTGATCTGGCCAACCCTTCCGTTAAGCTGCCCCGGGTTGATTTTGTATTCTGCTGCAATGTGATAATGCTTCCCGAACCGGAGAAGAACCTTGCCATGCTGAAGAATGTTCACCGTGCACTTCGCAAGGACGGTTCGGCAATAATCGTCCTGCCCTCTATGGAATCATACCTGTTTGCTGCCTGGCGGCTGATTGACTGGAACAAAAAGGAAGGAACATTACCTGATGCGATCGATCCGGATGAACTGAGCGGCTTTGAGGTTAGTAACACCGATTTACTGCAGGGCCTGCTTAAAATTAACGGTGTAACCACCAAACATTATACAGCCGAAGAACTTCAGGTTATCTTTCCGTTGGCAGGATTACAGATCATCAGTGTGAATAAAGTTGAATACGACTGGGATTCTGAATTCAGCGAGCCGCCAAAGTGGATGAAAGCTCCCTATCCGTGGGACTGGCTGGTGGAATGCCGCAAAGCTCGGTAATGCTTACCTGATAACGACCCGTACCGTACGGACCACACGGCCGTTGGTAACCTGCAACAAGTATACTCCGGGAGGGAGGGCACTGCTATCAACCATAAGCTGGTTAAGGTTGTCGCCAGGCTGCGTTATTACGTAAACAGCTTTTCCTACCTGATCAAACAAACGAATACGCGATTCATTCAACTCGAACGAAGCCTTAACGGTAAACGTTTCGCGGGCAGGGTTAGGGAAAACCTGAACGCGCTCCGCCATTTCAACAACAACCGATACCACATCAGAATAGGTATAGGTCCCGTCAAAATCGGTTTGCCTTAAGCGATAATAGTTAACACCCTCAAGCGGGTTTTCATCCACCACCGCGTAATCAGCAGGTATGGATGAGTTGCCTTTACCGGGTATGGTCATCACAACGGTCCATTCCCCAGCATCGGCTGAGCGCTCTATTGTAAAATAATCGTTGTTGGTTTCTGTGGCTGTTCGCCAGGTCAGGTCAACCGTACTACCGTTAGCTTTTGCACGGAAGTAAACCAGCTCAACCGGCAGGGGAGCAGCAAGGTTTGTATTGCCCAGTGTAAAGCGATCGCCATTTTGCAGGTTAATGCCATTAAAGGTTACTGTACTGCCGTCAAGCGTACCTCCGCCAATGGGTGTAACATCGTTGTCGGCAAAGCCATCGCCATCACGGTCAATGAGTAAACGCAAATCCGCACCAATTGGGCTGCCGGGCAAACTGCTGATATCGAAGGAGATGGACACATTGCCTGCATCACCAGTTTCACTAACCCGCCACACGCGGTTTAACCGTTCAACGATAATTGTACCGTCAATATCTGTAAAGTTGCTGGTCATGCTGGCGTTGTTGTGGCCCCAAAGCAGAAAGGTATTATTGAACAGCGATGACGGACTTTGAACTACCATTCGTACTATACCTGTGCCGCGGGCATCAACATGCCGTGAGCCGTTGCTGGCCTGTCCCACACCGGCCACATCAAAATCAAAATTGCCGTTGCCCGGGTTATCCATCGTGTACACATCATCGGCACCCAACGCCAGGCCGTATTTAGCCGCCAGGTAATTTTGAATGAGGATGCGCTCAATCAGCGTAACATTGCGGTTGATAAGAACGATTTCAGAGATATCACCATCGAACGGCTGCCTCACGCCTGTGCCGGCATCATTAGGACTTATCCCTACATATAAGAAGTTTGTACTATTGGTAATGTTTGCAGTGAACGGATCGGTTCCCTGAGAAGTTCCGTTATAAAAAGTTTGCACGTTTATGTTATCATAAACCATGTTGATAAGGGTAAATGTACTGGCTGCAAGCGTTGAATTGATAAAATTGGCATTCCAGTTTGTAACATAACCGCGAACAGAGTTGTCGGTGTCGTTACGGGTTATGGCATACCCATCTGCCCATGTATAATTAGTGGCCTTAATAATAAATGGCGACCACTGTGACGCAGCAGATGTATACATGCCTGCAACGAATACCGAAATGTTGTTTGGCCTTAACGAGGCAGCATCAGCAACGCGCAGGTAATCGGTATTGGCGGCTGTAAACCGTACCGTAGGGTTTGTGTTGATGATGCCGGTACGAAAAACAGGTTCATTACCACCTACAGCATTGGCGGTATTTCCGTAACCGGATTGATCGGCCCACGAAGTTATGTTGGTATTATCCGACTGGCTGATAGTTGAAGCATTAAGCCACAATGTAAGGTTACTGGTGCCTGTTGTATTGAACACGCCACCGGGGCCGCGGTTACCGAAAACTGTACCAGTCCCTGTAACCGGGAAGCCCGTACAACCAACACCGGTACAAACTACGGTAAATGAAGTACAGATTTGGGCCACGGTTGCTCCATTGGTATACGTAATCGTGCTACCTGCACCGTTTTGCAGCGTTGCTGTTCCGCTGCCGCAAATGGTGGCATCCCGGTGATCGATAACCAAATCATCGGTAGAGGTGGAGTTGGTATTGATGATCGTATTGCTGTTACCCGTTACGATCAGGTCATCGAGGCTGCTTAGGGTGGAGCCGGCATCGGCTTCCAGGAAACCAACATTAACGAGGTTCGAGGCTAAAGTAAACGCTCCTCCTGATAAAATACGTGTGTGTCCCTCAACCATCATCTCAATACCGGTTACGTTGAGCGTTCCCGAAATCGTTATGTCACCGGTTTGATAAAACATGGCGATGTTAGAAGAAACAAATGGGCCCACGTTGCTGCGGCCGAGTCCGTCAGGCGAAACGCCACAACTCTTATTGTCATCAAGTGCATCAATAGTAATGGTATGGCCACTTAGAATTACAACATTATCAAATCGTCTGGGCCATACGCCTGCTGCCAACGGGCCGCCCGACCCATCGGAATTGGTTGTCCATGAGGTGTTGCTGTTCCAGTTACCACCCAATGTGGCATTGCGCGAGTAATAGGTTATGCCTCCGGACTGCGTTAAGCCATTAAAAATTACTCCGGCAATTACCAATTGGGCAGAGCCACTCCACGTGGCCGTGGGTGTTTCGGTACCGGCCGATGTAATTGACTTATAAGCCGTTGCCAGCGAGGTAGTTTCTGTACCCACAACCACCTGGTCGCTGAGTTCGGTATAACCGGTTGCGGGTGTATGGGTTGCACTGTTGGCACGGGTTGCTGAAGAATAAAATGCCAGATCGTTTACTCCGGCCGCCATACCAGTTGTTGTAGTAGTTGTTCCATCTGCGTTAGGGGACCCGGTGCCTGTGGCAGCAACCGGTGTGGTTTGATCAACATCTTTTAAGGTAACTACCGTAAAGGCTTCTGTAGTAGCTCCACTCCATGTTACGATGAAATTATTGCAAAATCCTGTAGCCGCATTGATGCCGGCTTCATTCAGATACCAGATTTCGGTTCGAAGGTCGTTGCCACCCGATCCCTGATTGGTACGTGCCACCGCAAAGGTCAGGTTTTGTCCGCCCCATGTAATACTGCTTACAGTACGAACATTGTTATTGTTCTCGTTAGAAACAGCAACCACAATCAGTCGGTTGTTGCCCACGCCCGGGGAGTAATTCGTTTTTGAGTTGGAAACCGAGCCAGAAACTACGCTGGCTTGTCCACATACCAAGTAGGTTGAAAGGCTTAAAAAAAAGCTTAGGAAAACCAGTAACAAGTTTTGTTTGAGGGTTAGACTACCCATTTGCATGCGACTAAAGCCGGTTATTTATTCGACAAAAGTAACAAAAAAATGACCTTACTCCTCATCTGTATTTTTCAACACAGACAGCAGGGTATAGGCACCCTTAATAACCACTTGCGTGGATGGGGTAAACTGCCCGGGCTGTAAAATTTCTATAAAGCCGGTATCGGTGTTACCGGTTTGAATTTCCATTAATTTAAACGTTGTTGCATCCGCTGCTACAAAAACAAAATGCTTTGCCCCTATGGTCAGGACAGCCTCCTCCGGAAGAACAGTAGCCTGGTGTGAAGCTGTTTCAATAAATGCCTTCAGGTAAAGGCCCGGTATCAATTCCGGATAATCCTTGTCCATGTGGCAATGGATACGCACCGTGCGTTCCGGGCTGATTTCTTTTCCGATCAGGTAAATTGTAGCCTGCCTTAGGGTACTTTCATTTACCAATGAAAAATTTACCCGTTGGCCGACACGCAGACCCGGCAGATCATTTTCAAAAACATACAACTCAACATGTAAATGTTCGGGATCAATAATTTTAAACAGCACATCGGACGGGCTTACAAATTTTCCGGGGTTAACATTCACTTCGGTAACATATCCGTTTATTGGCGCATACAGGTAAACCGAGTTTTGTATGCCGCTTCCGGTAAGTTGCTGTACAGAAACATTAATCAGGTCGAGTCGCGCTTTCAATGCCTGCAGGTTAATTTCAGCGGCCTGGTAATCGGCACGGGCCCGCTGCAGCGCTTTCTGGGTATTAATGCTCTCGTTAGCCAGTTCAAGTTGACGTTCGTACTCGGCTTTTAAAAACTCTGACTGGCTTTTGGTATTGAGATAATCCTGTTGAAGCTGAATATAATCCTGGTGGTAGAGCTCCACCAACACATCGCCTTTCTTTACCCGCATGCCTTGCAACAGGCTGGTCTTCTTTACAAAACCAGCCATAGGGGCGGCAATTGTTACCATGCTTTGCGGGGGTACATCAAGCATGCCATTGGCTTTGATTGTTTTGCTCATTACCCTGCTTTCGGGCGTGCCCAGTTCGATGCCGGCCTTTTGCTGCCGGTCGGCTGATAGGGTAAGTGTGTTGATTTCAGTTGGCAGTTCGCTTCCGGCCGGTTGTGGTTGTTTACATCCGGCAACGGCTAACAAGAGAGTACTAAAGAAAATGGGATTTATAATGCGATTAGTTTTCATTGATGGTTCCGGTTACAAATTCATAATTAATAATGCTTTGATTCCAGGTATTTATGGCTTGCAGGTAGGCCTCTTGTATGCGAAGGGCCTGCTGGGCATTGATTAAGAAAGAGGTATAGGTTATTTCGCCAGTCTGGTATGACCGCACATTTTGATGTTCTAACAGTTGAACATTCGGCAAGGCCTGGTTTTTAAAATACGCCAGATTGTTTTGGGCCTTTTGCATTTCACTTACGGCCTGGTGCCACCTGCCGGTAAGCTGAAGCTGCGTTTGAGCAGCTTCCTGCAGGGCCATGTGTGCTGATAAACGGGCTGCTTCAACCGAAGCTGTACGGTTAAAAAACCAAAGCGGCACGGCTAGTCCAACCTGAAAGCCCTGAAATCGTTTATCCGAACCAAATATGGTTTCAACGCCATTCACTGTTTGCGGCCCTATAAGGGTTTGGTTGAAGTAGCCAATGCGGATATCCGGCAGCATGGCGGATTGCTGAAGATTTTTCAACCGATGGGCTACTTCCATTTGCTGGCGGCTGTGCCTTAATGCAGGGTTTTGTTGAAGTTGTATGGTATCGGTAATTACCGGAGTAAGTTCATATAATGCTCCTGCAATTTCTGCTACCGGGGTGTTAAGTAAGGTGGCCAGCCGATGCAAGGCAATCTGGTAATCCTTTTCAGCCTGTTGCACCTGGTTACGGGCATCACCCTGTTGTGTTTCGGCTGATGCTTTTTCGAGCAAGGTGGCGTCACCGGCTTTGTAGCGTTGGGCAGCGGTAGTTGCCAGTGCCTGCAGCAGGCTGTCTTGTGCTTGCAATAGCGTTATTCGCTTTTTCAGGTAAAGCAACTCAAAAAATATTCGCTTGACTTCATAAAGCAATTCGTGCCTTGTCATTTCATAGCGGTACTCTGCCGCAGTTTGCAAAGCCTGCGCATGCTGAACCTGCCGGGCAATGGTTGTTGGAAAGGGCAGGGTTTGAGTAATGGTTATGTTATTATCATGCTTTTCAATACTGTTGTATTGGCCGTAGAGCAATTGAATATCGGTCTTCGGTATTTCGGGAGCAGCCCGCTTTAATGCGGTGTGTCGTTCAACATCCAACGCAGAGGCTTTAAGAAACGGACTATGCTGAAGGGCCTGTGCCTGCGCCTGTTGCAGTGAAAACGTTTGTGCCTTGATTGCCGAAGCGGCAGTTGTCAGCAGCAAAATGGTTACTAATGATTTCATGGTAAACATCTTATCAGTTATAATGAAGTGCGCAATCGCTGAATTTGTATTCTTTCAGTTAATGAATACAGGCAGGGCAGAACCACCAATGTTAAGAAGGTGGCGCTTACCAATCCACCGATGACTACCGTGGCCAGCGGGCGCTGAACTTCAGCACCGCTGCCTTGCGATAGGGCCATCGGCAAAAAACCAAGTGATGCAACAAGGGCTGTCATTAATACAGGCCGTAAACGCACCTCTGTGCCTTTGCTGATGATTTCATCGGTTGAGGTCACTCCGCTTTTTTTCAGCCGGTTAAATTCGGCTATCAGCACAATGCCGTTGAGTACCGAAACACCAAAAAGCGCAATAAATCCAACACCGGCCGAAATGCTGAAGGGCATATCACGAATCCACAACGAAATAATGCCGCCAATGGCGGAGAGCGGAATAGCGGTATAAATGAGCAGACTTTGTTTGATTGAATTAAACGCAAAGAACAACAGTACAAAGATGAGTGCCAGCGCTACCGGTACGGCTATCATCAACCGGTTGCGGGCCTCTTCCAGGTTTTTAAACGACCCTCCATAAGTAACATAGTAACCGGCTTCGAACTTTACTTCGGCTGCAATTTTATCGCGCAATTCATGAACAATGCTCTCTACATCGCGGCCCCGCACGTTAAACCCGACTATGATCCTTCGTTTAGCATCATCGCGCTGAATTTGTGTAGGGCCGGCTTCAAGGTTAATGGCCGCAACTTCGTACAGGGGTATCCGTAATCCGGCAGGTGTATTTACAATAATGTTTCGGATATCGTCAAGATGTTGTCTCCGTTCGGGCGTGTATCGCACTGTCAGGTCAAATCTGCGCTCACCCTCAAAAACAACACCCGCTGCTTTGCCGGCTATGGCTGAATTGATTACCGAGTTTACCGTTTCAAGACTAAGGCCGTAATACGCTATTTTTTCCCGATCAACTCGAATTACAACTTGTGGAAGGCCGGTAATTTTTTCAACGAACAGATCGGCAACGCCCGTTACCTGGCCGGCCAGTTTACTTACCCGGTCGGCATATTCCGTCAGTTTATCAAGGTCTTCACCATAGATCTTTAGCACCACATCCTGCCGGGCGCCTGTCATCAGTTCGTTAAACCGCATTTGTATAGGATGTTGAAAACCAAACCAGATGCCCGGTACTTCTTCCTCGAGTTTTTGCTGCATCTTTCCAATCAGCTCGTGCTTGGTGGAGGCGCTAACCCACTCTGATTTGTCTTTCATAATTACCATCATATCGGCACCTTCCAGCGGCATGGGGTCGGTAGGTATTTCGCTCGCTCCGATTTTACCGATTACCTTTTCTACTTCCGGAAAATTTTTAAGCAATACCTGCTCGCCTTTAAGGGTGGCATTGATGGTTTCCGTCAGGCTGCTGCCCGGCAAGGTGCGTGTTTCAACGGCAAAATCACCTTCATCCAATTCAGGCAAAAACTCGCCACCCAGTGTACTAAACAAACCTAACGAAAGCGCAAAAATGATCAGCGTTACTGTAACAACGGAAAGCCGGTGATGCAACGCCCATTGCAGGGTAGGCCGGTAGCCTGCTTGAATGGTGTGAATGATCTTATCGGCCAGTGTAGCCGAAGACTTAATTTTCTTGGATAAAAATACCGATGAAGCAACCGGCACATACGTAAGCGATAAGATAAACGCACCGGTTATGGCCAGCATTACGGTTTCGGCCATGGGTTTGAACATCTTGCCTTCAATACCAACCAGCGATAGGATGGGCAGGTAGACAATCAGGATGATCATCTGGCCAAAGGCGGCCGCGCTCATCATGCTTTTAGCCGATTCGCCCACTTCACGATCCATCTGCACCTGCGTTAACCGCAGGGAACTGTTCCGGGCAACCAGGTGATGGAGACTTGCCTCCACAATAATAACTGCGCCATCCACAATCAATCCGAAATCAATGGCTCCGAGGCTCATCAGGTTACCCGATATGCCCAGCACCGTCATCATGCCAATGGCAAACAGCATACTTAGCGGAATAACCGAAGCCACCACCAGCCCGGCCCGCAGGTTGCCCAGCAACAGGACAAGAACGAATATTACTATCAGCGCGCCTTCGGCCAGGTTTTTGGTAACCGTGGTAATGGCATTGTTAACCAGCTTGGTGCGATCGAGAAATGCTTCAATGGCAATTCCTTCGGGCAGGTTCTTTTCAATTTCGGCAATCCGTTCTTTAACATTGGCAATTACCTCTGATGAGTTGGCTCCTTTTAACATCATAACAACCGCACCCACAGCTTCGCTTTTACCGTTTTGTGTCATGGCCCCGTAACGGATGGCCTGACCGAAACGAACATCGCCCACATGGCTGATAAGAATGGGAATACCCGCGGCTGTTCTTCCAACAACAATATTCTTTATATCATTGGTGCTGGTAATTAAACCTTCACTGCGGATAAAGTAGGCACTTGAATTTTTTTCGATATACGCTCCCCCTGTATTCTGGTTGTTGGTAGCCAGCGCGCCAAATACATCCTGAATACTGATTTCAAAACTTCGCAGGCGGTCAGGATCAAGCGCTATTTCGTACTGTTTTACATAGCCGCCAAAACTGCTTACATCGGCAACACCTTTTGTGCCGAGTAATTGCCTGCGGACGATCCAATCCTGAATGGTGCGCAGGTCAGCCAGGTTATAACGCGATTCAAAACCCGGCTTTACCGTTAAAATGTATTGGTAGATTTCTCCCAGCCCGGTAGTAACCGGAGCAAGTTCAGGAGTGCCTACACCTTCGGGTATAAGCTTTTTTGCATCAACCAGCCGCTCATTAACCTGCTGACGGGCCCAATACACATCGGTTTGGTCGGTGAACACAATGGTAACTACCGACAAACCAAACCGGGAGAAGGAGCGTATCTCCTCAATACCCGGAATGGTGGCCATGGTTTGTTCAACCGGAAAAGTTACGAGCCGCTCAATATCCTGGGCAGCCTGCGAAGGAGCCACCGTAATGATTTGAACCTGGTTGTTGGTAATATCGGGTACGGCATCAATAGGCAGTTGGGTAAGGGAGTAGCTTCCCCAACCGATCAGGCCGGCAACCAGCAGTAAAATGATAAGTTTATTCCGTAAGGAAAAATCAATAATCCAATTCAACATAGTTGATCGGTTTTTTAATTCGGGATAAAAATCAATTTTTAAAAATGAGGCGCAAAACCCAGGCGCCAAACACGCGTAGGATTATGCGTTTCGGGGCGGCTGCCAGATAGAGGATTGCCAAAGCGATTCGAACGGACTTATGTAAGTACTGGCAGGATCTGTGCGCAACAATGTATTACAAAACTGAACGTTAAAATTTGTACAAGAAAACCAGACCTGCAGCGGACTACTATCGTGATGCTGGGCTCCATATGGCAGGTTACTATGCTTATCATGATCCTCTTTATGATGGCGGTTGTTTTCGTAGTGAAGTACAATAAATTCCCACAATGAAATACCGGGGTTTTCCTTTTGATGTTCGGCATAATGTTCGGCCAGGGCCGGCAGCTTTGATAATTCAAACGTATCCATGGCCGGCATCATGGACTTGAGCACAAGTACCTGAAAGCATACTATAACCAAAACATCTCTCACAACATGCAAAACTACGTGTTTGAAGGTTTTTAACAAAAAAGTTTTATATCAGCGGGGCGTGGGTTTCTGTTTAGTTTCCTTTTATCCTGCTCCACAAGGATGCAGTAGTTTCGCTGTTCCAGTTAGCGAAGCGACCCCGCTGAATAACCAGGTTGTTATCATCGGGGTGCTGCAGGTAATAATGAAAAACAAACGGGGCACGGGGGTTATGCCAGCCCGTAATCTGGCCAAAGCGCAGATCATTAAATGTTAGCGTGTCGTTTTGAAAACTTATCGTATAATATCCCTGTGAAAACCGCTTTAACCGCTGAAGTGCTTCATGGTCATCCACCAGGGCCAGCAGACTGTCATTTTTCGGAAAGTACGTCCAGTCTATTTCAGGTGCCTGGTCAAATACCGAGCGATAACCAATCCGGAAGCCTTCACCATCCTTTACAACAGCATACCACAACCAGCTGTTTAACGGGGTCGGGGTTGTAAAATGTTGGTCGGCCAAATATCCGTTTCGTGCTATTTCCCTCGCAACTATCTTTTCAATTCGAAGTTTATTGGTAAAAGCATACAGCAGGTACGCAAGGCTGACCAACAAGCCAATCAACGCCAACCGGAACCGATAAGGATGATCGCTCTTAAAAAAAACCAATAGCACCGAAGCCGCACCTACACCCAGAAAGAAAAACGGGTCAGCAACAAATAATAGATTAAAGGAAACTCGTTGCAGAGTAAACGGTTCCAGCCAGCCAACACCATAGGCGTTGCAACCGTCAATAAGCAGGTGCACGGATAACTGTAATGCAAAAAACATCCACCAGGTGCCGAAGAATACCGACTGCCTTCGGTGCCAACGGTCGGCCAGCAGGGCCAGCAGCAATGAAACAATACCGGCAAACAGAAAGGAGTGCGTAAAACCCCGGTGGGCAATCAGGTTTTCGGAGGGGGACAGCCAAAACGCAGCCAGAAAATCAACATCAGGTAGTGACTGAGCGGCCGCTCCCACCACAAGCGCTTTTTTGCCGATACGCCTGCCAATCATGACTTCGCCAAGGGTAGCACCAAGGGCAAGGTGTGTTATGGAATCCACGGTTTAATACTTCTGCATTTTAAAATCAAGGTAGCACTTTCTTTAAAGTATGATAAATATCAGATTCGTGCCCTGATTCTTGTAATTTGAATCAACACTTAACAGCTGTTATTTGCCATTGCTGTTGGTAAGTGGGGAATGTTTGGATGTCTTTCGATAAACTGTTTGAGTTATGAGAAATATTCTAATCCCATTCGACTTCTCGAAATATGCCCAAAGTGCGGCTAAAACCGGAGCTGCTCTGGCCCGTAAAACCGGAGCCCAGCTCAACCTGTTGCACGTAGTGTATGCGCCACCGGAATGGGACCGCATGACGGTTAGTATGCAGCAAAATTATCCGGAAGTGGAGGCGCGCATGGTGGATGCTGAAATAAAATTGGATAAATACGCTGAAGACGATACGTTTAAAGGAGTTAACGTTCAGACATTTGTTTACAGCGGTGTGGCTCATGAACAGATCATCCAGTTTGCCAAAGCTTATAAAATGGATTTGATTATTATGGGCGCACACGGTGCCGGTGAATCAGACAAACTGTTTGTGGGGTCAACTGCCCAACGCATTATGCGCAAGGCTACAGTGCCTGTACTGTCGGTTAAAAAAGAGTACACACCGAAAGCAATTAAAAAAATACTTTTCCCGTCCGACTTTGAAGAAGGAAGTATGAACTCGCTGAATACTGTTAAAAATCTTGCCGCTGACCTGCATGCCAGTATAACCCTGTTATTTGTAAACACACCGTTTAACTTTTACGATACCCCATCGGCCGAAGCAAGAATGGCTGATTTTATTCCGGTACAACGGGCCGTTAAGTTTCACAGCTTCATATACAACGATTTCGACAAGGAAAAGGGTATCCTCAATTTTGCCCGGCAAAAAAAAATGGATTTGATTGCCATGGTAACCCATAACCGGAAGGGAAGGCCTAACTACCAACTTGGTGTTACAGAAACCCTGCTTTATCATACAGATATTCCCGTACTGAGCATGGTGATGAAGTAGTGCTTGTAAAACCTGAATCCTTACCTTCGTGTATGAAGGCCTGGCTGCTGCACAATACCTGTAACCTTGCTGATAATGATTCGCCATTAACCTGGTCAGAAGTACCCACACCAGTACCTGCAACAAAAGAACTACTCATAAAGATTTCCTGCTGCGGTGTGTGCCACACCGAATTGGATGAAATTGAAGGCCGTACACCCCCACCTATGTTTCCGGTTATACCCGGGCATCAGGTTGTGGGAACTGTGGCAGCAACAGGCATGGGTGTTACCGGGCACAAAGCCGGAGATAGGGTAGGCGTTGCCTGGATTTTCGCGGCCTGCGGTGTTTGCAACTTTTGTTTAAAGGGTGAAGAAAATCTCTGCCCCGCATTTAAAGCCACCGGCCGCGATGCCCATGGCGGTTATGCCGAATACCTGACGGTGAATGAAAAATTTGCGTATGGCATTCCAGACTTCTTTACCGATGTTGAAGCGGCACCACTCCTGTGTGCAGGCGCCATTGGTTACCGAGCATTACGGCTAACAAACCTCACTGATGGCGATACACTTGGCTTAACCGGTTTTGGAGCTTCCGGCCATCTGGTTTTAAAACTGGCAAAAGCCCTTTACCCGAATTCGCACGTACTGGTGTTTGCACGGAGCCGCCAGGAACAGGAATTTGCCCGAACGCTCGGTGCGGAGTGGGCAGGCCATATTGACGATGTGCCACCGGAAAAGGCAACAGCAATAATTGATACCACACCAGTCTGGAAACCAGTATTGGCTTCATTAAAAAATCTGGTACCCGGAGGGCGTGTAGTTATTAATGCCATCCGTAAAGAAGAAACCGATAAGGCAGAAATGCTGGCGCTCAATTATCCCGAACACCTGTGGATGGAAAAGGAAATAAAGAGTGTGGCCAACATCACTTCGGCCGATGTACGGGAGTTTTTAGAGCTGGCAGCCCGACACCAAATAAGCCCTGAGGTTGAAAGTTATCCGATGCAACAGGCCAACCGGGCTCTTCTTGATATTAAGCATAAACACATCCGGGGTGCCAAGGTGCTGACGTGGTAATGCCTGGTGACAAAAGTCAGGCATTGGTTTTGACCGCCATCATATGCCGGTGATCATCATTAAAGTATTTTATCCGAAAATACGGATATGAAAAAAATACTTGTTCCAACCGATTTTACCACATGTGCCCACCATGCAACACACGTAGCGCTTGAACTGGCCAGACACCTCGGGTCATGGGTGTATTTTCTTCACATAAGCCCCGAACCGGCTGTTAAAAGCGCTGTCCATTCCGATGTTGAATTGGAACTGCATCATCAGGAGGTGAGCACGGCAAAATCGCAACTGGATGAACTGGTTCGAAAAGGGGAGGATATGGGAGTAACCTGTTTTCCGATACTGGTGTTTGATAACGGAACGGAAAAAATTGAAAACTACATTAAACCGTATGCCATCGATTTAGTGGTAATGGGATCACATGGTGCGCGGGGCATCCGCAAGCTGGTTATCGGCTCCAACGCACAGCGGGTTATCCGGCAGGTTGATGTTCCTGTACTGGTGGTTAAACAGATTCCTGAAAAATATTCTATCCAAACTGTATTGTTTGCCTCCAGGTTCCGCCACGATAGGTCATCCCATTTTTCCTGGGTGGCCAATCTGGTTAACGGGCTGAAGGCCAAGTTGCATTTACTTTACCTGGCTTCGGCAACCAAGCCCGAGCCGGAACAATCAGCGTATAGCACAATGCAAAATCTCACTTCAGGTTTTCCGGGCCTGCGCTATGCATTGGACTACGCCATTACCAACGATATTGAATGGGCCATTAGAAACGTAGGTGAAAAGGTGCAGGCCGACCTGCTTTGTGTTTCCGGCAGTGAACACGATGATGGCGTATGGGCTACACACGTGGCCACCAAGTTGCTTGACCAGGAACAGAGCCCGGTGCTGGTTATCAATTAAAAACCGCAAATGAAAAAAATTCTGTGCCCAACCGATTTTTCATCTGTAGCCGATAACGCTGTAGTTTATGCAGCAAAACTCGCACATAAATTCGGTGGGGTGCTTACGTTGTTGCATGTACGTTCGCTTACGGCATTCACCGATTCTGATGAGCCGGCAACAATAACCGATGAATTAACAGCTCTGCTGGATCAGCGCTGCCTGGAAGTGAGCCGGGTATTCAAAGTGTCATGCGATTACGAAATA
Organism: Flammeovirgaceae bacterium; assembly: GCA_015180985.1. Classification (NCBI taxonomy): domain Bacteria; kingdom Pseudomonadati; phylum Bacteroidota; class Cytophagia; order Cytophagales; family Flammeovirgaceae; species Flammeovirgaceae bacterium. The sequence goes on from CP054185.1 coordinate 2,590,248, forward strand.
GCAACCGCGTACACATCTGTTACAAAAACTATTGGCGTTGAAGGAAAGAAATATGATCTAATTGTGATGGGTACAAACGGGGCAAGCGATTTACTCCAGTTTTTTTATGGTACCAATACCTATCGTGTTATCCGTTCTGCTTTAATACCAGTGTTGGTAGTGCCAGAAAATTGCCTGTACACTGAAATTGCAAACATAGTTTTTGCTTTTGACTATTGGCGGCAGCTTGACCTTCCCCTGAATCCATTGGCAGAATTTGCAAAATCGTTTAACAGCCGGATAACTGTATTACAAGTAATGGAAGAGTCTGTAAGCGAAAGGGCCAACCAGGAACTTTATGAATTCCAGGAGCAGGCCAAAAAATGGTTTTCAGATACGCCATTAACTTTTGAAACAATTCATGCCAGCGATCTCACTAATAGCCTGCATGAATACATGATGCGAAGTCAGGCTGATATGCTGGCTCTATCCGAAATAAACCGTCCTGTCATCGAAAAGCTTTTTCATAAAAGCGTTATTAAACGGGTTAGTGCACTAGCCACTTACCCTGTTTTTGTATTTGAATAAGGCTGGCAATAGCCCATTCCGCCTTGCCGGCTGAATGATTCCCTTAGTATATTGAGGGAATTTAAGTCCAAGCGGCATGGAGCAGATTATCAATTTTCTGAAGGAAAGCATTGCTGATGAAGTACTATCTAAATCAGAGAAACGATCGCTTAAAGACTTGCTTCGTACCCATGCCCCTGATCGCCATCAGTTGGCTGTACTCCGAAGCAGGATTTACGAAATGGCGCAGGAACATGTTACGGCTGCCAACTATCGCTTCATTCTGGAATGGGTAAAAACTGCAACAAGTGCACTGCAAGATAATCAGCAGGAAACACCCGAAAGTACAGCTGTTTTCTTTAGCCCGGGCGATGCCTGCCGGAATACGATTATCCGGCAAATTGATTTGTCGGTAAAACAACTTCAGATTTGTGTATTTACCATCAGCGATGATACCATTGCCAATGCTATACTGACAGCGCACAAAAGAGGAATTGACATTCGTATAATCACCGATAACGATAAGTCAGAAGATGAAGGATCAGACGTTGCCCGGTTATCCCGCCAGGGCATTGCCGTTAAAATGGACACCACACCAAACCACATGCACCATAAATTTATGGTGTGCGATGAGCAGATCTTACTTACCGGAAGTTACAACTGGACCCGGAGCGCAGCACAATACAATCATGAAAATATTCTGCTTACCAGTCACTCAGCAGCCGTAAAATCGTACCTGAAGGAATTTGATCAACTATGGAAAACAATGACGCTGTACAAATAACCGGGTCTGTTAAATGAAGGTGCTTATCTGCTTTATAAACCTTCTGGCGGGCATACTTTTTATTACACCATCAAGTGCTCAGCAATATCGCATCTTTATTAATCCTTCAAGCCGGGTTACTGTTTATGGTTCAACCAATGTCAATCAGTTCAAATTCAGATACACAGAAAATATTTCAATTGACAGACCTGTTAAAGTCGACTCCGAAAATAAAATTCTTAAACTTTCGGGTTGCCAGATTGATTTAAAGATACACGCATTCGATTCGGGCAACCCGATCATGAACAAGGACTTCCGAAAAATGTTAAATGAGGATGAATCACCCTTTATCCGGGTAAACCTGCTGTCACTTGCACCGGAGTGGGAGCGGGGCGGCAGCTGGCGAAAGGGTAAAGTGGAAGTGCTGGTTGAAATTAATACCATCGCAAAGAAGTTTGTATTTGACTGCACACTGGAAAATCCCGGGAGCCTGTACATTTTTGGTCGCCAGCGCATTTCACTCACCGAATTTGAGCTGACCCCGCCCACCCGCATGATGGGCATGGTACGCGTAAGCGAATGGGTAGATCTTGACCTGGAATTACGTTTCGGCACGGATGGTTAACTGGTTAAACGAGACACTATACAAACCACCCCAGTTTCAATATTAACTAACGCGAATCCATAATTTCCATATCTTTCCGGTCAGTTAATTACGTCTTACACCAACCACCATGAAAAAGTTTTGTAGTGTTATCCTGCTCATTCTGGCAGGACTTGTAACCTTTTCGCAAGTCCCTGATACCGTTTTTAAACAAGTTAAATTCCGAAACATCGGGCCCTTTCGAGGGGGGCGTTCGGTATGCACCAGCGGGGTCATCAACGACCCGCTGACCTATTATATGGGCACCACCGGTGGCGGGCTGTGGAAAACGGATGATGCCGGAATAAAATGGACGAATATTTCCGATGGCTATTTCAAAACCGGATCGGTAGGAGCAGTGGCTGTTTCCGAAAGCGATCCGAATATTGTGTATGTGGGCATGGGTGAACATGCGCCCCGCGGTGTGATGACATCCTATGGCGATGGCGTTTACAAATCGTATGATGGCGGCAAAACCTGGAAACACATGGGGCTGGAAAAAACGCAGCAGATTTCCCGCATCGCCATCCATCCCAAAAATCCCGACATTGTATATGTGGCCGCCCAAGGTGCAATTAACGGCCCAACCCAGGAGCGCGGTATCTACAAATCAACCGATGGGGGCGCTACCTGGAAACGGGTGCTGTTTGTTAACGATTTAACCGGCTGCTCCGAACTTTCAATGGACTACAACAACCCACGGGTGCTTTATGCCGCTATGTGGCACCACCAGCGCTTGCCCTGGAAAGTAATCAGTGGCGGTCCGGGCAGCGGCTTATATAAATCGACTGACGCGGGAGAAACCTGGCAAAAAATTCATACCGGCCTGCCAAAAGAAATGGGTAAGATGGCTATAGCCGTGTGCCGCTCCAACTCTGATAAAGTATATGCGCTTATTGAAAGCGATTCCGACAAAGGGCTGGGCGGATTGTTCGTATCCGAGAATGGCGGTAAAAACTGGTCGAAAGTAAGTGGAGACAACCGCCTGGTACAGCGGGCGTGGTATTACATTGAAGTGTTTCCTGATCCGCAAAACGACAATGTGGTGTATGTACTCAGTGCACCGGCCCTGCGATCAATCGATGGCGGCAAAACATGGGAAAACATTGCCGGCCCGCATGGCGACTATCACGACATGTGGATCAATCCGAGTAACTCAAAGAATATCGCTATTGCCGATGATGGCGGTGTAGGGATCAGTTTTAATTACGGAAAGTCGTGGTCATCGCAATACAACATGCCCACGGGCCAGTTTTACCGCATCAATGTAGATAACATGTTTCCGTATCGGATTTACAGCGGCCAGCAGGACAATACTACGGTGCGCATCGAGAACATGGCGCTGGGTCGTTATGGCATTACCCAGGAAAACTGGACCTACTCGGCAGGCGGAGAGAGCGCCTTTCAGGCGTTTAACCCTGATGATCCGCGTTATGTGCTGGGCGGAAGTTACCTGGGAACCATCGAGGTACTGGATTCCCGTTCCAATGCAGGTACCAATATTATGGCGGCACCCATACAATACCTGGGCCGCGATGCAAAAGACATGAAATACCGCTTTAACTGGAATGCCCCCATCATCTGGTCTAAACACGAACCCAACACTTTTTACCACGGATCACAATATTTGTTGCGCACCCGCGATATGGGCAAAACCTGGGAAGAAGCATCACCCGATTTAACCCGCAATGAAAAGGAAAAGCAGGGAAAGATGGGCGGACCTTACACCAACGAAGCGGTTGGTGCCGAAAACTACGGAACGCTTAGCTATGTAATGGAGTCGCCAACGGAAAAAGGCGTTATCTGGACCGGCAGCGATGACGGACTGGTTTACGTTACCCGTGATAATGGAAAAAGCTGGACTAACCTAACTCCCAAAGGTTTGCCCGAGTGTTTGATAAATTCCATTGAAATATCTCCGCACAACCCCTCAACGGTTTACATAGCTACAACCCGCTATAAATTCAACGACTTTACACCGGCCATCTACAAAACAACTGACGGTGGCAAAACCTGGACGAACATCAGTAAGGGAATTCCGTATGGAGCCTATACCCGTGTGGTGCGTGAAGATGATAAACGGAAAGACCTGCTCTTTGCCGGAACGGAAACCGGATTTTATGTTTCCTGGAACGGGGGATTGAACTGGCAACAACTTCAATTAAATCTTCCGGTAACGCCCATTACCGATTTAATGATCAAGCATGGCGACCTGATTGTAGCCACCATGGGCAGGGCCTTTTGGATTTTAGACGATCTGGCACCAATCCGTCAACATAATCTCACTGAAACAGCATTAAAACTGTATAAGCCCGATGATGCCATTACCGGCAACTGGTGGAGTGCGCTCAACGATCCGGCCGAAGACTTTGAAGGCACGGATCCGTTTAGCGGGGTGAACCCGGCCAATGGCGTTACTATCTATTTTAACCTGCCTAAACTGGCCGATTCGGTACATATTACCCTTGAAATCCGCGATGCGGCCGGAAACCCGGTGCGGCAGTTCACCTCAAAACCCGATGAATCTTTTCAATCCTATGCCGGTGGGCCCCGGGCCGAACCTGTGTTACCCAAAGTAAAGGGCTTAAACCGCTTTGTATGGGATATGCGCTACGCTACCATGATCGGCATCCCGAATGCATATATCGAAGCCAGTTACCGGGGGCATAAGGCGCCACCGGGTACCTATACACTTGTACTGAAGCAGGATAAGACCGAATTGAAAAATGAATGCAGGATTTTACCCAATCCGCATTACGAAGTAAGCCCCGAAACGTACCGGGAGTACCATGAGTTTATGTCGGGCATGGAACGTGCTTTAAATGATATGCACAGAAAAGTGAATGCCATTTACCGAATGCGCCAGCAGCTTGAAGAAATCATTAAGGAAATGGGCGATGAACCGAAGTATGCTGCGCTTAAGAAAGAAGGAGAGGCCCTTGTAAAAAAAATGCAGGCCTGGGATGAGGATATGGTGCAACGTAAATCGAAAGCCTACGATGATGTGGAGAATTTCCCGAATAAGTTTACCGCCAATTACATGTTCCTGATTAACCAAACGGAAAGCGAAATACCCAGGGTAAATCAGCCTTCGCGCGACCGCCATGCCGAACTGATGAAGGAGTGGGTTGCACTTAACACACGAGCCCAGGAAATTACCGACCGGGATGTGCCTGCGTTTACCCGTAAATTGTGGGATGCCGGAATAGGGGCCGTACGGGTTTTCGCTAAATAAATCAGCGTAAACATATTTTGCGGCTAAAGCAAACCTTTTCGGGCCGGATGTGTTTTTTGATTGTATGGAAAAGACTACCCGCTCAACCCGTAAGTCGCGCAAGCCTGCCGATGACAACATAAGGAAAGCCTATATTACCTATCTTCTTTCCAACGGTAAACAACCGCCATCGGTGTTTAAATTTTGTAAGGAAGAAGGTATTACCGAAGAAGCATTCTATAATACAGCCGGCTCTTTCGAAGCCCTGGAGGGCATTATCTGGAAAGGGTTTATCGACAAAACCATCGCTGCCGTGCAGGCTGACAGCGAGTACCAGTCTTTTAAATTGAGGGAGCGTATTCTGACCTTTTATTTTGCATTGCTTGAAGAACTTAAAGCTAACCGGAGTTTTGTACTACTCACATTGAAAGGCGATGGCCACTTTGATAAAGTACCCGCCCTGCTTCACCCGTTTAAAAAATCATTTGAAGCGTTTATCGAAAATCTTGTGAACGAAGGAAAGTCAACCGGTGAAATTGCCAAACGACCATACCTTGATAAAAGTTACCCGCACTTGTTCTGGCTGCACATGGTGTTTATCTTATTTTTTTGGATTAAAGACGCTTCACCCGGTTTTGAGAAAACCGATGCAGTGGTTGAAAAATCGGTTAACCTTGCCTTCGATTTAATCGGTAAAGGTGCTGTTGATTCGGCTATTGATTTTGCCAGGTTTATGTACCAGTCCGTTAAATAGAGTGTTGTAACCGTATAATGAAAGAATACAACAAAATACCGGTTACCCGTGCTCAGCGCACGGGCAAATTTTTAACTACGGGCGCTAAAATCGGTACTAACTACCTCAAACACTTCGGGCGTAAACTAATTAACCCCGCCAGCAGCCGTGAACTATTGCATGAAGATAATGCCCGCGACATCTATAATTCACTCAGCGAGCTTAAGGGCAGCGCCCTGAAAGTAGCCCAGATGCTGAGCATGGATAAAAACCTGCTGCCGGCAGCTTACCAGCAAAAATTTGCGATGGCCCAGTACAGCGCGCCACCCTTATCGTATCCGCTGGTAGTTAAAACATTCCGCTCACACTTTGGTAAAGGACCAGATGAGTTGTTTGATACGTTTACTAAAAAAGCCGTAAACGCAGCTTCAATGGGCCAGGTGCACCAGGCAACACGGGGTTCAAAAAAGCTTGCTGTTAAAGTGCAATACCCGGGTGTAGGCGATAGTGTAAAGGCTGACCTGGCCATGGTTAAACCTATCGCGCTAAGCATGTTTAACCTTAATCCGGCTGAGTATGATGAATTTATTCAGGAAGTTGAACACCGCATGCTCGAAGAAACCGACTATGAACTGGAGCTCAGGCGGTCGATGGAATTATCCCAGGCCACGCGGCACATAGCCAATCTGGTGTTCCCGACCTACTACCCTGAATTTTCCTCGCCCAGGATTCTGGTAATGGACTGGCTCGATGGCCAGCCGCTGGGCGAAGCGCTTAAACGTGGCTTGCCAACCGCTAAGGCTAAAAAGGCAGGGCAGGCCTTATGGGATTTCTATCATTTCCAGATGCATACCTTAAAAGCTGTGCATGCTGACCCGCACCCCGGCAATTTTATAATCACCCCCGATTACAAACTCGGTATTATCGACTTTGGCTGCGTAAAGGTTATTCCGGAGTCGTTTTATAAACTGTATTTTCAGCTTCTCGATCCGGAATTGCTAACCGATGAAAAAAGAAAACTGAATGTGTTCTTTAAATTGAGGTTTATTCACGAAAGCGATTCTGCTGGCGAGAAGAAATTTTTTGAGCGGCTGTTCACGCAGCTTGTTGAACTGCTCAACCGACCTTTCAGAACCGAATCATTCAATTTTGCCGACAAAACCTATTTTGATGAATTGTTTGCCTTTGGCGAAAGGTTATCTAAAATGAAAGAACTCCGCGAATCAAAGAAACCCCGGGGCGTTCGTGATGCACTCTACATTAATAGAACGTACTTTGGTTTATACAACATTCTTCACGATCTAAAGGCACAGGTTAATACAGGCCGGCTAAATCTTGATTAGCAGCAACTGATACCTTAAGACCCGGGCACATCCACACACCGGCTTGCTTAAATGCTATTTAGCCTGCAGATTTGCGGCCGGCTCCGGTATGCTAACCTCGTATCATCAAGCACTCGATTTCCTTTATGCCACGCTACCCATGTACCAGCGAGTTGGCGCTGTGGCTTACAAAAAAGATTTGACCAATACCCTTGCGTTGTGCAATGAGCTTGACCAGCCACAAAATAAGTTTAAATCCGTGCATATTGCCGGCACGAACGGGAAAGGTTCCAGCTCGCACATGATTGCTTCCGTACTGCAGGAAGCAGGTTACAAAACCGGTTTATACACATCGCCTCATTTAAAATCGTTTACCGAACGCATTCGGATCAACGGCCAGGAAGTGTACCCTGATTTTGTTGTCGGTTTCGTTAACCGTATGCGATCAGTAATTGAAAAAATAAAGCCTTCTTTTTTTGAAACCACAGTGGCCATGGCCTTCGACTACTTTGCCCGGCAGCAGGTGGATATTGCCGTTGTTGAAGTCGGGTTGGGCGGCCGGCTCGATTCAACGAATGTAATTACCCCGTTAGTTTCTTTGATAACCAACATCGGCTTCGACCACACCGATATGCTTGGCGAAACGCTAAGCCAGATTGCTGTTGAAAAGGCCGGTATCATCAAACCGGATACACCGGTGGTCATCAGCGAACAACAGGATGAAACAACACCGGTCTTTTTACAAAAAGCAAATGAATGCAAGGCACCAATTTTCTTTGCCCAGGATGAATATCAGGTAACAAAAAATGAAACAGGTTACCACGTTTTGTATCAAGGTGTGGTTCGGTTTAAGCACCTTAAATTAGCCCTGGGAGGTAACTACCAGCAAAAAAATCTTTACGGAGTTTTAAAAACGCTGGATGTATTGCGACAGCGAGGTTTCGCGATAACAGATGAACATATCATTAACGGCTTGGAAATGGTAACTACCAACACCGGCCTTAAAGGGCGATGGCAGATACTTGGAACCATGCCCCTGATCATTTGCGATACCGCCCACAATGCGGAAGGGTTAAACGAAGTGGTTGATCAAATCAGGCAGCAACCCCATCGGGCACTCTATATAGTATTCGGCATGGTAAGAGATAAACAGCCTGAAAAAATTTTGAGCATGCTACCGAAAGAAGCAACCTATTTCTTTTGCCAGGCACACATACCCCGTGCAATGGATGCCGGTGAACTGATGCGTAAGGCTGAGGCATTCGGGTTGACGGGTACGGTTGTACCCGATGTGAATCAGGCCATTACCCTGGCAAAAGCACTGGCCACTTCAGATGATTTGATTTTCATTGGTGGAAGCACTTTTGTTGTAGCTGAAATTAACGATTTGTAATGAAACGAAAAAAAGAGCGCTTCCGCATAATTGAAGAAAGGCAAAACGTTATTGAACCTTCCAAAACAAACTACCACAACATAAAAGGTAAGTGGCATGCTCATTTCGGAAATACTAATCCGATTACGGTTGAACTGGCCTGCGGAAGGGGTGAGTATTCAGTGAACCTGGCCCGGATGTTTCCGGATAAAAATTTTATTGGGGTTGATATTAAAGGCGACAGGATATGGAAAGGAAGTACATGGGCTGTTGAACTTAATCTTACCAACGTGGCCTTTCTGCGCACGCAGATATTGCTTATTGAATCGTTCTTTGCTAAAGGCGAGATTGACGAACTTTGGATCACATTCCCTGATCCGCGGCCGCGCAAACGCGACATCAAACGCAGGCTTACCAGCCCGCGCTTTCTTAATTTTTATAAGAACCTGCTAAAGCCATCCGGGTACTTGCGGCTAAAAACCGATAACACCATTCTGTTCGATTATACCCTTGAGGTACTGAATGAACGCAACGATATTGCCGACCTGGCTTTTACCCACAATTTGTACGCATCCGACCTGCAGGCTGAATGCTTTGATATTAAAACACGGTACGAGGAAGAGTTTGCGGCTAAAGGCGAATCAATCAAATACCTGCGCTTCCGGTTTACACAGGTTTCATAACAATTCCATAACACGGCCATGACCGGTAAGTAACAGCCGGACAATACTTTTGTGCTGGTAATACGTCTTCATAGGTTTAGGTATTCCTGAAGGCCCGCGGGTCTTCGGGAATCCTCTTATCAAAACATGGGTAAACACAAAAGGCGGAAGCCCGAAATTGTAATTCTCTCCGATATTCACCTTGGCACATATGGCTGCCATGCCGAAGAACTTCTCCGTTATCTGAAGACCATCAAGCCTAAAAAACTGATCCTCAATGGCGATATTATCGACATGTGGCAGTTCAGCAAACACTACTGGCCAAAGTCGCACATGCAGGTGATAAAACACATTACCGGTTTGCTGGCCAAGGGCACAAAAATAATTTACCTCACCGGCAACCACGATGAAATGCTGAGAAAGTTTGCCGGCTTCAGGCTCGGATCATTTCAGATTGAAAACAAAGTTGTACTGAAACTTAATGGTAAACGCGCCTGGGTATTTCATGGCGATGTGTTTGACGTTACCATGAAATACTCCAAGTGGCTGGCTAAACTGGGGGCTGTTGGTTATGACACGCTGATTTTGATTAACACGTTTGTGAACTGGTGCCTGAAAAAAGTGGGGCGTGAACGCATTTCATTATCCAAGCGGGTGAAAGACAGTGTAAAGACGGCTGTGAAATTCATTAATGACTTCGAAAAAACCGCAGCCGATATTGCCATTTCGAACGGGTACAACTTTGTGGTTTGCGGACATATACACCAACCCGAAATAAAAACCATAGAGAACGAGCGCGGGCAGGTAACCTATTTAAACTCAGGAGACTGGGTTGAAAACCTGACGGCCCTTGAATATGACGGAACCGACTGGAGTATTTACCGTTACCGCGATGACGCCTATGCTAAATCAGTTAAACTGCCGAAACGTTTACGCGATAAACTGGATAATGACGAAATTTTCAAAGACCTTGTTAACGAATTCCTGACAACCCGGAAGTGAAGATTTTGTATGCCATTCAGGGAACCGGCAACGGGCACATTGCGCGGGCCGAAGATGTAGTGCCTGTTCTGCGCGATTACGGTTCACTTGATCTGTTTGTAAGCGGGGCGCAGGCCGACATCAATTTACCTTACCCGGTTAAATATAAATCCAAAGGCCTGAGTTTTTACTTTGGTAAAAAGGGCGGGGTGGATATACTGAAAACATTTAAGCAGAACAGTTCTAAAGCCGTTTTCCGGGAAATCAAAAGTTTCCCGGCCGAAAAGTATGATTTGATAATTAATGACTTTGAACCCATATCAGCCTGGTCGGCCCGGAAGAAAAAAATTTCCTGCATTGCATTAAGCCACCAGTCGGCCTTGCTCTCGAAAAAGGTGCCTGTGCCTAAACATTACGATCCGCTGGGCGATTGGATCTTGAATAATTACGCACCTTCGGATGCTGCCGTGGGCTTTCATTTCGCCCGCTTCGACAAAAACATTTACACGCCCGTTATCCGCAAGAAGATACGGGAGGCGAAATCACGGGTTACCGATCATTACACGGTTTACCTGCCTGCATATGACGACCGGAAACTGGTAGTACTTTTGTTAAAAATACCGAATGTACGGTGGCATGTGTTTTCCAAACATGCCCATAAACCGTATCACATCGGCAGGGTTTCGGTTTACCCGGTTAATAACGATGAATTTGTTGCCAGCATGGTAACGGCAAAAGGAATTTTCTGCGGTGCCGGTTTTGAAACTCCGGCCGAGGCATTGTACCTCGGTAAAAAACTGCTGGTTGTGCCAATGAAAAAACAGTACGAGCAACACTACAATGCCGAAGCCTTGCGCGAAATCGGAGTGCCGGTGCTGAAGAATGTAAAAAAGAAACGATTGCCGCAAATTATTGAATGGATTGAATCGGACCGACCGGTAGAACTAACATATCCTGACATTACGCGCCAGGCAGTTGAACACGCCCTGACACTGGGCGGAGTTCGGTTGTAGTCGCATTCACATCATCGTAATTCAAAAATAATCTGCAGGTAATGTTATGATTATACCTTTCGCATTTAACGGATGCGAAAGAAAAAAAAATACCGCCTGCTGGTAGTGGATGATGACCAGGACATCCTGGAATTATTACGCTATAATCTTGAAAAGGAAGGCTACAAAGTAAAACTGGTAGCCGACAGCGCCAAAGCCATTGACACCGCATTGGAATTTCACCCGGATCTGATCATACTGGATATCATGATGCCCCATCCTAATGGAATTAAATTGTGCCGTGACATACGCAAGCTGAATGATTTTCGTAACACTTATATATTTTTTTTAACGGCAAAATCCGAAGGGTACTATCAACAGGCAGCTCTCGATACCGGTGGCGATGACTTTATTGAAAAAGTTATGGGCTTACGGGCCCTGACACAAAAAGTAGCTACCGTGTTGCGTAAAAAGTTCACTATTCGTAAAAGCATAGCCGAACTCCGCGTAGGCAATCTCATTATCAACAGGCGATCGCAAACCGTTCTCTTTCAGGATAAACGGTTTGAGCTAAGTCGGCCTGAATTTGAATTGTTATTCTTTCTGGCACAAAACCCGGGAAAGGAAATAGCGGCAAACCAGCTCATGGGCAGCATCTGGGGATCTGAAAATTTTATTGCCGATGGATCAATCGAAATGTACATTCAAAACCTCACGCAAAAATTGGGTTTTAACCTGATTCATCGCACACCCGATTACCGGTACCGGTTTAATTCGGGTGTTGTTTAATCTTTCGTCAGGTATTCTAACACAGTTGCCAGGTTTTCGTATGATTTTAAGCCGGGTTTTTCTTCTGTATTGCCCTTCAGAGCAAACCCTTTTACCGGTAACGCCAGAACATGCTCATCAACCGGTTTAGTAAGCTGCAACAACACGGGGTAATGGTCTGAAATTGATTTAAGATCAGATGCTTCCACTTCTTCTTCCGCCAAAATAAAAGCCACCTGGTTATGGATAGTGGCCAGTTGTTGAAGAAACTTTTCGGCCGATTGCATTCCCCGGGTTGACACAATCAGCGCCAGCGAAGGCAAATCAACAAAAGGTAGTTCAGCTATGCCCAATTCAACAAAATCAGGCAGGTAGTTGCGCATGATTTCATGCAAGGTTTCGCCATCGGGCAAACCATAAACCTCCGCCACAACCGAGGGTCCGTTAAACCACCCTCGAAATTCCTGGAAGGTTTCAGGACCCACATAGCCCGGCTGCTTTTCAATGGTGGTAAATCCCAGCATATCAACACCCATCCCGGCACAATAGCGGGCATCACTTAAATTGGTGATGTTTCCAACCTTAACCATGCGTATCAGTTTCATAACTCAACAAGAATAAAATACCTTTGGCTTTCGTTTATCCGGGCGGTTTACTTTTGTTACCGGGCGCGGATTTACCAAAAATCAGAAATATCCTGAAACAACCGGGCAAATATTTATTACTGATCGTGGTGTTGGTACAGTGTACCGATAGCGAGCAACTGCGCTTAAACGGCTCCGATTTCTTTCCGCTTGCCGGAGGACTGTATTGGATTTATAACATCCAGGAAACAAGTTATTCCCCGTTGCAGCCTCCGGCATCCGACACCTTTCAGCTTAAACTTCAGGTGGTTGACTCATTTAAAAATTCCGAATCAAGCTACACCTACGTTTTGCATCGGTTCATCCGGCAGGATGAAACTTTTCCATGGCAATTTTCAGATACCTGGTCTGCCCGCGTAACTGATCAATATGCCATTGTTAACGAAGAAAACGTGCCGGTAATTCACCTGGCTTTTCCTGTGCATATAAACCGGAAATGGGATGCTAACCTCTTCAACAGCCTGCCGGCCGATGAGTTTACCATTACAACCATTACTGATGACTCAGCCTATCCTTTTCCCGTTGATTGGGTTGCTGAGGTGGAACAGGAAAATGTGAACAACAACCTTACTTACCGCGATGTCCGAACAACCCGGTACGGCAAAAACATCGGGCTGCTTTCAGCGTTAAGTGAAGTATGGACGTACACTTGCTCAGGCGGAACTTGTACTGGCGAAATAAACAGCGGATACAGACGGATACAGTATTTACAGGAGTATGGTAAAATGTAAACTGGTTTTACTGCCGCTTTTACTGGGAGCCTGTTTTTATGCTTCTGCGCAGGTAAACCGGTATGTTGTTTTTTTTAAAGACAAGGCAGGTACACCGTATACGATAAACAATCCGGGCGAATTTCTATCGGGCAAGGCTATTCAACGCAGAATAAAGCACCTTATTACAGCAAACGAAACCGATCTGCCTGTAACCCCATCGTATGTTGATGATGTACGGAATGCAGGTGCAACGGTTTTGTATACAACGCGCTGGATGAACGGAGCGCTTGTCCAGTGCGATGCATCACTACTGGCTACGCTGCTTACCTTATCGCATGTCGAATCGGTTGAACTGGTTGCGCCCGGACCCCGGCCTTTAAATGGCGGCCGAAGAGGGCGGATTAAATCCCAAACCGGTCAGCAGGAAGATGCAGCAACGCCACAACTTGCCATGCTTGGCCTTGACCTTATGCATGCGGATGGCTTCCGTGGAGAAAACATGACTATTGCTGTTTTTGATGGTGGGTTTTCCGGGGCTGATTTGTCTGTACCATTTCAGCACGTGTTTACCGAAGGCCGGTTCAACGCCACCGTATCACACGACTTTGTGTATGGCGGTTCGGATGTATTTCGGCACGATGACCACGGTACCCAGGTGTGGTCTGTTATAGCAGCTCAACAAGATGGCGAATTTACCGGTGGGGCCCATAAGGCCAGATTTCAGTTATATGTTACCGAAGACGTGGATACTGAATACCGTATAGAAGAATACAACTGGCTGATTGCAGCCGAACGGGCCGATAGTGCGGGTGTTGATATTATAAACTCCTCACTTGGCTACAATACGTTTGACGATCCTTCAATGGATTACCAGCCGGAAGACATGAACGGAAACACAGCTGTCATTTCGCGGGCTGTCAACCTGGCCGCAGAACGCGGCATCATAATAGTAACCAGTGCAGGCAACGAAGGCGCTAAACCCTGGCGCATTATTACCGCCCCGGCCGATGCAGACGATGCGATAGCCGTTGGCAATGTAAACTTTAGTGGCATTAAAAGCCCGTCCAGTTCGTTTGGCCCAACGGCTGACGGCCGCATAAAACCCGATGTGGTTGCACCAGGCACTCTGGTGAAAGTTATTAAAGCAAATGGTACGGTTGGCTCCGCTTCGGGCACCTCTGTAGCTGCTCCGTTAGTAACATCATTGCTGGCAGGCGTGTGGCAAAAGTACCCGCACTTGTTTAACAGCAGGCTTATTGAAGCGTTAAGGATTTCGAGTTCGCAGGGTGCTTCTCCCGACAACTCCCTTGGATTTGGTTTACCGGGCTACCTGGCGCTTAGCCAGTACCTTGAACAGGATATTGAACCGCTCACTATAGGGGTTTATCCCAACCCCGTTATAAACGACACAGTAATTATCGAAACATCCAATCCAACCGAACTCGTGGAAGCTTCTTATACAATAGACAATTCAATGGGGCAAACTGTTGCTAATGGCCGTGCCCGCTTCACCTGGAATAACCCACGCTATAGCGTAAACCTGTCGGGCCTTCATACCGGCCTTTACTTTTTGCGTATTCAGTTTAACGGCAGATGGCAAACATTTAAAATCGTTAAAGTTTAACACCGGTTAAAGGTTCATTGGGAATTGGTTATAACTTTGGCCTGTTATTGATCATTACCGAGACCATGACTAAACCCATAATTGCGCCTTCTATACTGGCTGCCGACTTTGCCAACCTGGAGCGGGAGGTAAATCTGATTAACGACAGCGAAGCCGACTGGATCCATATTGATATAATGGATGGCGTGTTTGTTCCCAACATTTCAATGGGGCTTCCGGTGGTGGAAGCCATTGCCCGCCACGCCAAAAAGCCGCTCGATGTACACTTAATGATTGTTGAACCCGGCCGGTATGTAGAGGCTTTCAGAAAAGCCGGAGCTGAAGTTATTAGTGTACACATTGAAGCCTGTCCGCACCTTCACCGGAACATCCAACAGATTAGAGCAATGGGGTGCAAGGCCGGGGTGGCAGTCAATCCGCATACCCAGGTAAATACACTCGAAAATATAATTACCGATATTGATTTGGTTTGTCTGATGTCAGTTAACCCGGGTTTTGGTGGCCAAAAATTCATTGAAAATACGTACCGTAAAGTAGCTGATTTAAAGTCACTTATTAATCAGCGAGGAAGCACTGCCAAAATTGAAATTGATGGCGGTGTAAACCTTGATAACGCCAGGCCGTTAATGCAGGCCGGAGCCGATGTGCTCGTGGCCGGCAATTTCGTATTCACCGCCACCAGCCCCAAAGAAATCATCGGCAAACTGAAGAACCTTTAAACGGCAGGATTTTTGTTTTATTGCTACAAATTGCACTACACTATGAAGTACGTTCTCATCCTTGTGTTATTGGTCATGGTTACCTCGTGCTCGCGCACCGTAACCCGAATTGATCCCTCAACACAGATTGACTTAAGCGGGCGCTGGAATGACTCTGACTCACGCAAAGTGGCCGACCAGATGATTCATGATTTGTTTAAATCAGATGCCTTTCAAAAATATAACCAGACGTTAGGCCGCAAGCCGGTTATTGTAGTGGGTTCGATTCGTAACAAAACCAGCGAACACATCGATGCCGGAAATTTTATTAAGAAATTCGAGATTGTTATTCACCAATCCGGCATGGCCGATCTGGTGGAATCCGATGAGTTCCGTGATAAACTCAGAAAGGAGCGTGCCGAACAACAGGATTTTGCCGATCCGGCCACCGTGGCCCGCTGGGGCAAGGAAACGGGCGCTAACCTGATGTTGTTTGGCGAAATCAATTCCGAAACAGATGTATATAACAAAAAACGGGTAACCAACTACGTAACCACTTTGTTTCTTACTGATATAGAAACCAACAAACGCGTTTGGTACGGCCAAAATGAAATAAAGAAGCTGGTAAAAAATTAATCAAAAGCGTATGCTGAAGCAATGGTCGATCACAGCGGTGGTGATGCTTGGCTCAGCATGTGCATCGTTCTACGAAACCACCTACGACTATAACCGGAAATTTGAAGAAGGCAGCCTGGATAAGGCCCTTGCAGCACTACGCGAGGATAATCAATACCGGAAACCCAGCGTTAAGTTTCTCTATTACGTAAACAATGGCATCCTGCTCTCTATACTGGGGCAATATGAAGAAAGCAACAGTTATTTCGAAAAGGCCTTCCTCTTTGGAGAAGATTACCGGTTGAACATCGCACGCGAGGCAGCCTCTTATTTTACCAATCCGATGGTAACTATTTACCGGGGCGAAGATCACGAGCACCTGATGGTGCTGTATTACAAGGCGATGAATTTCCTGAAAATGGGCAAACATGAGGAGGCCCTGGTAGAATGCCGCAGGCTTAACATCAGGCTCCAGCAATTATCCGACAGGTACTCTTCAGAAAATAAATACAGGCGAGATGCCTTCATCCACACCTTAATGGGCATTATTTACCAGGCCGACAAAGACTGGAATAATGCGTTTATTGCTTACCGAAACGCCTTTGAGATTTACGAAGAAGATTATGAACGGTTATTCGGTGTAACCGCACCTGACCAGCTAAAAGCCGATTTACTCGTAGCCGCCTGGAACACGGGTTTTACCGATGAATTTGAATTTTACAAGAGCAAATTTAACTGGCCTGATTTTCAAATAAACAAGCCTGATGGTGAGTTAGTATTCTTTTGGCACAACGGTTTAAGCCCGGTAAAGGACGAGTGGAGCATAAACTTTGTGGTTAACCGCCAAAGCGATAACATGTTCCTCTTTAGCAATACGGATATGAACATGCAGTACTCGTTTTACGTGGGCAATGATGATGAACGCGCCAGCCTGAGTAACCTGGAAGTCTTCCGCGTGGCATTTCCTCGATATGTTGAGCGACCAACCTATTACACCCATGCAAGTATCCAATCTAGCGACTCTTCTTATCCATTGCAGTTGGCAGAAGATGTCAACCAGGTAGCCATTAAATGCCTCCAGGAACGGATGGGGCTTGAGTTCAGTAAAAGCTTATTACGGGTTGCGCTGAAAAAATCGATGGAGTACTCGGCACGCAAGGAAGATCGTTCGTTCGGAGCCATCATCGGAGCCATTAATGCCGCTACAGAAAAGGCCGATACCCGCAACTGGCAAACCCTTCCGCATAGCATTTATTACTCCCGTGTTCCGCTTAAGGAAGGTGCTAACCCGGTTATCTTCATGCTTAACCGCAGCGGGGGCGAGGCTGACCAGCACCGATATACCTATACCGTCAGCAAGGGGCAAACACTATTTCATACATTTACTTCGTTAGAGTCGCTGCCCGTATCAAGGTATTAATCTAACTGGCATTTTCTGTATTTTTGTTACTTAACTCCGGTATAGTTTAGGCGATTTTGAACAACTTTTAAAACAACCAAACCCGGCTTCTGAAAATACTAACCACCATAGTTGTCTTCCTAATCATCCTTTGTACTGGCTTTCCTGCCGTTTCACAAAAGGATAAGGACATAAGTATTCCGCTGGATCATTTCTATGTTGACCGGCAACAGCCGGGTATGCTTCGAAAGTTGCTTAGTAAACTGAATTTCGGATTTAGTACAGGGTATGGTTCAACGGTTTTCAGGCATCAACTGGACGGGTTCGCACTGCATCAGCCTGCCAGTGGTGGCCCTGTTCTGTTTAATCCCAATTCACCCACAGATGGCTATACCAACTGGTTTAACCGCAAAGTACCCGTGGTGCCTGCAATCAATCCTGGTGATTTTCAGGTTAACTCCGATACTGCTGAAATCGGATTCAGAAGCAATTCGCTTACCATTCCGTTAAAGGCCACGGTGCATGTTGAATTCAGCGGGCGCTACCGCATAGGTGGAGGTTACTCCTTTGACTTTGTCAATCTGGGTGATTTTAAGCCATTGACTTACCGCAACGATCTGCGAAATTTTGACCCTGGTTTTTCGAGCTTTTTTCTTAAAAAATATTTTGTAATGCTGGGAGCTTCGGTGTACCGGTATGATAACTACCTGGTAACGGTAGATGCCAACATAGGTGGTTATTCGTTGGGGAAAAACTTCGATAAAGCGGTTATCACAAAGGGTTTGTTTTTTAACCTGGGAACCACCATTGAGCGTGAAATGTCTGAGTACTTCCGGCTGTTTGTCAGGCCATCGTATGAATTTAAAAATTACAGCCTGGCATTCACAGAGTCCGGGCAAAACATCAAACACCGCTTCAATGCCTTTTATATTCATGTTGGTGCCACGTACCGGATTCCTGAATTGAGGAGGTGTTTTTTAAAAGAATGCCGCATTCAGATTAACCATGCGCATGGCAACCGTGAATACCGCAGCCGGGTGCATCCGATTTGGAAAAAGCAGAACCCCCACTATGGCGAAAACTACCCGGACCTGATCAAATACAAGGGTAAAAACAAGCGGAAATTAAACCCCTATTAACCGTTGGTTTTGTTTGCATTTTCCGCAGCCTACCGGTGCGGTTTCAGGTCAAAAATCGCTATCTTGCGCCTCCTTTAAAAAGTTCGATTTTGAATTATTTTAAAAGCTTTTTTAATGTAATAAACCTCTGAAAAGTGGCTGAAGAAACCGAAGGCCTAAAACCCGGCCGGCAAAGTATTATCCCGATAAACATCGAAGAAGAAATGCGCGGTGCCTACATCGATTATTCGATGTCGGTAATCGTATCGAGGGCCTTGCCCGATGTGCGCGATGGACTTAAACCTGTGCATCGAAGGGTACTTTATGGTATGCTTGAACTTGGTGTTAACTACAACAAGCCCTATAAAAAGTCGGCCCGTATTGTAGGGGAAGTACTTGGTAAGTACCACCCGCATGGCGATGCCTCTGTATATGATACCATGGTTCGCATGGCTCAGGACTGGAGCATGCGCTACCCGTTAGTAGATGGCCAGGGAAACTTCGGCTCGGTGGATGGCGATGCACCTGCTGCAATGCGCTACACCGAAGCCCGGTTGAGGCGCATAGCTGAAGAAATGCTGGCCGACATCAACAAAGAAACTGTTGATTTCCAACCTAACTTTGATGACTCCCTGACTGAACCCACCGTGCTCCCGGGCAAGTTACCCAACCTGCTTGTTAATGGATCATCCGGTATTGCTGTTGGTATGGCCACCAACATGGCCCCTCATAACCTGACTGAAATTGTTGATGGGATAACAGCTTACATTGATAACCCGGAAATCAACATTGACGAGCTGATGAAATGTATACCGGCCCCCGATTTTCCAACCGGAGGAATCATTTACGGAGTAGGGGGCATCCGGGAAGCCTACCGTACCGGGCGGGGTCGGGCGGTCATCAGGGCTAAAGCAGAAATTGTTACAACCGGCAAGGACCGCGAACAGATAGTGGTAACTGAGATTCCGTATCAGGTTAACAAGGCCCTGATGATTGAGAAAACAGCCGCCCTTATTAACGAAAAGAAAATTGAAGGCATTTCCGATATCCGCGATGAGTCTGATAGGGAGGGCTATCGTATTGTATACGACCTGAAGCGGGATGCTATCGGCAATATTGTATTAAACAATTTGTTTAAATACACTCAGCTACAATCAACATTCGGAATCAATAACGTTGCACTCGTAAAAGGAAGGCCGCAAACGCTTAATCTGAAAGACTTGATTAAACACTTTGTGGATCACCGCCATGAAGTAGTAGTTCGCAGGGCTAAGTTTGAGCTGGCCGAGGCCGAAAAAAGAGCGCACATTCTGGAGGGCTACATGATAGCTCTGGATAACCTGGATGAAGTCATTAAACTCATTCGTGCATCAAAAGATCCTGACACGGCCAAGGTTGAGCTTGTTCAGCGCTTTGCTCTCTCTGAAATTCAGGCCAAAGCCATACTGGAAATGCGGCTGCAACGCCTTACCGGCCTTGAGCGCGATAAAATTCAGCAGGAGTACAAAGAAGTAAAAGAACTAATAGCTCGCCTGAATGAAATACTGGCCAGCCAGCCCCTTCGAATGAAGATCATCAAGGATGAGCTAAAGGAACTGAAGGAACGTTACGGAGACAAGCGCAGAACGGAGATTGTGCATACCGAAGAAGACGACATTACCCCTGAAGATATGATCCCCAATGAGGAGATGGTTATTACCATTTCCAATCAGGGATATATCAAACGCACATCTCTCTCTGAATACCGTACTCAAGGCAGGGGTGGTGTGGGCTCAAGGGGGGTGGCTACCAAAGAAGATGACTTTACCAAGAATCTTTTTATAGCTCAGGCACATAATTACCTGCTGATTTTTACTGAGCAAGGTAAAGTGTACTGGAAAAAAGCCTATGAAATTCCGGAGGGTGTTAAGACCTCAAAAGGCCGGGCCATTCAGAACCTGATTAACATTGAGCCGGGCGACAACGTGGCTGCGATTATCAATGTCCGGTCCCTCGAAGAAAAGGAATATCTTGAAAACAACTTTGTTATACTGTGTACTGAACAGGGCACTATTAAGAAAACCAGCCTTGAAGCCTACTCACGTCCACGTCAGGGAGGTATTAATGCCATTACTATTCATGACGGAGATAAGTTGTTAAACGCCTCATTAACAAATGGTAATAATCATATTGTTATAGCTAAATCACAAGGTAAAGCCGTGCATTTTCACGAGCGTGACGTTCGCCCGATGGGACGGACGGCAGCAGGTGTTAAAGGGGTAACGCTGGATTCGGCAAACGACCGAGTAATAGGCATGGTTTGCATTACACGGGAAGATGTAAATTTGCTCGTTGTATCGGAGAAGGGCTACGGCAAGCGCTCGTCCATCGAAGATTACAGGGTAACCAGGCGGGGCGGAAAAGGCGTAAAAACTATTAATATTACGGCCAAAACTGGCAAGCTTGTTGCCATCAAGGACGTTGTTGATAAGGATGAATTGATGATTATTAACCGGTCGGGGATAACCATTCGGATAAAGGTCAGTGAATTACGGGTAATGGGCCGGGCAACACAGGGCGTTCGGCTGATTAAGTTGAACGATGACGACCGGATATCCTCGGTAGAAAAAATCCAACAAATGGATGATGTAGTTGAATAACTTTAAACTTGTAAATAACCTATAATGAAAAAAGCAATTGTTCTTCTTGTTGTAGCACTGCCAATGGTAGTGATGGCACAAAAACCAATAAAGCCAAACTTAAACAAGGCGCTTAGTTTATGGCAGTCGGGTAAACTGGATGAAGCCAAACAAATGATTGATGTTTGTGAAACAGACCCGAAACTTTCATTAGATCCCAAGACGTGGTTTTACAGTGGGTTAATATATTCTTCACTCGATACCACTCAAAACGAAAATTATAAGGCACTTGCCCCTAATGCTTTTGAAAAAGCCTTAGCTTCTCTTGCCAAGGCCGATGAGTTAAACAAAAACTCAAAAAATGAGTTGTTTTACACTGACAAAAACAGCTTTGTGCCCGTAACCCGGTCGATGATCACCGATAGAATGAGCGGGCATTACCTTAACCAGGGAGCAGCCGCCTACCAGGAAGATGACTTTAAAACAGCCCTCTTTAATTTCGACCGGGCACAAAAAGTTAAACCGGATGACACCACATCCTATTTCTATGCGGGTATTGTTGCCAATGCCGATGAGCAATATGACAGGGCTTCGAATTACATGAAAACCTATTTAAAAAATGGCGGTACAGCCGTTGAAGCTTATTACGTAATGATCAATGCCGCCTCGTTAACAGATAAAGCCAAAGCCATTGAAATTGCACGGGAAGCAAAAACCAAATACCCCAAGAATGTAGAATTACCTAAAATGGAGATTCAGTACCTTATTGAACTTGACCGTGTCCAGGAAGCTAAAGCAGGCCTGGAGGTAGCTTTAAAAAGCGAACCAAACAATGTTGTTCTGCATTATTTTCTGGCCTACACAAATTTTAAAATGGGCAATTATGAAGCAGCAAAGACTAGTTGTGAGAATGCGTTAAAGATTGATCCTAACTCATTCGATGCACAATTGCTTTTGGCGAAAGCCTACTTTGTTGATGCGGAAGTCATTAAAAAGCAGATGTCTTCCCTTGGAATAACTGAAGCTGATAAGAAAAAGCGGTTTGAATTAGATAAGGTTTATGTTGAAAAACTGAAAGTAGCGCTGCCCTATTGGGAAAAAGCAGAAAAACTTAATCCGAATGATTCGGAAGTTCTTGATGCACTGTACCTCATCTATGGTGATCTCGACAACCAGGCCGGTATTAAGCGGATTGAAAAACGGTACAAAGAACTGGGTCTTGATAACTGATATTCGGCAACGCCATTAATAAAAAAGCCGGAATGAATCTTTTCATTCCGGCTTTTTCTTTTGAATTTAGGTCGTTCAAGCTTATCAATATTTATCCCGTGAAAAGGTATCAACTTCTTGCTGCCGGACTATTCCTTATCGGGCATGTACATGCCCAACAAACCACTCTCCAGCCCGTCAACTTTGCATCGGTGACCATTGCCGATGGTTTTTGGAAGCCCCGGCTACAAACTGTAGCCACAAAAACACTGGAAGCATGTATTCTTCAAACGGAAGTAAAAACACCCCGAATCCGAAATTTCGAAAAAGTGGTAAGAAACCAGGGCGAAAAACACGAAGGGATTTACTACGATGACAGCGATGTGTATAAAGCCCTCGAAGCAATTGCGTACTCCCTGAAAAACTTTCCTGACAAAGAACTGGAAGAACGGGCCGACCGTTGGATTGATGTCATCTCAAAGGCCCAGATGCCCGATGGATATTTGTTCACATGGTATCAGCTTGGCGATATTTCGAAACGCTGGACAGACATTGAAAAGCATGAAGATTATTGTGCCGGCCACTTAATCGAGGCTGCCGTAGCCTATTACAACACAACGGGAAAAGACAAGCTACTCAAAACTGCCATCCGCTTTGCCAATCATATCGATTCAACCTTTCGCCTAAACAATAAACCCTGGTTCAGCGGTCATCAGGAAATTGAACTGGCCCTTGTGAAGCTTTATGTATTAACAAAAAACGATCGCTACCTCAAACTGGCCGATTGGTACCTGCAACAACGAGGTAACGGTTATTATCCCTACGGAAGCAATTGGATCACCCCTGACTACTGGCAGGATCTGAAGCCCGTTGCTGACCAAACCGAAATTACCGGCCATGCCGTGCGGGCCATGTATCAATACACCGGAGCAGCTGATGTGGCTGCCGCTACCGGCAACCAGCAGTATGGAAATGCCATGAAGGCCGTGTGGGAAGATGTAGTTTACCGCAACCTGTATATAACAGGTGGCATCGGTTCTTCGGGCCGAAACGAAGGATTTTCACATGATTATGATCTTCCAAATCTGCAAGCCTATTGCGAAACCTGTGCTTCAGTAGGAATGGTATTCTGGAATCAACGAATGAATCGGCTTACCGGAGACGCTAAATTTATCGATGTGCTTGAACGAAGCCTCTACAATGGTGCCCTTGCCGGATTATCGCTTAGTGGTGATCGTTTCTTTTACGGAAATCCACTCGCATCATTTGGTACGCATGCCCGCAGAGAATGGTTTGGCACTGCATGCTGTCCCTCCAATATTGCACGACTTACGGCTTCGGTTGGCGATTACATTTATGCCACCTCTTCATCCGGTTTATGGATAAACCTTTTCATTGGTAATCAGGCAAATATTATGATAGAAAAACAGGTAATACCGGTTGCGATGGAAACTAACTACCCTTGGGATGGAACACTAAAAATAAAATTCGACCCGAAACAAAAAACTAAATTCGATTTGCGTATCCGTATTCCAGGATGGAGCAAAGGAATTCCAGTGCCCGGTAATTTGTACCATTTTAAAAATTTTATACACCAGGAACCTGTGGTGAAACTAAATGGGCAGCCGATAAAATGGACGGAACAAAACGGCTACATCGTTATTAACCGTGCCTGGCAAAAGGCCGATGCAGTTGAAGTAACTTTTGCTATGCCCGTCAATGTAATCGTTGCCAACCAGGAAATTAAGCAAAATGCCGATCGAATCGCCCTGCAACGTGGGCCACTGGTGTATTGTGTTGAGGGGGCTGACAATAACGGGAAGGCATGGGATTTTGTAATAGAAAATGATACCAGGTTTCAGACAAACTATCGGGCTGACTTACTTGGTGGAGTGACTGTTATACAGTTCAATGCAACAGGGCTTACCGGTGGGGGCGAGGGTGCCGAAGTAAAAAAAATTACTAAACCGGTTACCGCTATTCCTTACTTTGCCTGGAGCAACCGGGGAGCTAATGAAATGCAGGTGTGGTTACCCACAAGAGTAAAGGAGGTACGGATTAATCCTGATAATTAATTCACCGCATGTAATATGAAGAGTCTGATTGGTATTTCTTCCCTTGCTATTTTGGCAAGTATTGTAATTACCTGCCAGTCGGGTAAGCAAGAAAAATCCAAAAACATAACAGAATCCACCTATGGTATGATTGGTAATAATGAAGTAAAACAATTTACCATCCGTAATACAACCGGAATGATTGTGAAGGTGCTGAATTATGGTGGAACCATCACCGACATTATCGTGCCCGACCGGAATGGAAACCCGGGTAACGTAGTATTGGGTTTTGATAATCTGGAAGGGTACCTCCGTTCGGAAAATCCATATTTCGGATGCCTGGTAGGCCGGTATGCTAACCGGATTGCCAACGCACAGTTTTCCCTTAACGGTCAAACGTATAAGCTATCAGCCAATAACAACGGCCATTCGCTGCATGGCGGAGAAAAAGGTTTTAATAAAGTGCTTTGGAATGCTGATATACTATCCGATAGCAGCTTGCAGTTAACGTACCTTAGTCCGGATGGCGAAGAAGGGTACCCGGGTAACGTAAATGTTAAGGTAATTCTGACCGTCACATCAAAAGACGAACTTATACTTGATTACACCGCCACAACCGATAAACCAACTCCCGTTAACCTCACCAGTCATTCGTATTTTAACCTGTCGGCCGGGAAGTCGCCCACGATACTTGATCATGAGTTGATTATCCGCTCAGAAAAATTAACGGCCGTCAACAACGAACTTATACCGACCGGAAAATTTGACGAGACCTTGCGCACACCATTTGATTTTATAGAACCTAAACGAATCGGTGAAGAAATTAATCAGGTAGCGGGCGGTTACGATCATAATTACGTGATCCTGCCTTCTGAAAAATCTCCTGCCAGGGCTGCAGAATTATATGATCCACAAAGCGGCCGCACACTTACTATATTCACTACCGAGCCGGGCATCCAATTTTACTCCGGTAATTTTCTTAACGGAACCTTAACCGGCAGGGGAGGTCAGGTATATCAAAAACATGCCGGCCTGTGCCTGGAGCCCCAGCACTTTCCTGATTCGCCCAACCAGCCGGCATTCCCAAATACCGTTCTTCAGTCTGGCGAGATGTACAGGCAAACCAGTATTTACAGGTTTTCGGTGCGATGAAAATACATGGATTAGCGGTTTATTTTGTTGTTGCCCTTAGCAAAGGTTGGGCCCAGGAAGCCCCTCTAAGCGACTTATATATTAGTGAGCTGAAGGCCATTGGCTGTACAAACAGATATGCCAACTGGAAATTTGGCGTACCGTTGCTTGAATTTGATGTAAACGGCATAACGTACCAATCATCTTCACAGAGTCTACTCAACATTTCAATTACGGATAAGGTAGCCGATGAAGCAGGTTTTCGCTTTAAAGTAACCTTTACAAATGCATCTTCTGCTTCGCTCACACTAAGCAATGTCATTCCGTTTGGGGCTGCCGACAAAGAAATGTATATCACCGGCAGGGGCAACCATCCGCTTTCGCGAACGCACCTGTTTCTTCCTGGAAGAACCCCGGTAAACGTAATTGTCCCGGACAATGCCTGGAATCTCGGCTACAGCTGTTTTAAACTGGATGACCAGCATAACCTTTTTGGTTTAACCAGGCGCGACCCGGATTCATTCATAAAGGCTACCCGCAAACGCTTTGAAACCATTTTGCTTCCGGGCGGATCAGTAAGCTACTTCTTTTATGCAGACCTGTACCGGGGAACCTGGCAGGATGGACTGCGTAAGGTGTTGCAAGAACGCTATTTGTATGACCTGAAAGAATTTGATGATGGATTATACAGGCGTACTGACCTTCAGTGGATTAAAAAAGCTTACGTAATGCATTTGATGATGGCCTGGGACAAGGACTATTACGATTATACCACCGGCCGGTTCAACTGGGACAAATTTCAGGAGCGCGCACAACAACTGTATGGTGGCGATGATGTAATCTGCCTGTGGCCCACGTGGCCTACACTTGGACTTGACCAGCGAAATCAGTTTGATATGTACCGCGATTTACCCGGAGGACTTACCAGACTGCGTGAACTGGCCGATTCGCTTCGTAGTCGTGGCACAAAATTCTTCATCGCATATAATCCCTGGGATGAGAGTACCCGCAGCGAAGGACATCTTCAGGGACTGGCTAAACTGATTAAAGAAACCTCGGCCGATGGCGTGGTACTCGATACAAAAGGCGAATCAAGTAAAGAATTGCAGGAAGCTGCCGATGCCGTTAAGCCGGGTGTGATCATGTACAGCGAGGGCATGGCCGTTCCGAAAGATATGCCCGGCATCATCAGCGGGCGTGTACACAATGCGCTGTACTATCCGCCCATGCTTAACCTGAACAAAATTATCCGGCCCGACTTTGCTATTTTCCGGGTTGCCGAAGTTTTTAAAGAGCCCATCAAACGCGAATACGCGGTGGCATTCTTTAACGGCTATGGAACTGAGATCAATCAATTTGCACCCGGACATCCCGAATGGGAAGAAGAACAATACCGCTTTTTAGGAAAAACTACACGCATTCTCCGCGAAAACTCATCGGCTTTTAACTCATTCGGATGGACACCATTAATCCCCACCTTGCGCGACAGCATCTGGGTAAACCAATGGCCCGCATCCGATGTGAGTATCTACACGGTTTTCCGTCCGAAGAAGACCCTTTACACAATTTTCAGTCTTAAGGCAGAAGGTTACAAAGGTCCTTTATTTGAGCTTCAACAAGAAGCTAATTATCACTATGTTGATCTTTGGCATCACGAGGAAGTTATTCCGGTTGCGGTAAACAACAGATTATTTTTACCAGCTAAACTTGAAGCATTTAACAGTTATGAGCTGGGAACTAATAATGAAGGATCCGTAAGCTGCATCGCCAGTTTACCGCAACTGCTGCGGGTTTCTTACCGCAACAATTATCTCCACATAGAAGCAGGCAAAGGTTCGGAAATCCGGTTATGGATGGGTAATCCTGGCTATGGTAAATCCTATCAAAGTTTTGCCCGTGCTCATCATAAGCTGTTTCTGCCCAACTACATCGGCCGGTATGAGGGCAAACTGGTGATTCAACTGATGGATGGTGATGAACTGGCTGATGAACGGATTGTAACGATCAAGCCGGGTACACCCCGGTTGATATCCCGTATACAACCATTGGCAGCAGTACCTGATAAGAAGGTGCCGGGTATGGTGCGTATTCCAGCCGGCAAGTTTGTGTTTAAAACCACCCATGGCGATGCATTTATTCCGTATCCGGAAGAAGGAGAGGGGGAGAAGTTTGATATGAATGCCTTCTGGATGGACCGCACTCCGGTTACAAACAGTCAGTTTAGGCAATTTCTGCAAGCCACTGGTTACCAGCCTGTTGATACTGCTAACTTCTTAAAACACTGGCAGCATGGTGCTATTCCAAGTGGCCAGGAAAACTTTCCTGTTGTATATGTATCCTACGAAGATGCTCAAGCCTACGCAGCCTGGGCCGGTAAACGATTGCCAACCGAACTGGAGTGGCAATATGCAGCACAAACAGAAAAAGGTAATGAGTGGCCCTGGCGGCAAACCAAACCGGTTACGCGAAAAGAACAGTTTGTAACCGAAACCTTAACGGTAACTGCCATCGAGGGAATTAATCCTCGTTTTGCCAATCTGGGCGATGGAAAATTGTACCCCGTTGGCAAGTATCCACGCGGAGTCAATCCACACAGTTTACTTGACTTAACCGGTTGTGTTTGGCAGATAACCAACGACTTATATGAAAGTGGCAGCTACCGGTATATAATCCTGAAAGGAGGAAGCTACTTTAAACCCTCATCCAGTTGGTGGTACGTGCAGGGCGGCCCGCGCGAACTGCATTACAGGCAGGCACTGCTACGGGTATCGCAGGGTTTTGAACGGAATGCTACTGTAGGTTTCCGTTGTGTGAAAGATTAGCCGGGCTGTTAAGGATACACTAAAAGAATGACTGACCCCAATGCTTCCTATTACTTGTACAATAAGGCTCAACTTATTCGGGGAGGAGCGGAATACTTTGATCTTCTTGAGCGGCTCATTGATACGGCCAACCATTCGGTTTACCTCCAAACGTATATTTACGAGGCAGATGAAACAGGAATGCGCATTGCAGCAGCTTTAATGAGGGCGGCTGGCAGGGGTATTTACGTGCATTTACTGGTTGACGGGTACGCCTCTCAGAATCTGCCGGCAAACTTCATTAAAGATTTAAAGAACACGGGAATTAACTTCCGTTTTTTTGAACCTCTTTTTAAAAGCAAATACTTTTATTTCGGCCGAAGACTACACCATAAAGTGTTGGTGGTTGACGGTCGTTACGGTGTTGTGGGCGGATTAAACATCAGCAACCGCTACAACGATACACCTGCACAAAAAGCCTGGCTTGATTGGGCAATTTGTGTGGAGGGGGAAGTGTCAGCAGCTCTTTACAACATTTGTGCTTCACGTTCCATTTCGCCTTGGCGGTTAAAAGGGGTTCAGATTCCACCGGCACCAACTTATCTGCTGCCTAAAGAAGTCTGCCCGGTACGGGCTCGTGCCAACGATTGGGTAAGAGCCAAACGGGAAATAACGCGCAGCTACATTGAAATGCTCGATCAGGCTAAGCATCAGGTTATTATCATGTCGAGTTACTTTATTCCCGGACGGCAAATCAGGCGACATATGGAGCGAGCAGTAAAGCGGGGTGTGCGTATCCGTTTAATCCTGGCGGGTGTCTCTGATGTGCGCCTGGCCAAGGATGCTGAGCGGTTTATGTACCGGTGGCTGTTTAAACGTGGTGTGGAGGTGTACGAGTACCAACCCAATGTTCTGCATGCGAAAATATCTACCTACGACCGCAAATGGGTGACCGTTGGATCCTATAACGTGAATGAAATAAGCGAAAAAGCCAGTGTTGAATTAAACCTGGATGTGTTTGATAAGGTTTTTGCTGCCGAAGTAGAGACCCGGCTGGTTGAGATTATGGTGCGCGACTGCAGACGGGTTACCGATGAAGAACTTAACAGAAAGTTTAATCTGGGTCATCGTATGCTTCAATGGGGGGCTTATACCATTATCCGCACATTGCTGGTATTATTTACATTCTATTTCAGGCATAGGGAGTAAAGGGTAAAGGCAAAAAATATATTTAACATAATATAAATTATATAACTCTTGCCTGCGCTTCTGCCTGATGCTCAGTTATATAATTATATTATGTTAACCATCTGGCGCCCTCCATCACGCAATCCCTGCGGGCGCCATCTGGGGGTTTACGGTTCTGTATGAAGTACGGGAAGTTGCCGCGCTTGCCAACCGCACAGTTATATAATTTGACGTTATATTAAATAGCCGCTCAAGCCTGCCCGCATCCGGGCCTCAGTGCACACAGTCTTGAGCGCCTGTTAATGGTGAAGTGCACAGCTAAAAGTTTTTTTTCCCACGCGCATTTAAAGGCACCAACCGCACAAAGCATAAGTATTGCAAGCCGCGCTTATCAGCGCACAAGCCTAAGCCCGCAATACACATGCTTTCTTGCCAACGCTATTAGAATTACTCAAAATCATTTTGGTGCTTTATAAAGCTCACACATTGTATTTGATTTGCTCCGCTCGCGCTACGCATTAAACTGCGGTGTTCCCCGATGCTTCGATCGGGACGACAAGCGCACTTTTTGTTATGTACTTTTTGCCTTGATGCAAAAAGTACCAAAAAAATCAAGGCCCAAAAATGCTTCCACCCGCCTGGCCCGTGAAATAAGATTTGAGCCGGTTCTTTAAGAACATTTTGCCATAATGAGTTTTGAGGTACTTTTCACGATGCAAAGCATCAGCTTTGGACAAGCATGCTTCGAAGTAAATCAGTCTTAACGGACGTCTGTCTTTTGTTGATGGAACCCTCCCAAGCTGATGCTGCTCAAATCTTAGTTCCAAATTTTCTGTGTAGCCTGTGTAGAGCTTGCCATCCTTATCACTGTGAAGTATGTAGACATAGTACACCATACCCGAAGATAAAAATTTGGAACTATTTCACGGGCCAAGCCAACACACCGCCCCGCTTTTGGGCCGGGCCAGCGCACTCACGTTACTTAACATAATGTGATCAATACTTGCTGACTTGCTTTTCAAAGCTGTACTCGACTAGTTCTTCGAATGTTTTCTTACTTCACGCTGATGCCATATTCGTTGTGCTTGACAGCCGAGTTTGTGAATAGCTGATTAGGGTTTTTCCAAACTGTTGATGGAAACAGGTACTTCACCGGCTTTTTTCCATCGACAAATATTACTAGGCCAATTAAAAGGTCTGAACGCAGACCCATATCCAAATGATTGTGCGGAATAAACGCATAGGTTGTTTTGTCAATGCATATCTGCTTACACAGCACTTCAAACTCTTCTTCGGTTTGTCTATTTGATACTTTGAAGTTGGCTCCTTTATGTTCAACATAGCTGGTAATGACATGATGCTGCTCCGACATGATAAAGTCAGTCTTGATGATGGTTTCTGCCAATTGGTCAAGCTTGGATAATGGACGGAGTTTTGACCAGTCTTTGTTCATGCTTAAAAATACTTAAACATAACGCAAAGTTACGGGCGTGCGGAATAGAAAGCCGCAAGGGTACGCTCCGCCTGCTCGTAAAAAAATCTCCACCCTCCCCTCCTGCCAACCCACATGCCTTGGATAGTATTTTTTTACGGCAGCCCTTGCATCTTTCTATCCGATCCCGTGTGGTCGCGTTATGTTTAAATATATCATTCGTCTCTTCATCGGTGGCTTGGCTGTCGTTCGG
Source organism: Flammeovirgaceae bacterium (assembly GCA_015180985.1). Classification (NCBI taxonomy): domain Bacteria; kingdom Pseudomonadati; phylum Bacteroidota; class Cytophagia; order Cytophagales; family Flammeovirgaceae; species Flammeovirgaceae bacterium. The sequence continues at coordinate 2,621,741 of CP054185.1, forward strand.
TTTTCGGTTTGGCGCCTGCCTGTCCGGTGGCAGGTTAGGCCATTCCTGTTTGCTTTCTGTCCCTCTGGCATCAAAGAGGTTTTCATCAGGTTCTTGTGGCTTGAGTGTTCCATTTCAGAGCTCCATTTTTAGGGGGATCTTTTAAGCAGTTCTCTAGATGTCAGATTCCTGACAAGTTTAATCAAACTTTCTAACCATTATTGTGGTTAAGCGATAAACCAACCTTTATGAGAATATCAGCAATATGCTTCCTTTGCCTGCTTACATTTACTGCTGGATTTGCACAGGATTCTCGATCTGTCAATTACGCTGGTTTTACCGGAGCTATTGGCAACAACCAGGGAAATGTGTCATTGGATTACTTTCATCTATGGAAACTGGGAAAATCTAAAAAAATAGAAATTGGTCTGGGAGGCAGGTTCACATCCTACTTTGGCTCTTCTCAATACTATTCTTCTGCCCCGGCATCTTTGGCGGAGGATGAGAGTAAATCCGACTCACTTTTGCTTTCAACCCCGCAGGTAAATGCCCTGAACCTGGCCATGAACTTAGGCTACAGGCTATCCAGCAAAATCGGGTTAGGATTCAACATCGATGCCATCGGATTTTCCTTTGGGGCCAAGCAAAATGGATCTTACATCAATGGCCCTCAGGGGCAGGCTACATCAGCCTCACCTACCTCTTTTAATATCTTGTTGGTAGGTAATAACGACAAGGGAAGCCTGAATTCTGAATTTTACCTGCGATACTTCTTTAAAGAGAAGCTGGCTGTTAAAGTGGCATTTCAATTTTTATTTACAGAGTTCACCACCGACACACCAGTGCAACAACTGCCGGAACCCAATGATCGGTTCAGAAATAAATCCAGTTTATTCAGCGTAGGTATAACCAAACAATTTTAGGCATGAAAAAATCAATCCTAATCTTTTTGTTAGGCTTTGCAATGGCATGCAATCCTGATGAGGCCACTCCGACCACTCCGGTAAATGATGATTTTGATGAAACAAAGGCAACGCTGCTGCGTGAAGGCACCTGGATGGGCAGCGGAAGTTATAACGTAAGCGGTGTGGCCCAGATTTATGACGACAACGGAAAAAAAGTATTGCTATTGAACAATTTTTCATCCAGCAACGGTCCGGATCTAAGAGTATACCTGAGCACCACAACGGGCGCTGCTTCATTTGTTAACCTGGGGAAATTAAAATCGACCTCTGGTAAACAAACGTATTCCATACCAGATGGCACAGATATTACTCAGTTTAAGTTTGCACTCATCTGGTGCCAGCAATTTTCTGTTCTGTTTGGAAAGGCCGAAACACTGTAGCATGCGCTGTCTATCCACTCTTTCTTTTACTGTTTTTTTTTTAGTTGCCAAGGCACAAGTTTATGTTCCGGTAGATGCTTTATCAAAGATAGATTTTAAAATAAAGAATTTTGGCTCCACCGTTGACGGCAGTTTTAAAGGACTTAAGGGCACCATTAATTTTGATCCCGCCCAACTTTCGAGTGCGGCATTTGATGTAACCATTAATGCGGCCACAATTGATACAGGCATAGGTATGCGCGATAATCACCTGCGCAAATCTGATTACTTTAATGTAAAGGAATACCCTACCATTCGATTTGTATCCGGAAAAGTGGAGCAATCAACAAAGCCGAACGTAGCCATAATAACCGGTAAACTAACCATCAAGAAAACCACTAAGGAAATCTCCTTTCCGTTTCGATATAGCTACGCTGGCGATCTGCTGCAACTCACCGGAGAATTCAGGATTAACAGAAGAGAGTTTGGTGTGGGGGGCAGCAGCATTAGTCTGGCCGATGAATTAACAGTACTGCTTGATGTTAGAGCAACAAAACAACTTAAATAATCAAGTGAAGTGGTGTATATCGACTGTACTTAATGCCTTGCTTGCCTTTGGGATATGCCCAGGCGTATCGGCACAACAAATAATATCCAAGATTGAATTTTCCGGATTAACCAAAACCCGCGAATCGTTTCTGCGACAATACATAACCTTGGCGGAAGGGCAATGGTATGATTCTGTTCAACTTGTAAACGATCGGCAGAGACTTCTTAATCTTGGCATACTTAGCGAGGTGCAAACACAACTCGTGACAAACGGAGATAATGTAGTGGTAATTTTTGTGTGCCGCGAAATGTTCAATACACTGCCGGTATTTGCCCTTGGCAAAACGGAAAATACCTTTTGGTGTAAAGCGGGAATGCAAAGCCTGAACCTGACAGGGCATGGCGATAAATTGTTTGCTATTTATCAATACTACGACCGGCATTCTTTCTATCTGAATTATGCCACTGATCGGATAGGGAACTCGCGCTGGGGCATAACAACTTCCGTTATCAAGTGGGCTACAGTTGAGCCTTTGAATCTTGAGGGTAGTATGGTAAACTACAACTATACTAACTACACAGCTTATGCCAGTGCCGTTCGGTTTTTGTCTTTCCGGGAATCGGTGGATTTTGGTGTCGGTATCTTTAACGAACAATTCAAAGCGAAACAGCCAGATGACAATACCTTGGCGGATATCGTTCAGGGCAAGAAGTTCCTATCGAAACTGATTATCAAGAGCAACCACCTTAATTACAACACATTTTATATTGACGGAATTTACAATCAACTTAATGTTGAATTTATTCATTCACTGGATGAAGTCAGAAACTTCATAACCGTATTCAACGATTTTCGATTCTTCCGGCAGTTTGGCAAGCGCTTCAATTGGGCCAATCGCCTGCGCACAGGTATCGCTACAAACGACAATAACCCTTTTGCGCCATTCGTGCTGGATAGTTACCTCAATATAAGAGGTGTGGGCAACCGGGTTGACCGTGGTACGGGATCCTTGGTTGTTAATACCGAGTTACGCTATACACTTTTTGACAGAAAAATTTTGGCTGCACAAGGGGTGGGATTTCTTGATTTCGGATCATGGCGAAAGCCCGGTGGTAGCTTTAGCGATTTTACTAAAAGTGAGAACATGCGGGCCTTTTCCGGCCTTGGCTTTCGGTTGATTTATAAACGCGCCTTTGATACCCTGCTGCGCATTGACTATGGCTATGATTACAACAAAAATGCCGGGTTGGTCATCGGCATAGGACAATATTTTTAACTGAAATTAATTTTTAAATACTTCGATAAGCCATCAATTTGATGATTTGTCGCCAACACGACATTGATTGCATACTATAGATTCCTTATCCATGTTTATCTTTTGCAAAACAATTTTATGTATGAAACTAAGTGCTGCAATTATTGCCCTTGTGTTGGCACAGGCTGCTTATTCGCAACGGCCTGATACATTAAAATACTGTGTAAATGATAAACACATTGGTGTGGGAGGATATGACCCTGTTAGTTACTTTCAAGGTAATAAGCCGCTGGCTGGGAAAGCGGGTTTTAGCACAACTTTTGATAATGTAATATATCTTTTCGATTCAGAAGCCAACCTGAAAATTTTTGTCGCTAATCCAACCAAATATCTTCCGCAGTTCGGTGGGTGGTGTTCGATGACCCTGGCCATGGGCAGGGCAACAACACCCAAGTATGATAACTTTGTTATCTTGAAAGACAAATTGTACTTGTTCGAGCGCACCGTGTCTGTTAACGGCCGCGAGCTATGGCTAAAGGACCCTAAAAAGAACGAAAAAATTGCGTCAACCAACTACACCACCTATCGAACTACAGGCAAGATTAAATAGGAATTGTTTTCGAATTTGGTATCTGGTCTTCATCATATTTTTTTCGCATGGTTGCCAGAAACAATCTGATGAGTATACAATATTAGGTAACATTGAAGATCCACAAAACCAGATTGCCACTACTATTTCTTCTATACTTAGCAGACATCTTGGTGATACCGTTAAAGTTATAAGTGGCGTTGGGTCATTGTCTAATCTCGATTCCCTTGAGTCAGGTAAAGCAGATTTTGGCATCGTAGACAACTACTCACGATTTAGCGACAAGGTTTCAGTTGTAATGCCACTCTATCCGCAACTACTACACATACTCTACCGAAAGGAAAAATCGCCTCAATCCTTGCGTGAACTCTTTACGATGGGTAAAATTTTTGCCGGTATTGAGGGGAGCGGAACACGTATGTTCGTTGACGAATTGATGAAAGACATGGGCATTGAAAAATCGGAATGCACGTTTGTCGATGTGTATGATTTTTTTGAGGCAGACGTCATTTTTGCCTTTACCGATTTACTTACTCAAGAGGAACTACGGGACTTAGAGGGATATCATTTATACAGCATTGATGAGGTGGCCAATCTTGGCCAAGGATCTTTAGCCGAAGCTATATGCACACGGCATCCAGAGTTTGAACCCTATATTATTGCACACGATTTATACGGTTCGTTTACAGAACGCGCCATACTGACAATCAAGGTTGACGCTATCCTGGTTTGTCGCACAGACCTTGATCCAAGATTGGTTTATAATATGATGAAAGTACTTTCTGAAAACAGTCAGGATTTAAAAAATATCAACCCCCTGCTCTATCAGTTCTCTTCCGATTTTGATTCGCGTAAACTCAGCTTTATGCTTCATCCTGGCTCCAGAGACTACCTTGATCGCAATGCGCCAACCTTCTTTGAGCGGTACGCAGAATTAATGGGTGTGATTGTTACCATTTTAGTGGCGTTGGCCAGTACACTTTACACCATTAGAAAGTGGCAGCTACAAAAGAAGAAGAATAAAATAGATGTATATTATCAACGGATAATGGCCATCCGGAGAAATGCACAAGTAGTTGAGAATACTGAAACATTACTTGCCTTGAAGACTGAACTACAAGCCACTCAGGAGGAAACAATTGATTTGGTAACCGATGAGAAACTATTGGCTGATGACTCGTTTGTTATCTTTCTGAATCTTTACAAGATTGTAAATGAAGAGATTGATAAAAAACTTAATTTATTATTGGGAGTTTAGCAGCAGCAATTGTCAGGCTCTGCCTAACCGACTGGCAGGCCGCGCATCGCTCCAACCTCAAAAGCAAGCCAATAAGTACTGATGCCATCCGGATGCTGCCATCGCACAGGCCAGCCCGGTGTGATTGATTGATTGGGAACAATGTTTAGCCTTGGTCTATTTTCCGAAATCAGCTGAAGATTGTTCGGAAATGACGATGTACCTAAACAATAAGCCGGAAACAGCAAAGAGCCCCGCAAAAAAGGCATTTACCCCGATGATCTCTCCTACCGAACTACCCGGGTAGTGTTGCATACCGGTAAGCAATGCAAGAATAGCGACTAAAACAATAGAACCTGATGCGGCCAACATGGTGTGCTCCATACCCTTAGCCGTAAAGCGCGACAAGTACGTGCCGATAATAATTACAGCCACTACCCCAATGTACATCAGGTTGCCCGGGTTGGGGCCGCCACCAATCAGGCCAACAGCAAGATTTGCCCACACCAACAGAAAAGTTGACCCAATAGCAGAGGCCACTGCAACCCGATTAATAAGCCCCGGAGCATGGCGGGTTACTAACACATAAACTACCCCTGTACCAAATACGAGGATGCCCATTACAATAAAATCGAATACACTCCATTGCACCTCCGTTGTGAATTGCATGGCAATTAACGGTACCAGCAAAAGTAAAGCGGTTACCAGAGCCACCCCCGGAACAGTATGAAGGAATTTCAGCAGTTTTTCCATGTTTCTCTAAAATTAGTTACTTTTCAAAAGTACTTTTAATTTAAAAGTAATACAAGAAGTTTTTATAGTTTATTTACATGAATTGCGCCTTTTAAACCCCGGAAAGCCGCCTGTGATGAAAAATGTAGGAAAGAGTACCTGTACCCAGCGGTATAAGCATTGTAAGCATTAACGGATTAAAGCCGCCCACCATCAACCCTGAAAAGATTGCTCCGGTCAGGTCGAAAAAAAAACCGGCATAGGCCCATTCTTTAATTCGCGGATAGCCCGGAACAAGTAAAGCGATTATTCCAAGCAACTTTGCAATTCCGATAAACGGCAGCATGTAAACCGGGTACCCCAATTGGTTAAAAACATCAACCCACTCTTGCGTTGACATGATATTGGGGATAGCCGAGGTAAGCATAAAGGCGCAAAATATTCCGGTAAAAACCCAGAATAAGATAGTATCCCGTTTTGATGCTGGTTTTATCATACTACTTAGTTTGACCGGATAACAAAAGTGATTTTACCGGTACTGATGGCTGGAACAATAGCTCCGTCTTTGCGGGTAAAAGTAAGTTTTTCAATTGCTTCACGACAGGCCTTTTCGGCCTCTGGGCTAACACTTCGTTCAATCACGCGGTATCCCTCTAATTCACCATCAGCATTTACTTTTATTTCAAACACAATTCGTCCGGATTCATTATTAGGCACATTTGGTTTCGGTATGTAATCCCACATCCAGCCGGCCAGTTCAAGTCCTGTTCCTCCTGCACCACCTCCCTGGTTTCCATATAACGCCTTTGCATCAGGTGTGCCTTTAGGGTCGCCTTGATCGCCTGTTTTATTGGTTTTATCTCCCTGGCTTACGGGCTTACCCTCCTTATCTGTGGCAGTTGCGTTATCAGCCGTTGTGGTTGATTTGTTTTCGGTTTCATTTGGTTTAACGTCTGTCTTAGTTTCTGTTTTCTCTTTCGGCTTTTCAACGGGTTTTTCCACCGGCTTCGGTTGCTCTTTCTTTTCTTCTTTTACAGTTACCGGACTCTCCTGTTTTGTAGTAACGGGCTGCTCAACCGGCTTTGAATTATCGGGCTGGCTTTTGTCTTCAACCACAGGTTTAATCTCTTCATCGGGTTGATCATTCTTAATCTGTTGCTCATCCTCATTGGCCGGAGTTTCAGAGCCGGATGGTGTAACAGGTTGCACTTCACCACTACCCTGACTATCTAATCCAAAATTCAATTCAATTCCATACTCCGGCAGTGGCGGATTAGGCGCCCGCCAGGCCACTACAAACAAAAATGCCAGAAAAAGCAAGGCATGCACCGCTACCGATGTTATCAGCGCAAGTGTTCTGTTTTTCTTTTCTTCTTCGGTCATGTTACTTGGGTTTTGTAGCTACCACCACTTTGGCTTCCAGTTTGGTGGCAATATCAGCAACATAAATGCCATGCTCCCACGGCACATTCTTATCAATGTGCAGGATAACAGACCCTTTTGTTCCTGCCAGCTTGCTTTTCAACTCCCCTTCCAGCAGGCTTTTTGAAACCTTCTTATCATTAACGTAATACTGCAAATCGTTCGTTACGGTTACCGATACCTTTTGTACTTCAATTTTACTCTGGAGGCTGGTGGGCAGGTTTACCGGTAACCCGGAGGGAGTAATAAACGATGAGGTAAGCATAAAGAAAACCAGTAAAAGAAATATCAGGTCCGTCATGGAAGCCATGCTGAACATCGGTTCTACCTTGTTTTTTGATTGCAGACTCATCGGGGTTCTTGTAGTAGATCAATAAATTCAATCGAAGAATACTCCATTTTGTGCACAATCTTCTGCACGCGGGTTACCAAAAAGTTGTAGGCCAGGTACGCCACAATACCTACAATAAGGCCGGCCACGGTGGTCAGCATAGCGGTGTAAATTCCGCTTGACAATAATTTGGGGCTAACCGAGCCTTCTTCCTGTGCGATGGCAATAAATGCCTGTACCATGCCGATTACCGTACCCAGAAAACCCATCATGGGTGCGGCACCGGAAATTGTAGCAAGCGTGGATAGATTCTTTTCCAATTTAAAAATTTCAATTCTTCCCACATTTTCAATCGAAGCCTCAATGTTCTTCAGCGGGCTGCCTATCCGGCTGATTCCTTTCTCGATCATGCGTGCAATAGGTGATTCGTTATGTGAACAAAGAATTTTTGCGCCATTGATATCCCCCTTCTGCACCAGTTCTTTTACTTTTCCCATAAATTGGTTGGGATCCTGACTGGCCTTGTTCAACGTAAGGAAGCGTTCAAAAAAGATGTACACTGCAATAAACGAGAGCAACACAATCGGGTACATCATTAATCCCCCGGCTTTGAATAGCTCCCATAAGGAAAGCTGTTGATCGGTTGTTGTTGCTGCGGTTTCGGCAGCATCGGTCAAGATCTGTGCAATCATCCGGTTAAGTTTAAAAAGTAAAACGACAAAAGTTTAAAAAAGTATCCCGCCAGGGCGGTTTTAATATCTTAAAACCCAAACAGCATCGCCATATTCGGATTTTAGGCCATCTGCCTTGGCCTGCGCAAGGGCAAACGAATCACCACTGTCAACGGTTATCCGGTACACCTTATGTTTTCCGAACGGTGGAATAATTTTACTGCTCACACCTTTTTCGCTGAGTTTCTTGGCATAGTCGGTGAGCAGGTCCACATCGACCGCGCTGGCCACTACTACATAGTACTTTCCGGTGCGCTGCTCCAGGGTTTCGATTGTTCCGGTTGTTGGGATTGCTGCCAACGAATCCAGTCTTCTTTTTTCTGCTGCTTCACGGGCAAGCCTGGCGCGGTTCTCTTCCTCCTCACGTTCTATACGTTCTTTGTCTTGCTGGGCTTTTATCGCAGCCTGCCTGGCTTTCTCTTCCTGTTGAGGCTGGTATATCAGAAAGTAGTAAGCCGCGCCTAAGGCAACCACTACCACCAAAACAATGGCTAATACTTTTGGCCATACCGGAGCAGGCTCCTTTACGGGTTCGTAATGGTACTCGCTTTCTGCCGGAGCAACCGGTTCTTCAGAATAGGTCGTTTCACCGGTTGTTGCTTCGTCAACCTGTGCAACGGGTTCAGATTCATGAAGCGGCTCTGACTCCGGTTCCGGCTCGGGTTCAGTGGCCGGCTCATCCCTTCGTATCGGTTCGTAGTTGATTTCCGGCAACCCAAATGTATCATCAGACGAAGCCTGGTTTTCGTTGGCAGGCGGATTATCGTCAGTCTTTTTTCTTCTGGCCATGAAGGTGTAAAACGTTAGATCTATACAAAATTAACCGAATTTTCGATGCTGACAAATTTTCAGTCATAGACTAAAAGCTCCATGTTATTCCGCCCATCACCTGAAAGCCCCGCACCGGGTAGTTTAAAAACACCGGGTACTTGTTTGAGGTGATGTTGTTCAAATCAACAAACACCGAGAAGTTTTTTGATACAAAATATTCCGTTCTGAAATTAAGATCAAAGGCCGGATCGAGTTTTACAGGAAGTTGTGTTGCCGGATCAAGCGCTTTCATATTGCCCTGGGCGATAATATCAGCTCGCAGCAAAACCTTTTTGCGTATGTTATACGACCCGCTTACGGTAGCACGGTATCCGGGCCGGTGCCAGGCTTCGGGTAATTCATCGGTACTGTAACTGAAGTAGTCGCCCCGCAGCATAAAGCGTGCTACATCAGAATAGTTCAGTGTAAGCGCAGCAAAAAAGTTCGTCCGCTTGGTGGAGCCTGCATCGTACACGGTATTGAACTTGCTAACATCAACCGTATCGTTTACAAAAAAATAGAGGTTTTCAAAATTGGCGAATGATATACCCGTATGAACAAGGGCGATGCTGCTTAAGCGGGCATTAACTGCGGCCTGAATATCAAATAATTTGTTCGTATGATACAGCGGCACGGCCGGAGCAAGCCACAGGTTTTCGCGCACCAAGGTTTGTAACGATACACGTTGTACCCCACCGGTAAGCGTTCCCTCAACATCAACCGAAGAGCTTAGTTTATAAGTAGCTTTAAAATCGGGGAATAAGTGAAAATCTTTTTTGTCCAGGGTATCATTCTCAAGTGCCACAACAACGCCAGCCTGCAAACGAAGGTTATCGATCGGATTAAACAAAAAATAAGGCTTTGCGATGAACAGACTACGGGGTTTGGCATCAATACCTTCATCTTTGCGGCTCATTACCGCGTAGCTGGCCTGTACATTTATCCGGTTCAATTCTGAAACCTTATACGAACCGGCAAAGGCCAAATCCAGTGTACTTTCAGAAGCATTGAATTTATCAGAAAGAAAACTGAAGTTACCATTCAGGTTATAATCAAATTGTGTATTACGCGCATTGGCGAGGCCAAGTTCAACTGAAAACAAATTAAATGATTGCCGGATGGTATCGCGCTCAACGGCCTGGGGTTGCGGGTAGCCGTAAAAATGCGTGGATTGGTTTTCAAAACCTGCACGAGCCTGGTAGGTTACATCGTTTCCGAATGAACGGGCAAACACCGAAAGACCCGAGTTGCCACTGCCGGAATTGCGGCCATCTACCGGGCCTTTACCCGAACTGTTAAGAAATGCATGTGCGCCCAACAGTTTGGTTTTATCACGCTTGCTGTTAACAAATGCTTCCAGATATGGCGAGGCATAGTTGCCATATCCTGCACTGATAAACCCGCCATAGATATCGTCTGTTTCTTCATCCTTTAGTTTAAACGGACGGATAGCTGAATTTACCATTGGCGAACTGAACTGAAAAGAACGAAACTCATAGGTAATTTCAGGCTTAATAGGCTCAGCGGGACGGGGCGGAATTTTCTCAAATAACCGCACAGCTTCAGGCAGCACGATTTTCCGCTCACGAACAATTTCCACCTCAACAGGTGCAAGCTCGGCCTCGATTGGTTTTGGATCCTGCGCTGAAGAAACAAACCCCACAAAACCGGATAGCAGAAATATGAATACCTGTTTCAATTTCATGTTACTTGTTATCAACTGAATCAGCCGCGGCCTGCTTTAACCGCTGGGCTTTCTCGGCATCTGTAATTTTTTTTAGTTTATCTTTAGCTGTATCCTGAATATGCTGCAATGGAAATTTACCAATGAGTGATTCCAAGGTAGCCTTGGCATTGAAAGCATCATTCATGGCCATGAAATTATCCGACAGCAACAGGTACGACCTGCCCACCCACTCTTCATAGGCGGCAAAGTCGGTATTAAGACTGATAAGTGTTTCATAACAGGATTTATGCTGACCGGTGTTAAAGAAAATCTCAGCCAACCGGTATTTTGCTTCCGCTCCGTATTCATCGCGTGCCGAATTCAACGTGTTTAAAAATTCATCTTTGGCCAAATCGTAATTGCCGCGCGCCATCGCAGCTTTGCCAATGAACAACGAGGCTTTGTTAACCGCACCTGCATTAAGGTTACCCTTTTCAATAATCAGATTGGCATACGTGGTTACCGAGTCGTAGGCAGCCAGCAGGTAAAAAGATTCCATTAATCCCGACCAGGCGGTATATAAATCCTTTTTGGTTGACGCGAGCCGCTCTAACCGGTGATAGCCGGTAATGGCGCGATCGTACTTTCCTTGCCTGAAGTCGATTTCCGCCAGGCGACCCACACAACGACCGGCCAACGCAAAAGTCGGGTCGTTGCTTAACTCCTCATACAGTGGATATGCCTTGTCAAAATCGCGCTGGCGGTAAAAGGATTCAGCCAGGTAATACTTTACATCATGCAGGCGCGCACTTTGCGGATAGGTTATAAGAAATGCCTGTAATGCCGGGATGGCCTTGGCATATTGCTGATCGAAATAAAGGTTTTTGGAACTTTCAAATTCCACTACCTCAAGATTCTTATTGTCAGGATTAGACACTTTAAAATCATCCAGGTAACGCTGAAAATCGCCTGCGCGGCCGGCAAGTCCCAGTGCTTCCTGCAACGGTATTAATGCCTGCTGTGCTGCCGGATGGGTTGGGAATTGCTGAAGCAACGTGGCATAGTCGGTAATGGTTTTATCATATTGCTTCAGGTTGTAATAGGATGCCGCCCTTCGCAGGAAGGCGTATGGTAAAAAGCGAGAACCTGCTCCTTCGCGAATCAGTTGCGATAATCCATCGGCTGCCACCTGATAGTTTCCCTGTTCAATTTCAAATTGTGCCCGCTGAAAAATGGCTTCATCACGAAACTGTGATTTCGGATAACCCGATATCAGAAGAGTAAATTGACTGCGGGCTTCGGCATATTTCCGAAGGATACCGTTAATTACGCCCGTCTGAAACAAAATGTAATCATCATCCGGTGAACCCAACTGCCGGGCCCGGTTGTATTGAGCGAGTGCTTCCGGATATTGCTTGCTTACGTAATGGCAATCAGCCAGGCGCAATACGCCATCGGAATAAATAGGGAATGAACGGTTTCCTTTATTAACAAATTCGTTAAAGTTAAAAAGCGCCTGTTCGTATTGCTGCTGATTAAAATGCGCATAGCCTAATCCATAGCGTGTACGTACCAGCACTTCCGGCTCAACGGAAACACCCAACGACACCACTCGCTGGAACATAGTGATGGCTTCGTTGTACCTCCGAAGTGTACTTAGCGACTCCCCACACCAGAACGCTGCCAACCCGGTGTAAACGGGATTGATCGGATAGGAAAGGGATTTTTGAAAATACTCAATGGCCTGTGTGTAATCTTCCTTGTTGAAAAATTCCGATCCTTTAAGAAAGGTGGCTTTCTGATACGCCTGATTAACCGGTTGACTGCGTGCAGGCAGCGATTCGATATAGTCAATGGCTTTATTATAGTTATTACCATTTACATACGCCTGGGCAAGCAGTTCCTTAACTTCAATAACATGCGTACTACGCGGAAAATCAGTTAGAAACCGTTCAAATTCAGTAATTGACTGGTCGGGCTTGCCGGCATCGTAAGCCACCTTGGCCAACTGAAATGTGCTCTCCTCCTGCAACGCTTTGTCGGATTTCGTTCTGCGGGCCTGGTCGAAAGCATTGAGTGCAAGCTGTTTGTCGCCCTGCTTTAAATACAAGATTCCCAAATAATACGAGGCATAGTGCCCTACGGAATCAGGTGCTGCAGCAGACGATTTAAGGTATTGAAGTGCCCTATCGTTTTGGGCAAGCGTGTAGTACGCATACCCTGCCCGAAACAACACAGGTGCAGGAGCCTTGCCTGCGTTTTTCTCAAAGTAGTCTTCGTATGCAGCAACTGCGCTTTTATAATCACGCTTGAAGTAATACGCATCAGCCGCCAGCAATGCAACTTCGCTGAAGTTGGAGATGGAAGTTGCCTTTGGTAACAGACTTTTGTGGTAGGCAATCAGTTCATCGTAATTCTGTTGTTTGTACAAAGCGTTGGCAATAACAACCGGAACCAGCGGAGCATAAGCCGGATTATTTTCAGCTCTTCGCAAATCGATTAATGCGGCATCGTATAGTCCATTCAGGTATTCAATAAAGCCGGCATAGTAATTGGCGGCCGGCAAGTACGGGCTGTCCTGAACCTTTACAAGGTTAAACTGGACAAGGGCTTCATCCAGTTTTTTAAGTGTAAACAGACTATACCCCCAGCGAAACCGGCCCTCGGCCTTTTGCTCGCGCGAAAGACCAGAAAACTCAACTTTAGCGAAATAATAAGATGCTTTAGAATAGTTCTTACTTGTATAAAAGAAGTTGGCCAATTCGTAGTAGGCCGTAACTGCCCGTGGGTTACTGGGGTAGGAACCAATAAAGTCATCGACCAATTTTTCAGCATCCGAGTGCCCGAGGTTAAGGGCACACAAGGCAATTTGGTATTCCGCTTCGGGCCTTCGGGAGTCTGTTTGGTGAGTTAAACCCAGGAATTCAATAAAAACTTCGCGAGCGGCACCGTAATTGGAATGATTAATCAGTTCAAGCCCTTTATTAAAAAGTATTTCCGGTCGGCCACGGGACAATTGATCCTGGGCAACAACTGGAATACCCGTGAGCCAAATAAATGCTAAATTAACCGCAACCAGTTTCCTGATCATCCTGCCAGTTTGAAGGTAAAACCATAGACCTGAAAAAATATTGCAAAGGGCAGACCAAAAAAAGTTTAAAAAATTCAACATGCCACCAAGAGCATGGTTCCAAAGGTAATTAAAATATTCAGGCGCAGAAAAAAAATTGATCGTTCAAATCAGAAGTTTAGCGATCAACTCGCGTAGTAACTGGCCCTCACTCACACTGCCGCTTTCCACACCCTTTAAACGCAAATCAGCGTCCTTTAATGCATGAATGTTCACTGCAATTTGCAAAGGTGAATAAGCCTGTAAAGCCAAACTATAGTCTTGAATAGCATACGGACTGATTTTCAATAGTTTAGTTAGGCCGGTTTTACTCTTATCTTCGGCTGTACTGGCAAGAAGGAGTTTGCTGAAAAATGAAAACAAGAACGCTACAATCGGAATAGCCGGATTCTTTTTTGGATTAGCTTCAAAATAATTGGCAATTTGAATTGCCTTGAGCTTATCCCGTTTGATAAGTGCCTTTTGTAATTCAAAAATATTGTACTCCTTGCTAATGCCTACCTGGCTGATAATCCGGTCAAGATCAATTAATTCATCCTGCTTCAGGACAATCCGGATTTTTTCGATCTCATTAACGAGGCGATTAAGGTCGTTACCCACAAATTCGCACAACGCCTGAACAGCTTCACCCGAAGCCTGTAAACCGGTTTCGCAAAGGTATTCGTCAACAAACTGCGGCAACTGGCTTTCGTAAAGTTTTTTTGCAGTGATGGTAACAGCCAGCTTTTCAATTCTTTTTGCCAGTTCGGTGCGGCCGTCCAGTTTCTTATGCTTGTGGCAAAATACCAATACCGTACTAGGCACGGGTTGTGCAAGGTAATTCAGCAATAATTTTGTACCGGTTTCTCTGGTGAGATCGTTTATTTCCTGGGCTTCCTTTACAATCACTACCTGCCGTTCGGCCATCATCGGAAATCTTCGGGCGTGTGTCAGCACAGTTGCCACCGAAACATCTTTGCTGCCATACAGGATTACCTGGTTAAAACTTCGCTCCGATTCATTCAGCGCATTTTTCTCTATGTAATCAGCAATTAAATCAATAAAATAAGGCTCCTCTCCCTGCAGAAAATATACAGGATGAAATTTACCTGTCTTCAGTTCAGTTAAAACCTTTTTTACATTAGCATCCATCAGGATATTTTTTTCTTGTCGCTAAAAGTAATGGCTGAAGCTATTCCAACCAAGGCCCCTCCGAAGTGTGACTCCCACGATATAAATGGATCGGATGGTAAAACACCATAAAACACACTGCCATAAAGAATTAAGGTAATTATAGAAATCAGTAAGCTAAGCACGTCTCTTCTGAAAAGGCCAAAGAAAATAAGAAAAAATGCAAGCCCGTACACCACCCCGCTGGCCCCGATGTGATTGGCCGGGCGTGCAAACAACCAAACCAATATGTTCGTCCAGAAATAGGCACGAAAAAAAACGCTGCCGGCAATTCGCGGGTAAAAGTAAAATAACAAGGCTCCCATAAACAACAGCGGAAAAGTATTGGAAAGCAGGTGCAAAAGATCACCATGAAGCATGGGCGCAAGGAAAACCCCGATTAGACCCCTTCCGGAACGCGGCCATATACCAAATTGACTGACGGGCAGATTAAAATTAGCTTCAACAAAAAAGAAAAGCCACATTAAAAAAACCAGCCGAAGCGGAATAACAGAACTACCCAGTAAAGATTGGTTGGGCATCAGCCGGTTGCTAAGGTTTACTAACCGGCTTAATCATGGGGAGTTTCATGTACCGGGCTTCTTCTGGTCCGATTTTGCTCAATCCGAGGAATCCTCCTGATGACCTGGCCGTTTTTTCAGCAATGGCGAGCAACGTGTTATACATCTCATGCGCAAAAGCCGGATCAAGCTTTGTAAAAAGATCATTTACGCGTTGCAGTTCTTCAACTATCAGCGGATTACGCTGTGATGATTCGTATGGATATTCCTGCATAAGCAACTTGATCTTATCCTCAAAATCACTTGCTACCTCATGTAATAGTGTCGCCAGTGAAGAAGTTGATCGCCTGAGCTTTTTTTGAACAGACTGAATAGCCCCGATGATCTCCCTCCTGTCAACCGTGCCGTCTGCACCGGCAATGAGTATGCTAACCAGTATCGGAGCTTTGTATGCAAGCTCCAGTTCCTGTTTAGTAAGTGTATCAAATTCGGGAATCATGCTTTAGTTCGGTAAATTTGCTTAATAATGGCGGCTTTTTAAACTTTTTACATTCAAAAAAACTGGTGTATTTTCACCACGAACACAGCTGGTTATGTACGAAAAGGACCCGGTTAAAATTTTTGTTGTTGAGGATGACCCCGCTTATACCAAATTCCTGAAGTACGTACTTGGTCTTAACCCGGATTACGAGGTTGAATACTTTACAACGGGCAAAGATTGCCTGAGTAACCTGCACAAAAAACCAGATGTAATCACCTTAGACTATTCCCTGCCCGACCAGCCGGGCGAAAAAGTGCTGGAGCAAATCCGCAACTACGACCCAAACATCAATGTAATTATTGTTTCCGCGCAGGAGAAGATCGGCACAGCCGTTGAACTGCTTAAAGCCGGAGCCTATGATTACATTACCAAAGATCAGGATACCAAAGAAAGGCTGTTTAATTCGATCAATAATGCCCGTAACAAAGCCTCACTAATCCGTGAAATCAGTCACCTGAAACGGGAAATCACCGAGAAGTACGAATTCGGAAAAAGTATTATTGGCTCGAGCATACCGATAAGGCGGGTTTTCGAACTGCTGGAAAAAGCTGTCAAGTCAACAATTTCAGTCTCAATAACAGGTGAAACAGGTACCGGTAAGGAACTGGTTGCCAAAGCTATACACTATAATTCCAAACGAAAAGATAAGCCCTTTGTTGCGGTTAACATCACAGCCATACCGCCAACACTTATCGAAAGTGAACTGTTTGGTCATGAGAAGGGCGCATTTACCGGGGCCGTTGGAAGACGAATCGGTAAATTCGAAGAAGCTGAAGGCGGAACTATTTTTTTAGATGAGATTGGCGAGATGGACCCTAACCTGCAAGCTAAACTGCTGCGGGTACTGCAGGAGCGAGAAATAACCCGTGTTGGAGGCAACCAAACAATTAAACTGGATGTGCGGCTGATAACGGCTACACATAAAGACCTGACTGAGGAAGTAAAAGCCGGACGCTTCCGTGAAGATCTGTATTACCGTTTGCTTGGCCTGCCCATTCATTTACCTCCTTTGCGCGAACGGGGCAACGACATTTTGCTTATCGCCAAACATTTTCTGGACCAGTATGCCAGGGAAAATCAGTTACCAAAATTCACTATTACACCCGAAGCACAGGAAAAACTACTGGCTTATTCCTTCCCCGGTAATATCCGCGAGTTGAAGTCACTAATTGAATTAGCTGCAGTAATGGCTGATGATCAGGTTATTAAACCTGGTAATGTAACGTTTATCAATACCTCCAGGCCTGAATCATTTTTCTTAAAAGAAATGACCATGCAGGAATACATGTACCGCATTATCCGTCATTTTCTGAACAAGCATGATAACAATGTACTTGAAGTGGCCAGGCGCCTTGACATAGGAAAATCATCGCTTTACCGTTACCTGAAAGAAATGGAAGCGGCCGGAATCTGAACGTGAAAGACCTGCACACATACGTACGCAAGGGCAGCTTCTACGAAGCCGTTGTAGAAGATGGCTCGGATTTGATTTTTATTGTTGACTTTGAAGGGCATATACTTTATCACAATGCCTCCGTTCGTGAAACCCTGGGCTATGGAGCAAAAAAGCTGGTGGGCAAAAACTTTTTTGATTTCATACTGCCTGAAAGCCGGGAGGTGTTTCAGGTAGCGTTCAGGAAGAGCACACGAAAGACCTACAATGAGAAGGTTGAGTTTCAGTTTCTTTGCAAAGATCGTTCCTACCGGTTTCTGGAGTTTAACTCCATTAACCTCAAGATGAAAGGCGGACCTGCGGGTCTGATACTCGATTGCCGCGATATAACCCAGCGAAAGAAGGATGCAGAAGAACTGGTTCGCCTTCAAAAGGCCAAGGAACAATTTCTTGCCAATATAAGCCATGAAATACGCACCCCAATTAACGGCATTGCCGGCATGGCCGGCCTTTTAAGCAGTAACCCCAGTGCCGAAGAGCGTGAAACATACCTTAATGCCATCCGGCATTCGGCCGAAAACCTGAAAGTAATAATTAACGACCTGCTTGACCTGGCTGCTATTGAATCGGGGAAACTTAAATTCGAACGAATTCCATTTAATGTTAACGACCTGATTACTTCACTGATTAGCACCTTTACCTATCAGGCTCGTGAAAAGAAACTTGAACTGAAAAGCAATGTTGATGAAAAGGCTAACCGTATTTTACTGGGTGACCCTGTTCGTCTTAATCAAATCCTCATTAATCTGATCAGCAACGCCATTAAGTTCACTCATGCCGGATCCATTATTGTTACCTGTTTGGTAGAGCGTGAACTTAAAAACAAATGCTGGTTGCGCATATCCGTTAAGGATACCGGAGTGGGCATACCCAACGATAAACTGCAAACCATCTTTGAGAGTTTTAGCCAGGCTGACGAAACCGTAACCCGGAGGTACGGAGGAACCGGCCTTGGGCTGGCCATTGCCAGGCAACTGGTTGAACAGCAAAAAGGCTCTATCACGGTAGAAAGTACGGAGCACAAAGGCTCAGTGTTTACCATCATTATCCCCTATCCCATTGGCAATGTAACCCGATTTAAATCACGGCCAACGGCAGCACCAACGAAGGCTTTGCAAAAAGGAATTCGCGTGCTGCTTGTTGAAGATAATGATATCAACAGGCTATACGCACAAAGCATATTGAAAGGCTGGCAATGCAAAACGCATGCGGCCGAAAACGGATTGGTAGCTATTGAGAAACTAAAAAGCAATACCTATGATGTTGTTCTGATGGATATTCAAATGCCCGTAATGGATGGTTATGAAAGCACCCGTGCCATCCGGCTGATGGCGCCACCAGCCGGCAAAATTCCAATCGTTGCACTTACTGCCAACGCCACCAAAGCAGATGTTGACAAATGCATGGCAGCCGGAATGAATACCTACCTGCCCAAGCCGTTCACACCTGACGATCTCTATCAGAAGCTATTTATTGAATTGAAGATCCTGCCCTCGGGCCTACCGGCAATTCAATCAAACACAACTCCGTTGTACGATTTAAGTTACCTTAAAAAAGTTTCTGGCAACAGCGAACCATTTATTAAAGAAATGATCCAAACATTTCTGCAAACAGCTCCGCAATTACTCAACCAACTTGTTCATTCGAGGGATACAAGAGACTGGCAGGGCGTTTCGAAAATGGTGCATCAGATTAAGCCCTCGCTTACGTTATTAGGTATTCACTCGCTTAAAGAAAGTGCCGCCAACCTGGAAACTGAATACCGGCAGGGTGCACCATCTGCGGCAGCCAAAACCGAACTGGAACGGTTTACCGGTACGCTAAAGCGGGCAATTGATGAGTTGGCCCGGTTTAATGCCGGTTCATAACGGCTAGTTTACGCTGGGTAACTGCCTTGCCGTGTTTATTGATAATAACAATGTACATGCCATTGGCAAGTTTGCCGATATCCACCTCTTGTGGTATGGACAGGTCTTCATTCAGTTGGCCCTGGCCTACAACTACACCCCGTTGGTCAATTAGGCTATACGTGTAGCCGCGGGTACTTACCTTGTTTGAGAAGGAACTTTCTATTGCAAAATTAAATTGCTTTGATGCCGGATTCGGATAAATAACTATGTCTTTTACTGCGGCCAGCGCAGGATCATCCTCAACACCAACAACAGTTGAACCGGTTTTCGGTGGAGACTGAACGATGCGGGCCTGGTGTATCCGCTTGGTGGCATTATCCTGAACCCATGCAACAAGGTAAAGATTAGGGTTGTTAACCCCAATAGGTATATCAATTATGGATCGGATGGATTCAACCTGGGTCGTATTGTATACCCACGTATTTGAAACCAACTTGCCTTCGTTGCCCAGCAACATCTTACGAAGCACATTAATATTGCCTGCCAGGTTTGTTTCAACCAACCCAATGTAGAGTCGTACCGGAGTATTTAATGGTTGTGTTGTATTGACATAGCGGAATGTAACATCGGCTTTAATAGAGTCGTTGGTCGTTGGTAACTGTTGAATGGATATCATAAATACAGAGTCTTCCAACGCGCGCCTGTCAACTTCTACGGCCGTAATCTTGGTTTGATCACCATTAAAGTTCGTTCCGAAATAATCCCCGACTATACCGTCCATAATACCCACCGGAGGAGATTGAATCAGGTAATACAGTTTACGTGCGTCCGGATCAATTTTGTTTTGCTGATAAATCGGATCGTTAACATCCGGATTTCCGATGTGATACTGAATCTTAAAGAAGTCGGAGCTATCCTTAAAAGTAAACTGGTTATTATACAGGTTATTGAGGTAATCGTTTGTTACAAGACTTATGCCTGAGTTTGTAAAGTATTCAACCAGTACATTACGCTGTTTTTCACCAATAAATACATTATCAAAGGCAAACCCGTCAAACGGAAGATCAGGCACGCCATTTACAGGCGGTGGCGTACCGTTATCGCTATTGCTGCCAAAAGCAATACGGAAAATCACCTGGTCACGATCAGCCATCGGGATCTGATCCAGATTATGGCGTGCATTTTTCCATCCGCCCTGGCGGTCCGTCCAGCCAAACTGGCCAAGTGGTTGAATTCCAGGGTTACCGGTAAGGGCCCTTCCGTTATACCAATTAATTCCAGGGCCGCTGTCATCCCCAATAATATGCCAGTTAATCCCACCATCTGTTGAGTATTGCAGCACCGCTCCATCAAAGCGGGCTTCTGAATCCGCCCAATAATCAAGCGATATCATCGGACGCTTAATGCTCCTTAAATCAAGACAAGGCCCAATAATTGCAGAGCGTTCATTATTGTAATATCGCGACTTATCCTGGTTTACAGCAAAGTTGGGGTTAGTGCCGGTCCACCAGGCGTTCGTACCAGAAGATGCTGAAGTAATAACATTGCCAGCGGGCAGGCCGAATACCCAACTGGTATCGCTGGCAGCTCCGGTTTGATTTGCCTTTGAGCTGAACCATGAACCCTGACCCAATTCAAAATCTTCAAAGTAACTTGTTACCGGAGTGGGTGCTGAATAATCCAGAATGGTTACAGTAATAGTGGTGTCCTTCAAACAGCCATCGTTTGTGAGTACGAACAAGCGTACATTTTTCTGACCGAATGCATCATAGCGGTGTCGGGGATTTTTAAATGTACCGGAGGTACGGCCGGCATTGCTTTGTGCAGGTGGCACAGCATCGGTAATCGCCTGTGCCGGATAATTATTGATTACATTAAATCCATCACCAAATCGCCATTCGTACTGTATAATCGTGCTTATGCCTGCATCACTATTATCAGTAAACTGTGTATCATCTCCCTGACAAAATTCACTCCAGGAAAAGTTTACCTTTGGTACAGGGCCTATACGGATTGACTTGATGGTGTCATGGAAGCATCCCTCCGAAGTAGTTACCCGTAACCTAACCGGATAAAATCCATCTCCCGGAAAACGATACACAGGCTCCTGTAAAGTATTTGTGGTCCCAGTACCATCATTAAACTCCCAGAACCAACTTGCCAAGGTGGCACCGTACGTGTTGGGTGTAGTCATGAAGGATGACTCAAGCATGACTGCATCGATATCTTCGCAACTATTACCTGCGTCAATAACTGCCTTGGGTGAAGCCGTTACCCGAATGGGGCGCGTAACAGGGTTCGATGCGCCCAGGCTGTTAGTAAAGGTATAGGTAATTGGGTAAACACCAGGAGGAAGTCCATCGGTGTTAAGCCTGAATTTCTTTGTACCGGAAACATCAAATGTTATCCGGCTGCTGATAATCGGATTGGTACTGGAGAAAACAGCTGACTCAGGTGGTGTTAATGCTGTAATATCCGGTATAAGAGGCTCTTCAATCAATATAAGTTCTCCTTGGTTATTGCAGATAAATGCTACTCCGAGATTTAATGGATCAGGGTTTTCATTTTGCACCCTGAAATTCACAACTGTGATGGGGTTGACAACAACAGTTTTTTTAGGAGCACTGAAACAGCCGGTGGCCGGATCCTGGTACGTATAGGTAATGACGTTTGGTGGTTGAGGAGTAATGTTAGCAATGGATGGAAAGAAGGTTAATCCCGAAATACCCGGTCCACTAAACACACCACCTATGGGTACAGCTGCAAACGTTAAATCTTCAGGTGGCTCATTTTCAGCATATACCGATTTTAACACACCGGTAAACAACACCGAGTTGAGTGTATCACGGACAGCCACTACAACCTGATCATTAACCGGACCGCAAACCCCTGGAGGATCATTGGTCGTCAACGTAAACGTCATCATCAGGTTGGTTGCAGCACGCTCGGCCGCATTAAGTGTGTACGAGGTTACCGGATTATTGATGTTACCGAATTGGGCGGGCACACCCCCACTCCAGGTAACCGAAGTTGTTGAGCCGCCAAAGGAGCCGTTCAGATTAATGTCTTCGTATTCGCAAATGGCAAAGTCGGCACCGGCAAATACTTTAGGGGCCTCTTCAACAGTTACCGTGTAATCAGCAAACACATTTGTACAAGGACCTGCACCGTCCGGATCAAATGCGGTTAACCGGAACACCAGCGAAGTGCCAACGTCAGCCTGTACGGTATCGTATACGGCCGTTACGTTAAGCCCGGTGATACTGCTTACTGACAAGGTTCCGCCACCGGTGATGAGGCTCCAGGCTCCGCTGGAAGCGCTGCCACCAATAGTACCCGAAAGGTTAATGCGCTGGGGCTCACAAACGGTAGCAGGCAACGGCACCGAAGCAATGGCTGCGCGGTTAACATTAAGGGTAAACTGACTTTGTACCGGTGAACATACGGCCGAAGGACTGGTAACGGTAAGCGTAAATGTAATTGTAGTATTGACATCGGAAGGATGAACGGTGTAAACCGGATTAATAATTGTGTTGCTGCTCAGCGAGCCCGCCCCGGTGTGCGTCCAGAACACCGTTCCGTTAGCAAAACTTGCCGGTGTTGTGCGCGCAGCAAAATCAAAGGTTGGTGTACCCTCACAAACCGCATCGTTGTTACCGGCTATAGCCACAGGGGCCGGAGTAATGGTAAGTTGCATAACATCATTGATGCTGCTGCAACTTCCGCTGCTAAACCCGGTTAAGGTAAACGTAACAACCCCGGTTTCAGTTGGAGAAGAAAAGTAGGTTGGCGTTAGCGTATTGGCATTAAATAGTGACCCTGAACCGGTATGCGACCAGAACACGCTGGCCACGTTAAGGGCAGATGCCGGAACACTTTGTGATGAAAAACTAAAGGTTGATCCCTGGCATATTTCTTCGTTACTGCCTGCATCAACAAGTATTCCCGGTGTTATTGAAAGCACCATCTGATCAGTTACATCCGGGCAAACGCCATTGCCAAAAGCAGTAAGTGTAAAGGTTACCAACCCGGTTTCACCAACCCCGGCAGTGTAAACAGGTGTTAGTGTAGTTGCGCCAGACAGTGTGCCGGTGCCGGTGGTTGTCCATTGCAGCGAACTGTAATTCAATGCAAATGCAGCAATAAACTGAGTGGAAAAATCAAAGGCAATACCTTCACAGGTTTCTGCATCGCTGCCGGCATTAACAACAGCTGCCGGGGTAATGGTTAATTGCATTGCGCTGTTCACGGCTGCGCAAGTACCCAAACCGGTTCCGGTAAGCGTAAATGTAATTGTTCCGGTTTCACCCGATGCCGGCTGATAAACCGGGGTTAAGGTGTTGGCACTAAACAGGGTACCGGTACCGGTTGTTGTCCATAATAGTGAAGCTGTGTTGGAGGCATTTGCCGGAGTGCCCTGCGTGCTAAAATCAAAAAGACTACCCTGGCAGATTTGTTCGTTGCTGCCGGCACTGACTACCGGAGGTGGTGTAACAACAAGATTCATCTGATCAAGTACCGATGCACAACTGCCGTTACCGGTAGCCGTGAGGGTAAATACAAGGGTACCCGATTCACCCACACCCGGCACATAGGTTGGCGATAACGTTGTGGCGTTGAATATTGTACCTGAACCGGTGGTAGTCCACAGCAATGAACTAAATGCTGATGCCGAAGCGGGCGTAGTTCGCAGGCTAAAATCGATAGATGATGTCTGGCAAACTTCGGCATCACTTCCGGCATTTACAACCGGTTTGGGCGTAATGGTAAGGTTCATGGTACTGTTTACCGGCAGGCAGCTTCCGTTTCCATTGGCTGTAAGTGTAAACGTTAAGGTGCCGGTTTCACCCAAAGAAGGAACATATAAAGGCGTAAGTGTACTGCCATTGAAAATTGTACCGCTACCGGTAGTTGACCAACTAATTGAACTGAAATTGCCGGCTGTAGCTGGTGTTGCCTGGCTGCTGAAATTAAAGGAAAGTCCTTCACAGATTTCTTCGTTGCTTCCGGCACTAACAGCAGGTGCGGGTGTTATGGAGAGCGTCATCTGACTCGTTTTATCCGGACAGCTACCGTTACCAAAGGCTGTTAGAGTAAACGTTACATTACCAACTTCGCCAATACCGGGTGTATAGGTTGGGGTTAAGGTTGTTGCATTGGTAAGGGTACCGGTACCCGAACTCGACCAGAGCAACGAGGAGTAATTACTTGCCGCGGCAGGCGTTGCCTGTGATACAAAGTTAAATGCTACCCCGGCACAGGTTTCTTCATTGCTGCCGGCATTAACCGCAACGGCCGGTGTAATTGTCAATGTCATTGCACTATTCACTGCCGAACAGCTACCCGGACTGGTAGCCTCAAGGGTAAATGTCACAGGCCCCACTTCAGCCGGGTTGGGCAAATAGGTGGGGGTAAGTGTAGTGGCATTAAACAACGTACCCGTACCCGTATGCGTCCAGTTTAGTGAAGCGTAGTTTGTAGCACTTGCCGGTGTGCTCTGTGTATTGAACGCAAATAACGTACCTTGACAAATTTCTTCAGAACTACCTGCGCTAACAACCGGTAGCGGAGTAATGGTTAACTGCATGACATCAACTGCATCCGGACAAGCACCCGTGCCGGTAGCCGTAAGGGTAAAGGTTATAACTCCTGATTCAGCCGGAGCAGGTGAATACGTTGGTGTGAGTGTAGAAGCATTTGTCAATATACCTGCGCCTGTGGTTGTCCATGTAAGTGATCCGAAATCAACTGCCGAAGCAGGAACTGATTGGCTGCTAAAGTTAAACACCGTACCCTGGCAGATTTCTTCATTGCTTCCGGCATCAACTACCGGGCTTGGTGAAATGGTTACCAGTAATGGTGATGTTTCAACTGCACAACCGGTAACAACGATGGTTTCGGTAACCTTTACGGAACCTGTTCCCGCTCCTGCCCAGGTTACTGTTATAGAGTTTGTGCCAGTTCCGGAGGTGATGCTGCCTCCGACAACCTCCCAGTTATACGTATTTCCAATAACATTTGGAGTTGAGTAAACAACGCCTGCTTGATTGGAGCAAACCGAGTTTGTACCACTGATAACCGGAGAGGGATTGGGATAAATTGTAACCGGATAAACGGGTGTTACTACTGAGCACGAACCTACCGTTTCAGTTACCTGCAAGGTGCCTGAGCCTGCCGCGCCCCAATCAACAGTTACCGAATTATTGGTTGCCGAACCTACAATTGTTCCGCCCGTAACCACCCAGTTATAGGTATTTCCGGCAACAAAAGGTGTAGAGTATGTAACCGCTGTAGCACCTTCACAAACAGTATTATCGCCAGAAACAACAGGAGATGGTATCGGATTAATAATGACGGTAAATGAGGGTGTCGTTACAGAGCAACTGCTTGCAGGAATAAATTCGGTAACTGTAACCGAACCCGTGCCGGCACCACCCCAGTTAACCGTTATGCTGTTCGTGCCCGCCCCGGAAATTATGCTCCCACCAACCACGGTCCATGTATAGGAATTACCCGGAACATTAGGCGTTGAGTACACAACCCCGGTTTCGTTGGCACATACTGAACCGGCACCACTGATTATCGGTGTCGGTATAGGATTAATGTTTACAGAGAATACTGGAGTAGTTGTAAAGCAACCCGTAGCAATAATGGTTTCGGTAAGTTGTATGGTTCCGGTGCCGGCTCCACCCCAATCAACTACAATACTGTTACCGGTTGAGGGTCCATCAATTGTACCACCGGTAACAACCCAGGCATAGGATCGGCCGGCAACCAGTGGTGTACTATAAACTTTATCCTGATCGTTTGCACAAACGGTATTATTTCCACTAATAACAGGTGTTGGGGTCGGGTTAATCGTTACCGACATCGGTGTTGCACTCACCGCACAACCGGTAGGGGTAAATTCAGTAAGCGTAATGGTACCTGCTCCTGCCCCACCCCAATCAACAACTATTGAATTTGTTCCAATTCCAGAGACGATTGTTCCGCCAGAAACCGTCCAGTTATATACATTTCCAGGGGTATTTGGCGTACTATACACTTCACCGCTCTGGTTTGCACACACAATTGCCGAACCGGAAATAACTGGTGCAGGTGCCGGGTTAATAGTTACATTATAAACAGGCGTGGTGATCGAACACCCTGTCAATACAACAGTTTCAACCAGTTGAACGGTACCTGTACCCGGTGTGCCACCCCAATCAACCACAATGCTGTTTCCTGTACTGGAACCATTGATTACACCACCGGTGACTGTCCAGCTATATGTGTTCCCGGCCACAAAAGGCGTACTGTAAATCACACCAAGTTCATTGGCGCACACCGTATTATCACCCGAAATAGCAGGAGTTGGATTAGCATTAATGGTTACTGCAAGTGGAGCAGACGTGGTTACACATCCGGTTGAGGGAATAAATTCAATAAGGGTAACAGAACCTGAACCGGCACTTCCCCAGGTAACTGTTATGGAATTAGTCCCCCCTCCTGCAGTAATGGTACCACCCAGCACCGACCAGATATAAATGTTACCGGGTACGTTAGGAGAAGAATAGCTTAATCCTGCCTGGTTGGCACACACAGTTGTAGTGCCTGATACAACTGGCGTGGGATTCGGATTTATCGTGACTGCATAATTCGGAGTAAGCGTAGAACATGAGGTGGCCGTGATCGTCTCTGTTACCCGTACCCAGCCCGGACCCGCTACACCCCAGTCTATCGTTACGCTGTTGTTGGTGGCCGGCCCTACTATCGTGCCGCCCGATACTTCCCACAGGTACGTACTGCCCGCATTGTTGGTGGTGCTGTACACCACGCCCGTCTGACCCGCACATACTGAGTTCACGCCAGCAACCGAGGGCGTGGGCGTGGGATTGATCGTTACGTTATATGGCGCAGTGGTCGTGGCACAACCCGTGGCCGTTACCGTCTGCGTTACCTGTACGGTACCCGTGCCGGCCGCTCCCCACGTTACCGTGATGCTGTTCGTGCCCGCCCCGGCCGTGATGCTCCCGCCCGTTACACTCCACGCATACGTGTTGCCCGCTACCAAAGCCGTGCTGTACACCAACCCCGCCTGGTTCGCACACGCTGTGGCAGGGCCCCCTATGACGGGCGTGGGATTCGGATTTATCGTGACTGTATAATTCGGAGTAAGTGTGGCGCATGATGTGGCCGTTATCGTTTCTGTTACCCGTACCCAGCCCGGACCCGCTACACCCCAGTCTATCGTTACGCTGTTGTTGGTGGCCGGCCCCACTATCGTGCCGCCCGATACTTCCCACAGGTACGTATTGCCCGCATTGTTGGTGGTGCTGTACACCACGCCCGTCTGACCCGCACATACTGAGTTCACGCCAGCAACCGAGGGCGTGGGCGTGGGATTGATCGTTACGTTATATGGCGCAGTGGTCGTGGCACAACCCGTGGCCGTTACCGTCTGCGTTACCTGTACGGTACCCGTGCCGGCCGCTCCCCACGTTACCGTGATGCTGTTCGTGCCCGCCCCGGCCGTGATGCTCCCGCCCGTTACACTCCACGCATACGTGTTGCCCGCTACCAAAGCCGTGCTGTACACCAACCCCGCCTGGTTCGCACACGCTGTGGCAGGGCCCCCTATGACGGGCGTGGGATTCGGATTTATCGTGACTGTATAATTCGGAGTAAGTGTGGCGCATGATGTGGCCGTTATCGTTTCTGTTACCCGTACCCAGCCCGGACCCGCTACACCCCAGTCTATCGTTACGCTGTTGTTGGTGGCCGGCCCCACTATCGTGCCGCCCGATACTTCCCACAGGTACGTATTGCCCGCATTGTTGGTGGTGCTGTACACCACGCCCGTCTGACCCGCACATACTGAGTTCACGCCAGCAACCGAGGGCGTGGGCGTGGGATTGATCGTTACGTTATATGGCGCAGTGGTCGTGGCACAACCCGTGGCCGTTACCGTCTGCGTTACCTGTACGGTACCCGTGCCGGCCGCTCCCCACGTTACCGTGATGCTGTTCGTGCCCGCCCCGGCCGTGATGCTCCCGCCCGTTACACTCCACGCATACGTGTTGCCCGCTACCAAAGCCGTGCTGTACACCAACCCCGCCTGGTTCGCACACGCTGTGGCAGGGCCCCCTATGACGGGCGTGGGATTCGGATTTATCGTGACTGTATAATTCGGAGTAAGTGTGGCGCATGATGTGGCCGTTATCGTTTCTGTTACCCGTACCCAGCCCGGACCCGCTACACCCCAGTCTATCGTTACGCTGTTGTTGGTGGCCGGCCCCACTATCGTGCCGCCCGATACTTCCCACAGGTACGTATTGCCCGCATTGTTGGTGGTGCTGTACACCACGCCCGTCTGACCCGCACATACTGAGTTCACGCCAGCAACCGAGGGCGTGGGCGTGGGATTGATCGTTACGTTATATGGCGCAGTGGTCGTGGCACAACCCGTGGCCGTTACCGTCTGCGTTACCTGTACGGTACCCGTGCCGGCCGCTCCCCACGTTACCGTGATGCTGTTCGTGCCCGCCCCGGCCGTGATGCTCCCGCCCGTTACACTCCACGCATACGTGTTGCCCGCTACCAAAGCCGTGCTGTACACCAACCCCGCCTGGTTCGCACACGCTGTGGCAGGGCCCCCTATGACGGGCGTGGGATTCGGATTTATCGTGACTGTATAATTCGGAGTAAGTGTGGCGCATGATGTGGCCGTTATCGTTTCTGTTACCCGTACCCAGCCCGGACCCGCTACACCCCAGTCTATCGTTACGCTGTTGTTGGTGGCCGGCCCCACTATCGTGCCGCCCGATACTTCCCACAGGTACGTATTGCCCGCATTGTTGGTGGTGCTGTACACCACGCCCGTCTGACCCGCACATACTGAGTTCACGCCAGCAACCGAGGGCGTGGGCGTGGGATTGATCGTTACGTTATATGGCGCAGTGGTCGTGGCACAACCCGTGGCCGTTACCGTCTGCGTTACCTGTACGGTACCCGTGCCGGCCGCTCCCCACGTTACCGTGATGCTGTTCGTGCCCGCCCCGGCCGTGATGCTCCCGCCCGTTACACTCCACGCATACGTGTTGCCCGCTACCAAAGCCGTGCTGTACACCAACCCCGCCTGGTTCGCACACGCTGTGGCAGGGCCCCCTATGACGGGCGTGGGATTCGGATTTATCGTGACTGTATAATTCGGAGTAAGTGTGGCGCATGATGTGGCCGTTATCGTTTCTGTTACCCGTACCCAGCCCGGACCCGCTACACCCCAGTCTATCGTTACGCTGTTGTTGGTGGCCGGCCCCACTATCGTGCCGCCCGATACTTCCCACAGGTACGTATTGCCCGCATTGTTGGTGGTGCTGTACACCACGCCCGTCTGACCCGCACATACTGAGTTCACGCCAGCAACCGAGGGCGTGGGCGTGGGATTGATCGTTACGTTATATGGCGCAGTGGTCGTGGCACAACCCGTGGCCGTTACCGTCTGCGTTACCTGTACGGTACCCGTGCCGGCCGCTCCCCACGTTACCGTGATGCTGTTCGTGCCCGCCCCGGCCGTGATGCTCCCGCCCGTTACACTCCACGCATACGTGTTGCCCGCTACCAAAGCCGTGCTGTACACCAACCCCGCCTGGTTCGCACACGCTGTGGCAGGGCCCCCTATGACGGGCGTGGGATTCGGATTTATCGTGACTGTATAATTCGGAGTAAGTGTGGCGCATGATGTGGCCGTTATCGTTTCTGTTACCCGTACCCAGCCCGGACCCGCTACACCCCAGTCTATCGTTACGCTGTTGTTGGTGGCCGGCCCCACT
This sequence comes from Flammeovirgaceae bacterium, assembly GCA_015180985.1. NCBI lineage: Bacteria > Pseudomonadati > Bacteroidota > Cytophagia > Cytophagales > Flammeovirgaceae > Flammeovirgaceae bacterium. The sequence goes on from CP054185.1 coordinate 2,651,822, forward strand.
ATCGTGCCGCCCGATACTTCCCACAGGTACGTATTGCCCGCATTGTTGGTGGTGCTGTACACCACGCCCGTCTGACCCGCACATACTGAGTTCACGCCAGCAACCGAGGGCGTGGGCGTGGGATTGATCGTTACGTTATATGGCGCAGTGGTCGTGGCACAACCCGTGGCCGTTACCGTCTGCGTTACCTGTACGGTACCCGTGCCGGCCGCTCCCCACGTTACCGTGATGCTGTTCGTGCCCGCCCCGGCCGTGATGCTCCCGCCCGTTACACTCCACGCATACGTGTTGCCCGCTACCAAAGCCGTGCTGTACACCAACCCCGCCTGGTTCGCACACGCTGTGGCAGGGCCCCCTATGACGGGCGTGGGATTCGGATTTATCGTGACTGTATAATTCGGAGTAAGTGTGGCGCATGATGTGGCCGTTATCGTTTCTGTTACCCGTACCCAGCCCGGACCCGCTACACCCCAGTCTATCGTTACGCTGTTGTTGGTGGCCGGCCCCACTATCGTGCCGCCCGATACTTCCCACAGGTACGTATTGCCCGCATTGTTGGTGGTGCTGTACACCACGCCCGTCTGACCCGCACATACTGAGTTCACGCCAGCAACCGAGGGCGTGGGCGTGGGATTGATCGTTACGTTATATGGCGCAGTGGTCGTGGCACAACCCGTGGCCGTTACCGTCTGCGTTACCTGTACGGTACCCGTGCCGGCCGCTCCCCACGTTACCGTGATGCTGTTCGTGCCCGCCCCGGCCGTGATGCTCCCGCCCGTTACACTCCACGCATACGTGTTGCCCGCTACCAAAGCCGTGCTGTACACCAACCCCGCCTGGTTCGCACACGCTGTGGCAGGGCCCCCTATGACGGGCGTGGGATTCGGATTTATCGTGACTGTATAATTCGGAGTAAGTGTGGCGCATGATGTGGCCGTTATCGTTTCTGTTACCCGTACCCAGCCCGGACCCGCTACACCCCAGTCTATCGTTACGCTGTTGTTGGTGGCCGGCCCCACTATCGTGCCGCCCGATACTTCCCACAGGTACGTATTGCCCGCATTGTTGGTGGTGCTGTACACCACGCCCGTCTGACCCGCACATACTGAGTTCACGCCAGCAACCGAGGGCGTGGGCGTGGGATTGATCGTTACGTTATATGGCGCAGTGGTCGTGGCACAACCCGTGGCCGTTACCGTCTGCGTTACCTGTACGGTACCCGTGCCGGCCGCTCCCCACGTTACCGTGATGCTGTTCGTGCCCGCCCCGGCCGTGATGCTCCCGCCCGTTACACTCCACGCATACGTGTTGCCCGCTACCAAAGCCGTGCTGTACACCAACCCCGCCTGGTTCGCACACGCTGTGGCAGGGCCCCCTATGACGGGCGTGGGATTCGGATTTATCGTGACTGTATAATTCGGAGTAAGTGTGGCGCATGATGTGGCCGTTATCGTTTCTGTTACCCGTACCCAGCCCGGACCCGCTACACCCCAGTCTATCGTTACGCTGTTGTTGGTGGCCGGCCCCACTATCGTGCCGCCCGATACTTCCCACAGGTACGTATTGCCCGCATTGTTGGTGGTGCTGTACACCACGCCCGTCTGACCCGCACATACTGAGTTCACGCCAGCAACCGAGGGCGTGGGCGTGGGATTGATCGTTACGTTATATGGCGCAGTGGTCGTGGCACAACCCGTGGCCGTTACCGTCTGCGTTACCTGTACGGTACCCGTGCCGGCCGCTCCCCACGTTACCGTGATGCTGTTCGTGCCCGCCCCGGCCGTGATGCTCCCGCCCGTTACACTCCACGCATACGTGTTGCCCGCTACCAAAGCCGTGCTGTACACCAACCCCGCCTGGTTCGCACACGCTGTGGCAGGGCCCCCTATGACGGGCGTGGGATTCGGATTTATCGTGACTGTATAATTCGGAGTAAGTGTGGCGCATGATGTGGCCGTTATCGTTTCTGTTACCCGTACCCAGCCCGGACCCGCTACACCCCAGTCTATCGTTACGCTGTTGTTGGTGGCCGGCCCCACTATCGTGCCGCCCGATACTTCCCACAGGTACGTATTGCCCGCATTGTTGGTGGTGCTGTACACCACGCCCGTCTGACCCGCACATACTGAGTTCACGCCAGCAACCGAGGGCGTGGGCGTGGGATTGATCGTTACGTTATATGGCGCAGTGGTCGTGGCACAACCCGTGGCCGTTACCGTCTGCGTTACCTGTACGGTACCCGTGCCGGCCGCTCCCCACGTTACCGTGATGCTGTTCGTGCCCGCCCCGGCCGTGATGCTCCCGCCCGTTACACTCCACGCATACGTGTTGCCCGCTACCAAAGCCGTGCTGTACACCAACCCCGCCTGGTTCGCACACGCTGTGGCAGGGCCCCCTATGACGGGCGTGGGATTCGGATTTATCGTGACTGTATAATTCGGAGTAAGTGTGGCGCATGATGTGGCCGTTATCGTTTCTGTTACCCGTACCCAGCCCGGACCCGCTACACCCCAGTCTATCGTTACGCTGTTGTTGGTGGCCGGCCCCACTATCGTGCCGCCCGATACTTCCCACAGGTACGTATTGCCCGCATTGTTGGTGGTGCTGTACACCACGCCCGTCTGACCCGCACATACTGAGTTCACGCCAGCAACCGAGGGCGTGGGCGTGGGATTGATCGTTACGTTATATGGCGCAGTGGTCGTGGCACAACCCGTGGCCGTTACCGTCTGCGTTACCTGTACGGTACCCGTGCCGGCCGCTCCCCACGTTACCGTGATGCTGTTCGTGCCCGCCCCGGCCGTGATGCTCCCGCCCGTTACACTCCACGCATACGTGTTGCCCGCTACCAAAGCCGTGCTGTACACCAACCCCGCCTGGTTCGCACACGCTGTGGCAGGGCCCCCTATGACGGGCGTGGGATTCGGATTTATCGTGACTGTATAATTCGGAGTAAGTGTGGCGCATGATGTGGCCGTTATCGTTTCTGTTACCCGTACCCAGCCCGGACCCGCTACACCCCAGTCTATCGTTACGCTGTTGTTGGTGGCCGGCCCCACTATCGTGCCGCCCGATACTTCCCACAGGTACGTATTGCCCGCATTGTTGGTGGTGCTGTACACCACGCCCGTCTGACCCGCACATACTGAGTTCACGCCAGCAACCGAGGGCGTGGGCGTGGGATTGATCGTTACGTTATATGGCGCAGTGGTCGTGGCACAACCCGTGGCCGTTACCGTCTGCGTTACCTGTACGGTACCCGTGCCGGCCGCTCCCCACGTTACCGTGATGCTGTTCGTGCCCGCCCCGGCCGTGATGCTCCCGCCCGTTACACTCCACGCATACGTGTTGCCCGCTACCAAAGCCGTGCTGTACACCAACCCCGCCTGGTTCGCACACGCTGTGGCAGGGCCCCCTATGACGGGCGTGGGATTCGGATTTATCGTGACTGTATAATTCGGAGTAAGTGTGGCGCATGATGTGGCCGTTATCGTTTCTGTTACCCGTACCCAGCCCGGACCCGCTACACCCCAGTCTATCGTTACGCTGTTGTTGGTGGCCGGCCCCACTATCGTGCCGCCCGATACTTCCCACAGGTACGTATTGCCCGCATTGTTGGTGGTGCTGTACACCACGCCCGTCTGACCCGCACATACTGAGTTCACGCCAGCAACCGAGGGCGTGGGCGTGGGATTGATCGTTACGTTATATGGCGCAGTGGTCGTGGCACAACCCGTGGCCGTTACCGTCTGCGTTACCTGTACGGTACCCGTGCCGGCCGCTCCCCACGTTACCGTGATGCTGTTCGTGCCCGCCCCGGCCGTGATGCTCCCGCCCGTTACACTCCACGCATACGTGTTGCCCGCTACCAAAGCCGTGCTGTACACCAACCCCGCCTGGTTCGCACACGCTGTGGCAGGGCCCCCTATGACGGGCGTGGGATTCGGATTTATCGTGACTGCATAATTCGGAGTAAGCGTAGAACATGAGGTGGCCGTGATCGTCTCTGTTACCCGTACCCAGCCTGAACCCGCTACACCCCAGTCTATCGTTACGCTGCTGTTGGTGGCCGGCCCTACTATCGTGCCGCCCGATACTTCCCACAGGTACGTATTGCCCGCATTGTTGGTGGTGCTGTACACCACGCCCGTCTGTCCCGCACATACTGAGTTCACTCCGCTGATGCTTGGTGTTGGATTAGGCTCAACAGTTATCGTTGTATTGGCATTGGCTGTAATACCATTGCCATCAGTTACGGTTACCGTATATAAAGTAGTTACAGCAGGAGATGCTACCGGATTTGCAATGGTAGTGGCGCTGAGCCCGGCCGCAGGTGCCCAATCATAAAGGAAAGGTGCATCCCCGGTTGGCGTAGCCAGCAAATTGACGCTACCTCCGGCACAAACAGTAACTCCACCGCCCGTAATTATAACTGACGGGTCAGTTCCTGTGATACCTGTAAATGATGAAACCTGCCCCGCAGCAATACTACCGGAAGCCGTAAGGGTGTTGGCGGCCAGGTTGCCGAACCGAACCCATGGGTTGGTAACCGGGTTAAAGCTTCCTGTTAGTCTGGCGGCCTTAATACTTGTTTCTGTTCCATTAATATCAACTGACGGGTAGGTAGCCGTAACGGTGGCAACAGCACCACTTATGGTTGTAGTAATGTTCCAGTAACGGGTTAAGAAGTGCGTGGTACTGGCGTTGCTCGGATGTTTGATGTCCTGAACTGAAACGCCCACCTCAGCAGGGAAACCAGAGCCTGCGGTTACATTAACTGTTACAGGCGAGTAGTCAAGGGCTCCGGTGTTATCACCTATTGGAAATGCAAAGGAACCCGTTGTTGAAAATATTTTCTTGACTTCACTGCCACCGGTGGCAATGATCATTCTGGATGACGATGGGCCAACTATAGAAATTGAAGCAGACGGCCCCAGGGTGAGATTAAAGCCCGCCAGGTTAAGATTGCCATTGCTAATAGTGAGCACACCGTTCACGGTAACATCACCGGCAAGTTGTGCTTCGCCCGATGACTGATTAATTGTCAGATTTTCATAAGTACCTGCCGCAACCAACTGGCCGGAGCCATAGTACTCAATAGTACCCGTACTAATGGCCAATCCATTTGAAACACCCGAGAATCGAATTGTGCCAACGGTATTATTAATTGTTCCACCTACCGATAGCGTAAAACCAGCAACATCAAATACAGAAGCATTGACAAGGTTATTGGTTACATTAACCGTACCAACAGCATTTTTCTGTCCCGCACCTGAAAACGATAAGTTGAAATAAGTTACACCTGCCACCGTTTGCGGGCTTGCCCCATTATAAAGCACCGTACCATTATTATTATTAAAGGTTCCACTATTCGTAAGACTTCCGCCAATGGTTAGTGTTCCTGAGGTTGATGTAAACGTACCGGCATTTATTGCCAAACTGTTTAGGGTAACCGGGTTACTTCCAAGAGCCAACGTACCGCCACCCGCTTTAGTAAGATTAAAAGCGGGTGCATTCATAATTCCGCCAACGGCTAATGTATTTGCACTAACCGTAACCAGACGGTTTGCACTTAATGTAACGGTTCCTGTTCCCAGGTTGAGGTTTTGCGTGCCGGTAAAGGTAAAGTCGGCATTCCAGCTTTGCGGGTAGTTAAGTGTGGTAATGCCCGAACCCGATGTATTATTAATTGTACCTCCGTTAATGGTAAAGGTACCAGCTGCGGTTCCCAGCGCACTGGCGTTGTTAATATTCAGCGTACCCGCATTGAGTGTAGTTCCTCCGCTGAAAGCGTTAGCCCCGGTAAGGGTTAAGGTACCCGCACCGCCTTTCGTTAAAGCAAAAGCTCCGGAAATAATTCCTCCGACAGTAAGATTTCCGGCATTGGTGGTTACCTGCCGGTTTGCGGTAAGGGTAACCGCACCCGTTCCAAGATTCAGGTTTTGAGTTCCGGCAAACGTAAAATCGCCTGCCCAGCTTTGCGGGTAGTTGCCTGTTGTAATGGCACCACTCGTAGTGTTATCGATCGTTCCTCCATTAATAATAAATGTTGATGCCGTTGAACCCAAGGCCGTTGAACTATTGATGTTCAACGTTCCGGCCGAAAGGGTTGTGCCTGAATGGGTATTGGCACCAGCTAACGTAAGCGTACCGGCTCCTGCCTTCGTTAGCCTGAAGCCACCGGAAATAACTCCACCCACGGTAAGCATGCCCCCGGAGGTTGTAACCTGCCTGTTTGCGGAAAGTGTTACTGCGCCTGTGCCGACATTCAGATTCTGTGTTCCGGTATAAATAAAGTCACCATTCCAATTTTGAGCATTGTTGGTGGTCAGGGTAATCGCTCCGGAACTTGTATTATCAATAGTGGTACCCGCATTAATTACAAATGAACCTGTTCCAATAGCTGAGGCAGAATTAATATTTAGCGTGCCGCCTGTAAGACTGGTGCCACCAGAATAAGTATTTGTACCACTTAGTGTCAGCGAACCTGAATTCGATTTTGTTAATGCCAGCGCCTGTGCTCCGCCATTTTGAATGGTGCCTGCAAAAACACTGGAGCCTGTTGAGTTAACGGTTAGAGTAGCTGCTGCACCGCCCCCGTTTTCTATAACAGGTGTACCCACAACAACATCGGTATTCAAGGATGATACCGAAATGCTGTTACCGTTGAGTTGCAGAATACCGGTGCTTGCAGGGGAAAATGTTACTGCTCCGGAGTTGAGCGCATTAGTATTCCCCAAACGCAAAGTACCACTCTCAATAAAGGTACCGCCCGTAAAGGTGTTAGCAGCTGAAAGGAAAAGAATACCTGAGCCCCCTTTCCTTACTCCGCCTGTTCCGCTGATGACGGATGAGATTGATAAATCCGGATTGGCCGGACCATCCGCCACTTTAAACTCGCGAATTGAACCTCCAAGAGCAACAGGTGCACTGATTAATGCAGTTGTTGCACTGGCATTTGTTATTACATCACCGGCTAAGGTAATTGTGCCGGTACCTGTAATTGTAGTTCCCGTCATTTCTACGGAAGAAACGGTTGTTACATTATTGGCACCAAGCGCGAAGACACCATTACTCACAAATAATCCATTACTAATTGCAATAGATGAGGCAAGGGTTACCGTATTATTGCCTCCCCCACCGGAGTTAGTAATGGTCAGGTTAGCAACCGTTGCGGGTAAGCCATCGCCAACTGCCTGGTTGGCATTACCGATATAAACATAATTTGCACCAGTACTATACACCCGGTTGGGTACCGACCCCGTCATCTGCACACTGCCCGTCATCGTTGTTAGGGTAATACCCTGAGGAGAACCTATTCTAAGCGTTGAGCCGGCACTTGTTAGAAAATTGCTTTCACCTACTCCGCTTAATGTAGCACCCGGAGAAATGGTCAGGTCGCCATTGTTGGTAAAAAATCTGTCAGCGCCACCCGTAAAGGCATCCAGAACAACGTTGCCGTTCATAACACCTGTTGCGGTTGAGGCAAGTGTAAATTCCATACGTGCACCCGGTGCGCCTATGGTAAACGTTTTTCCTGAAGCTACTGAAAATGAACCGGTAACCGTTATAAGATTGCCACTAACTGAGGCGGAGAATACACAGTTACCCGACCCTGAAACCGTAAGGCTGTTTAGAGAAATAGTTGGAATTCCTGTTATCGTGCCACCGGTATGAGAAGCCGGAATCACCACATTAGCACCAGCACCAGGTACAACGGCCGGGCTCCAGTTGGCGGCTGTATTCCAATCACCGCCTCCAGCCGGCACCCAGGTTTGGGCGTTTACACCAAAACTTAGGGTAAAAACAAGGATAATAAAGACTGCCGAAAGCAATCCGATTTTAGGGCGTTTGCCGGATTTAACCGTTAAAAGAGAATGAAACGGTCGTAAAAATCGGAGCATAGAGAATCGTTAGCCAACTATAGTTTCTGAATCGCATCTGACGCCTAAAAGTAACCTTTTAAGGCTGAAAAACTAAATTTTTCCCAATTCGAAGTCTATTCAAAACTCCCATCGGGCTTAAGTTTTATCAACGCTATTTTATCCTGGTTGATAAGGTTCATGGTACCCAACACCAAAATATCACCATTCGGTAATTCGGCAACGGCAGATGCCCGATCATCGGTTGATTCGCCTCCAAAAGAAGTTTGAAATTCGATATCAAGTGCAGGGTTTACTTTAGCCAGCCAGATATTACGCGTATTACCAGGCCGGATTTGGTTGCCCACAATCAAATACCGGTTTACTCCGTACGAACAGGCATGTACTCCCTGAAAGCCGGACGAAAAACTTTTCGATTCAGATAATGTAAATCCATTAATTACTTTGGTAAGCAAAATGGACTGATCACCGGAGGTACTGGTAGTTGTACCGATGGCAAGGTAAGCCCCCGATGGGGAACTTGTAATCCACGACATTCGTTCAGCAGTAGCTGCTCCGCCTTCAAAAAAATCCGTTCGAACATTGTCTTTAACTTTATTAAACCAGAAATTATAATCATACAATGAGATTACATTTAGTTCACCCGACAGCAGTTTATCAGTATAAGCGGCAAAGTAATGTTCGGTAGGGCTTATATCGAAATACTTAATGCCCATGATATCACCTTCACCGCCAAAGTCGGTGGGCCACGTTGTAAGGTTAAGATTTCCATCAAAGCGGATGGATAACAGATCGCTCAAGTCAGTTACAGCCATGGGGCCGTCATTAAAAGCTTCGGGCGAGGTGTTTCCTGTAACGATAAAGCCGCCATCGGAGGTTGTGGTTACCGAATAACCATACTGGCTTTGCCAGGCATTGTACTCCACGCTGTCTTGCTTATTTCCGGTTTGGTCAATGATAATCAACTTTACCAGGGTGCTGTCGCCAATAGGCTTACGGGTATTTGTAAGTATTACAAAATTTCCGGCAAAGGGACCCGCAGTTACCAACTCGATGTCGCGGGCATCCTCAAATGCAGTACCCATACGTTTTTGCCAGATAATATCACCGGCTGAATTTGCCTTTACAAGAAAAATGCGCCTTTGCTGAGGAGCAACCTGCGTGGAACCTAAAATAAGTATTGTGCCATCCGCATTTACAATCAGATCCCTTCCATCCTGGTCACCGTCCTCTCCATAGTATTTGATAAAGTGTTCTTTGAACACGGGTTCAACATTGTTACCGGTATCACACGATAGCCCAATGCATATGAACAGCAAATTCAATAACAAACCCCTACTCTTCATTATCAATTTTTTTTACTGATTTAAGCACGGTTTTCGTTTTCGCCTTTTTTAGCTTACGAGGTTTATACAACGGTTTAATAAAACCAATCGATACGGAGAGGTTATCCAATCTGAAATAGTCATCCACATGACCGAACTCCTGCATGGGTCTGCCGGCAAAGGTGGTTGTGTTGGTAACTAAATTAGTGAGCCCGAAAGCGTACCGTAAATCCGCGAACAGATAGTCTAGTTTCCATTTGTATTTAACAGCGCCACCAACGATAAAAGAGGCAGCAAGCCTGTTGCGATACGGGAGAAAATCAATCTTAGGGCTTGATGCTATAATAGTATTCAGTCCGTTATCACCCTGATTATTGTTGAATATTTCAAGTTCTCCTTTAGAAGAAAACATATAGCTAAAAGAAACTCCGGCAAAGGCCTGCGGTAAAAATTTCCGCACCTGCGATTTATAAAACCTGTCGAAGGAGTATTTTATCATTACCGGTAGCTGAACCCAATTTGCCCGCTCAAAGAAAATCTGCTGATCGCGTTCGAAAACATTAAATCGTTCACGTTTAAAGTCAGTTAATGTCCATCCGATTTCTGCCGAAAGCGCAAGGTGCTCTGAATAATTCCAGTCAATGCCACCCAAAACCTGGATCCCCGGCTTAATGGTGTATTGAGTACTGATTGGTACCGGGCCGGAGGAAGGCAAAATTTCATGAATAACACGGTTTATCGAAACGTTAGTGCCCATCCGGCCATACACCGAAAAAATGGGTGAGGCCGTAAATTTTTTACTCAGGTAAACCACATCAATAGGATCAACAGCGGGGTCAGTAGCAAATTCAGGATTGGCATCAAGAACCTGCAGGTAACTGTTTTCTGCAGCCAGTGGGTCATCCAGCAACAGGTAAACCTGGGTAAGCAGCAGGTAGGCCCGCTGCCGTTGTTCGCGGGTAAACCCATCGCGAATGCAGTTGGCCAGCATACCGGGTACTCCGTAAAACCTGCCGGAGTTAAATTCTTCTGTTGCCTGATTTAACACTTGTTCGCAGGTCACTTCCTGAGACCATGAAAGAATCGTGCTCCACAAGATTAAAGATGCCCCAACTAAAGTTCGAACGCAGCGCATCTTCTCTATTGATAGTCTTTAATAAGCAGGTTAACACAGGTTGTTTCATAGTCTATATCGTTACCAACATAGGTCTTCCATTCATCCTGTGTCATGTTTCTTGACATTTTCGGGCAAATCTGGCTGGCCAGGAATTTTGGATCGGTTGGCCATATCCGTATTTCAGATTCATGACAGGCGGCTATCAGGTAGTCGCTGCCACGGGCAAAGGCTATGTCCCACACAAAGCCATTGTTGTTGTCCATCACTATCGGTAAGTCTTCGGGGTTATCCAGTACCCACATCTGAAGTCGTTTATCAGCACCGGCACTGGCCAGCAACTTGCCATCAGGTGAAAATTCAACATCATAAACTCCTGCCTTATGCCCGGTAAACTGACGTTCTTCCTTGCGCAAATTCAAATCATACAATTTTACCAGTCCACGCTTATCATTGATTTCGAAAGTACCATAAGCGAGCTTTTGGCCATCCGGACTAAATTGAATGGACAAAACCTGAGCACCTGAATATTCCTTTAGCATTTCGGCTTTGCCGGATTGCAGATCGATCAATACCAGTTGTCCGGACCAAGCTGCACCGGCTACTGTGCGGCCATCCGGGCTAACCGCTAATGTCTTAATCTCATAAGGCAGGCTGCAAATTGTTCTTGACCTGCCCGTTCGATGGTCGACCACAGAAATTGTTCGGTCGGATTTAGCTACCAGAAGACCGCTGTTATCAGGTAAAAATGCTAATGCATTGGTTACTCCTGTAAGCCCCTTAACTACCAGTGGCTTTTGCGAATTACCCTGAAGATCAAAAACCTGTATGGATGCAGAGTCTGTTCCATTAGCCAGATATCGTTCATCCGAACTTAGTGCAATTACACGGTTAGGATACGGATTTTCAAAGCCTGTGGGTGCGCTTGTTTGCTTTTCGTAATTACCGGTAAAAATTCGTCCATCGGCCCCGGCCGCATAAAAGGTTGCCGAACGTGAGGATACGGCTATCGAATTGATTCGGTTGCGGGGCGGGCCGGGCACTTTAACGGCATTGAATGTTGAGCCGCTAAACAGTTTAAGTGCATGATATAATCCATTGTAGATGTACGGATCGTACCGTTTACCTCCGTAACGGGTATTAAAATGATAAGCCTGCATAATCTGGGCCCCAGCCAAATCCCGATCATCATCTTCCTGATAGGATATACCGGCTAACTTTTGAGCAACGGCAAGCATATAAAGCCCATTGGCGCGTTCGAACTGAGCATTAGCCCGTATGGTTTCGGTTTCTGCAATTATTCGTTGCTCTCGTTCCTTCTCACCCGCTGCAATAGCCAGCGCTTCCTGTTCCTCGGCCTTTTTCAATGCGGCAATAGCCAGGTTGCGCTGCCGGTTGGCTTCAGCCAACGCCTTTTCAACGTTAATCAGTGCCTGTTCTAATTCATCCTTTCTGCGGTTGGCCAATTCGGTTGCCGCTTCGGCTTCAATTCGTTTTTGTTCAGCCAGCGCACGTTGGTCCGCTGCTTCCCGTTCGCGCTTTTCAGCAAGCCTGGTCTGATTGTCGGCTTCAACTTTCTGAATGTAAGCAAACACCAGAAACAACAAGGCGATTACGGCCGCTATACCAAGGACCACTGCAGTAACCCTGGCCCTTCGCAGCATTCGTTTTTGCTGCAGTTCCTGATTTTTTAATTCTGCTTCGTATGTAATACGGCTGGTATCGAGAAATACGATAGCCCGCTCAAATGCTTCATCATACCGTTGGGCCCATTCGCGGGTTGGCCGTTGTTTTTTCTGCCAGTTCAAGGCCAGTTGCAAATCGGGTGGTCTCCACAAACCCGTGCGACCAATCTGGTACATGGCCGCAGCATCTGACAGCCGCTTATACATCTGGGCTGACTCAAATTCTTCTTGAACCCAGGAGGTAAGGCGAATCCAGATGCGCATTAAGCTTTCGTGAGAGAGTTCAATTACCGATTCGCTGTTAAGCGGAACATGATGTGATGGCATTAAAAACGACCGGCCGGGTTTGCGGAAATGCTCGACCACGGCAATCATTTCTTCCTCATCGGCATCGGCCAGGCGAGCAATAAGGCCGAGTTTTGCCGGTCTGCGCATACCCCGGCTTTCGCTGCTTTTTTCGGTAATGCTTTTAAAAAGAATTTCAGCAATTTCCTTCTCCCGGGGCGATAGTTCTTCCAGCACCTCATTGGCGTGTTGTGAAAGGGCCTGTTCAATCCGACCGATGGTATTGTAATGCCGGATATCCATCGGCTCCCCAGGCTCCCGATTATTCACCCAGTAATCCCAGGTGCGCATCAATGCATGTTGTAATATGGGCAACTGATCCTGGTTTTTGCCCATATCGTTCAGTAGCCTTTTTACAAGGCGTTGGGAAATTTTACCACCGGCCACGGCAACAGGTCCCTCGATAGCAAGTTTCTTTTGCTCGCGCGTCATCTGCGGCACCAGGTAGTTGCTGTTATTAATAACCTGAGTAAGGCCCGGAAATGCCGCACACTTTGAAATAAAATCAGACCGCATGGTAACCGCTACAAAGATTGGCGTATCGGTTTGCTGAATAGCGTGCAGGATAAGGTTTACATATGCTTGTGCATCATTTTCTGCTTCGCCATATTCGTTTGAATCGCGGTAGCGGAACAATTCTTCAAACTGATCAAGCATGAAGAATATATTGTCCTGTCGGAAGGTTTGCAAAAACCTTGAAACTTCAGAAAGCCCGTGGGGTCCGCTGCGTAACACAGAAAGAATAATAGACCGGTATATGGGTATATCCTCCTGTTGAATCCGCTTGTGCTGAACCATGTATTGAACTACTGATTCGGCCAGGTTTTCGATTGGTGACGTGCCGGGACGCGTGATTATAACATGCCAATGCGGACTGGAGTGCGAAACAAAACCTCCGTAGAGCACGGGTACAAGTCCGCATGACATTAATGATGATTTTCCGCTTCCGGAATAACCCATTACGCAAACAAAGCGATGGGTAGCAAGTTTTGTTAAGATTTCGTCAACCTGGCCTTCCCGACCAAAATACAGATGACATTCATCAACGGTAAAGGGCCGCAACCCGGGAAACGGATTAACAGCATGGGGCTGAATTTCGGTATGAATTTCAGGCAATTCCTGTTCAGGTTCGGTATGTAGCGGCTTACTCAGCATACGATGCCACGAAGAACCTGAAATTTAATGTTTTGAAGCCGAAAAGTTAAGCCCACACTTCAATTATTAGTTTAAAAAATAGAAATCCAGCTACTTAGTTTAAAAAATAGACTCTAAATAAGCGAATTTGGCCAGAAATCGCAAATTTTTATACAAATTCAATTACCCGGTCGGCCAATTTTACGTTATCTGACAGCAACTCGTAAAACTGATCTTTGTTGATTTTTAATAAAGTTACGTCAGTCTTGGCTATGATCAGGTTAGTACTTACAAAGTTGGGCATAGCCAACATCTCCCCTATAAATTCACCATCTTTAAATATTCCCGAAAGAGTACCCCTTTGGTAGAAATCAACTTCGCCCTTTACCACAACAAAAAAATCATTGTTTACGGTTTCATCAAGGGTCATCGATTCATCCTTACTGAGTGAAACTTCCCGGCTAATATCGGCCAGATAAGTCAGGGTTATTCCGGGAACATCCTCAAATACGCTTACTTTCATGAAAAACAAAACTTTACTGAACCGGCTCAACCTGTCCGTCAGTACAATTTCGTCAAGTTCCTTTTTTCTGGCAGCACCCAGCCTGCGGGAGTTTTCTTCATACTCCTGCTCATCAATCTGCCAAAGCGCGAAGGCAGCCACTTCACTAATTAGCTGATCCGGGTTAAACAACTGTGCAATCAGGTCAAGCTTAAACGCTTCGATGCGCTGATTACCGATTTGAAACAACACACATGCCTTGGTCCACCGGTTCGACTGGGTGAAGTCGCGGTTAATAATGAATTTCAATACCAAACGTGCATCTAACTTTACCCGCGGATAAAAAATGTCAAGTCGTTTAATACGCTCTTCATCCGAAATTTCATCGAGTACCGGGATGATACGCTGCTTGAGTTGCTCAGACAAAAATACATCGAGCAATTCCACTGCATAGGTTATTCCTTCGGTGGTTCCACTTTCAATATTTTCCTTCACCAGTTGAATTGAGCGGGTGTCATAGAGCATCGCCAACAGCATATATATGTGCTCAATATCATTTTGAATCTCCCATTTTAATGAATTGATTATGTGCTTATTATACTCACTTGACCCAAGTTCCTGTATAGCACTCAGATTCCACCGTAAATCCGCAATATCATTTTCGATGGCATACTTAATGCGGGTAACCTGCGAGATGCCGGCTTTAAATCCACATTCGCCTAACGATAGCAGCACCTGTGATACAATAACCTTATTGGGGTAATCGATTTTATTCCATAGTAAATCCTTAGCCCGTTGGCCGCCAATACGGCCCATCGCCTGGATGATGCGTTGCATCAGGTGTGTGCTCTGTCCGCTTTTATAAAAAGCTGTTTCCAAAGCCGGAAGTGTTTTTGTACCCATAAGCACCAGTGCATTCATCGCCTGATTACTGAAAATAGGGTTGGCCATATTATCAATAACTGCATTAATCACTTCGGCATTGTGCTTTTTTATGGATGACTTAATAGCGGTATTCCTCACCTTGGTTTCCGGGTCATTCAGAAGTTCAATCAGGAACGAGATAGAATCATCCGAGGAGGTATGCAGCAATAATTCTGCAGCATACTGCCTGTCATTGGCATTGGCTGACCGGGCCAGGCGCTGAATACGGGCTTTTGTAATATCGCCTTCGTTATCGAGAATCATCTGCAGATCAGTTATACTGAGCAGGTTTCTTTCGGAAGGGTTTGTTTTTTCCGGATCAAGGCGAATAACATATTGATCGGATACGGACAGGCCCTTCATTTCATTCATCCGCTCCTGCGCGTAATGTTTAACGGCTTCATCTTCGTTCCGAATAAGGTTATTTACCCAAACCGGGGTTTGACTGGCGTTGATTTTCTCAAGTAACTTATAAGAGAACACCGCCTTTTTGTTATCGGATGAAGTCAGTAAACCTTCCAGGCGTTTGGTTATTTGCGCAAATCCAACTTCGAGTTTATCCTGTTGCAAATCCGGACTTTCAAGTTTAACCCTGATTTTATGTTTATACCCTGTATAGAGTTTGTTAATGACAAGAAAGTACAAACCAGCCAGTAAAGTAAGCATAGCGGATACGTGGATAACATCGAACCACGGTATCAGGCTTAATCCGAAAATGACAAGACCGGTAATAAACCGTGAACTTTCATTTACAAGCCCTTCCACCTTTGCCTGAAGACTAAAGCGCACCCGGTTGTCAAGTGGTATAAAAAACAACTTAAGCACCGGGGTTTCGAGTGATTCGCGTAAAGTCCAGTTAAACAGGCGACTCATGGCCATAAACAAAAAGAAATAGACAAACCCGGCCGGTGAGGTTTCCTTGTGAAACCCAAATGCGGCTCCGGTTATCAGTGAGCCTATTGAAAATACGGCAAGTACAATCGGTAAAATGTAAAGCGAAGTACGCAAACCGTAGTTACCAATAATTCGCTGATTAACAAATGTTTGCATGATTAGACTTAGACCATAAACAGCAGCTGTAAAAAAGGCCATAAAGTCGGTAAGGGCGCGCTGGTCAGGGTATTGCTCCTTTACCATTTGCTGAAAGGAGTACTGGTTAAACACAAAGGCCATCATCGAAACCATCAGCACCACCGACATGACCAGTATATACCGGTCTGAAAACATTCTGCGCACACTGGTTTCACGCCTTACCTCAGCATCAAACTCCCCTGGATCGTTTTTTGATAAAGAAAACTTAGCTGCAATAACCGCCAGCAAAACACCCATCAGTAAAATGCTAACACTACAAACCACCAGGTAATCGCTGGTTTCCGGAACAAGAAATGCTGTAAACGGAATGAGGAAAGAAGCCACAATAGCAGCAATAAGCTGGCCGGTGTCTATCCATCCGATGATGTTTTTGGATTGCCTGAAATTAAACAAACGGCCAAAGGTGCCCCAGTAACTCAGCATTAGCAATGCTACCATTGGGCCCGAGGCACAGTACATTGCAAAAATTACATTACGCTGCCAATCGGGATTTCCGAAGTTCAGCAATAGATATACGGAAAGGGTAAAACTGAAAATAATCCCGATTACAATCAATGAAAGCACCGAGAATCGGATATAATTCTGTAAAAAAGAAAACGTTGCAGTTGAAACAATTCCAAGCACACCGGCAGCCAGAAAGGCCCGATCCAGGTAAGCACCCATCCGGTTCAGGAAAAGCGAATCGGCCGTTACCTGGTAGGTGGCAATAAACACACCCATAAAAAATCCGGTAGCCAGCATGTACACAACCTGGCGTTGCTCCTGGCTTGTAATCCGCAAAGACCGATTTAGAATATTCATGTTTCCTTATGAGCAAATATAAAAAAATAGGGCCTGACGATGCTCGTCAGGCCCTCCTATCCCAAGGGGTTCGGTTTAATTTTTCTTGGCGGCCTCTTTCTCAGCGAGGTATTCCTGGTTAAGGCCGGTAATAACTTCATTGGTAATATCCAATGCACCTTGTCCGTACAAGATATCGCTACCCGGATCCAATTTAAAAACCATTTGAAGACCTTTTTCTTCTCCGTATTTCTTTAAAAAAGCTGTTACACGTTTATACAGTTCTTCGTTCAGTTTAGCCTGATCGTTCACCAACTCCTGGGTTATGCGTTGTTCAAACAACTGTAGGTTTTGTTGTTTTCGTGCCAGATCTTCTTCCAAGGTACGCACCTGGCCAATGGTCATGTTGTTCATGTTACGCTGGTAGGCTGTGATTTCACCTTGCAGACTTTCAGCACGGTTTCGATAATCTTGTTCTACTTTTTTCTTCTTTGCTTCAAGAATCTCAGCCGAAGCTTTGATGTAATCGTAATGCTTAAGCACCGAATCGGAATTGATATAAGCCACCGAAAGCGAACCGGGTCCCTCACCTGAAGAGGATGGCTGATCGGAATCTATACGGCCTGAAAAGAAAAGAAAATACAAAACACCAACTGCCACCAGCAGCACGATGTTGAGCACAAGCGAAATGTTTTTCATGAATTTTTAATTAGCCGGCAAATATAATGAGAACCCCAGCGTGGGCAAACTAATGCTACCTGAACCACTCGGCATACATCGGGTAGTTACGGGCTGTACGCCTGATGGCTTCAAGCATATCCTCCGAAATATCTTTAACCCGTTTTGCCGGAACCCCGGCATACACACTGCCGGGCTCAACCCGTGTGCCCGGCAACACTACCGCACCCGCTGCAATAACCGAATTGGTGCCGATAAGGGCATCATCCATAATAATGGCACCCATGCCAATCAGTACATTATCTTCAACTGTGCAGCCATGCACCACGGCATTGTGCGCAATCGAAACATTATTTCCAATCACCAGCTTAGCGCGTTGATAGGTACAATGAAGCACTGCTCCATCCTGGATGTTGGTGTTGTTACCAATTGTTATGGAATGTACATCGCCCCGCACCACGGCATTAAACCACACCGTGCAGTTATCGCCCATTACCACCTCACCCACGATTACCGCACCATCGGCCAAAAAGCAATTCGCACCGAATCTTGGGGTAAAACCTCGTACTGATTTTATAATAGCCATGCTACTTTACTGACAACTTGTCATATTTACCGATAAAATTATTACTTTTGCAGCCTGATTTCCAGAAAATGAGGCAATTAATTGAGGATATAAGTTTTGTTGAGGGCGAGGTAGCTGATCAGGTAAAAGTCCTGCCTGGTTCGGGCACCGGCAAAGGTCGGAAGCTGTATATCGAAAGCTACGGCTGCCAGATGAATTTTTCTGATAGTGAAATCGTAGCCTCCATCTTGCGCAACGAAGGATTTGATACCACTTCAGAACCGGACCAGGCCGATGTGGTCTTTCTGAATACTTGTTCGATTCGGGAAAAAGCGGAACAAACCGTACGCAACCGGCTGACACAGATTAATGCGCTTAAAAATAAAAAGCCTGAATTACTGGTGGGCGTGCTCGGCTGTATGGCCGAGCGTTTAAAAACCAACTTGCTGGAAGAAGAAAAAATTGTTGACCTGGTTGCCGGTCCGGATGCTTACCGCGATCTGCCAAGGCTCATCAGCCAGGTGGATGAAGGCGCACGGGCCGTGAACACGTTTTTATCAAAAGAAGAAACCTATGCCGACATTGCACCGGTACGGTTAAACTCAAACGGAGTTACCGCCTTTATCTCCATCATGCGGGGCTGCGATAACATGTGTTCATTCTGCGTTGTACCATTTACACGGGGCCGCGAACGCAGCCGCGATCCGCAGTCCATTATAAACGAAGCCCGGACATTATTTGAAAACGGTTACCGCGAGGTTACCCTGCTGGGCCAAAATGTTGACTCGTATAAATGGAGCTCCGAAGAAAATAACAAGGGCCTGTTGGAACGCAAAGGAATAGATTCGGTAATAAACTTTGCCGAGTTACTGGAACTGGTCGCCCAGATCCACCCCGACCTGCGGGTCCGGTTCTCAACATCGCACCCCAAAGACATTACCGATGAGGTGTTGCATACCATGGCCCGGTATGAGAATATCTGTAAATACATCCATTTGCCGGTTCAGAGTGGTAACTCACGCATCCTTGAACTGATGAACCGGGGCTATAGCCGCGAATGGTACCTGCAGAAAATCAACCACATCCGAGAAATACTGGGTGAAGAATGCGGCATTTCATCGGATATGATAACAGGCTTTTGTACAGAAACAGAAGCCGACCATCAGGATACACTTAACCTGATGGAGGAGGTGGTATTCGATTTTGCGTATATGTTTCATTATTCCGAACGCCCGGGCACGCTTGCAGCACGCAAACTGGCAGATGACGTACCCATTGAGGTAAAAAAGCGGAGGTTAAATGAAATTATAAGTAAACAGAATCAGCATTCGCTGTTGCGAAACCGGCAGGCAATTGGGAAAGTGCATAAGGTATTGATTGAAGGTGAATCGAAACGATCAGCCGACTACCTGCAAGGAAGAAACTCGGCTAACAAAGTAATTGTTTTCCCGAGAGAAAACTTTAAAAAAGGCCAGTATGTTCATGTAGGTGTACACCAGTGTACTGCTGCCACATTATTCGGTAAAGTTGTAAGCTGAAGTTAGATGGCTACGCAGGAAGCAGAAATTCAAAGCATTAAACAACGGTTCGGAATAATCGGCAATTCGCCTATGCTGAACCATGCCGTTCGGGTAGCCATGCAGGTAGCCCCCACGGATATGTCGGTACTGATTACCGGTGAGAGTGGCGTTGGCAAAGAGATCTTCTCCAAAATTATTCATCACCTGAGCCCGCGCAAACACGGCCAGTTTATTGCCATTAATTGCGGCTCTATACCGGAAGGAACCATTGACTCCGAGTTGTTCGGCCATGAGAAAGGATCGTTTACCGGGGCTCATGAAGCCCGTAAAGGATACTTTGAAGTAACCAACGGGGGTACCATCTTTCTGGATGAAATTGGCGAAATGCCATTAGGAACCCAAGCCCGATTACTGCGGGTGCTGGAGAATGGAGAATTCATCAAAGTCGGTTCGTCTAAAGTGCAGAAAACAGATGTACGGGTTGTAGCCGCCACCAACGTAAACCTGATGCGCAATGTGGAGGAAGGAAAATTCAGGGAGGATTTATACTACCGGCTTAGCAGCGTACCAATTTATGTTCCGCCCTTGCGCGAACGCGGTAAGGATGTTGAACTTTTATTCCGCAAGTTTGCTACCGATTTTGCCGAAAAGTATAAAGTAAAACCGATTGTACTAACCGAAGATGCCAAGGAAGCGCTGCTGAAGTATCGGTTCCCGGGCAATATCCGCCAGTTAAAAAACCTGGTTGAACAAATCTCCGTTCTGTCAACCGATGATAAGGAGGTTACAGCCGAAAAACTGGCGCATTACCTGCCTCATGAAAATACCCTGCCTGCTCTTTATCGTAACGGTTCTGCTCCGGCCGAAGCCATATCCGAACGAGACATCCTCTACAAGGTGTTGTTCGATATGAAGAAAGATGTGGTTGATTTAAAGCGAATTGTTCTTGATCTGGTTACCCGCCAGGGCAACGCAGCCCAGCTGGTTAAAGAAAACCCCGGACTATTTGAGGGCATCCACTTTACTGAAACCAAACAACCGGAGGAGCACATTGTACTGAACCTGAACCCCACTAAGAAAGACCTTCACCCGGAAGCCGATGTAGAAGTGCAGGATATCAGTCATGAAGCGGAAGACAATTCACTTTCAATTGAACAAAAAGAAAAAGAACTTATTATAAAAGCCCTTCGCAAAAACAACAATAAAAGAAAATATGCAGCGCGGGATTTAGGTATTTCGGAACGTACCCTCTACCGGAAAATAAAACAATATGACCTGGAGGAATAGAATAAAAATAATGTTGTCCGGTCTGCTTAGCTGTTACGCAATCTTGATGACAATTCAGATTTCGTCCTGCGGAGTTTACTCCTTTCAGGGCACAACCACCAATGCAAAAAATATTTCGATACAGGAGTTTTACAACAACACCGAACTGGCACCGGCCAATATCGGGCAGGTATTCACCAACCGGTTAAAAGACTACATGATCCAAAACACCAATCTGAATGTGGTACCTGAAAACGGACAATTACAGATGGAGGGCATTATCACCGGTTATTCGCTAACCCAAATTGCGCCTGTTGCCAGTGGCGATCCGAGTCGGGGCGACCTGGCAGCTTCTACCCGGTTTACAATAACCGTAAAAGTTACGTACATCAATTCACTGGATGAATCCATGAGTTTTAAGGATAGATCATTTTCGTTTTACCGCGATTTCAGCAATGATTTGAATTTTGCCGACATCGAAGAAAACCTGACCCGTCAGATTTTTGATCAACTTGCACTTGACATCTTCAACGCATCGGTTGCCAATTGGTAAAAAACAATTATTTTTACCTACCTCAACCTTACGCGTGAATAAAGTCGATTTAATCTCACTAATCCAGCGTTTTCCGTCCTCCACTCAAGATGAGGCTCGTCAACTCTTGACCTTGCGCAATCAGTATCCATTCAGCCAGGTGCTTCAGGGATTAGCTGCACGGGCATGCAGTGATCACGGCATTCAGGAACATGCAGTTCTCTTACAGGAGGCCGCCATCCACAGTACCGATAGGTCAGTTTTAAAAGAAATCATGACCCGCAGAATAGCCGATACAGATAATCAACCCGTTGCTGAAAATACTATCGTGAAGCAATCCGGCACCTCACCTGATTTTGCGGATGAAGTAGTTGAAGATCTGGAGAAACTGAAGCATGCAAAAGAAACATTTGAAGCTCTTTTTGGTGTTGACAATACCGGAAAACCATTTGTAATCAGAGAAAGAAAATCTGAAAAAGGCAAGAGAGAATTACTAAAATCCAAAAGGCAACGCATTGTAGAACTGGCAAAAGGTTTATCTGCCGCAGAAAAGACAATCGAATCTGATGCAGATAAGCCAATAACAAAAAAGACGGCTGGCAAAACACAACTAACTGACCCGCTGATTGAAGCGATAAAAACCTCGCGTAAAAAGATTAAACCGGAGAATGAAAAGACCAAAGAGCAAATTGAAATCATTAATCAGTTTATTAAAACCAAACCCGTTATTTCTCCGGCAACCGGTACCACCGAAGACCAACCTGACATGTCTGAGTCCCTTCGCAGTGGGGAGTTCAGCGATCACATCGTTTCAGAGACCCTGGTTGAAATCCTGCTGAAACAAGGGAAGAAAGATAAAGCCATTGAAGTGTTAAAGAAGCTCATTTGGAAGTTTCCACAAAAAAAGACTTACTTTGCAGCCCGAATTGATGAACTAAAAAAATAATATGCTCACCTTTATTATCGGTTTAATCCTGTTTTCCTGTGTACTGCTTGTTCTGGTAATACTTGCTCAAAATGCCAAAGGCGGTGGGCTGACGAGCCAATTTGGTGGCTCCGGTGCAACCAACATTATAGGAGTTAAAAAGACCGGTGATTTACTTGAAAAGCTAACCTGGGGCTTTGCCATTGCCATCATGGTGCTTTCGCTTTCAACCAATTTTATTACCCCTTCATCAGGAAGCAAGGGCAGCGACATTCTGGATAAGGCCGGTGAACAGGCCGCACCACCCTCTACTGAAATTCCGGTAACAGATTCAGCCGGTACCAACTGACAGTTACTGCAAGCCGGATACTTACGACTATCAGCCCGCCACCAGGCGGGTTTTTTGTTGTTAGAATAGTAAACCAATTATTCAATACGATAGTCCGGAATCATACCTAATGGTTCATTCATCTTTTTCAGTACGTTGAGACAACGCCCTGGCCAATTTTTGGTCTGGCAGTGGCATGTGTGGACTGGGTGCAGCGTTGGCTGAACAACAGGGCCATGCGGCCCCGGAGCCCAATCACTTCAACCGTCATGCGAATAACATATTCAGGTAAGTTTGCAGATTATCGGTTATTCAATCTTTGAAATGTGTTTTACAAATAACCGCTTCGCAACCGGCATCAGGGTTTCTGTAAACGGAAATTTTACACGCGATAAAATTAGATAGGTTGCCGGATTAGGCATCTCTCTGAATCGTTTAACCAGGTTGATTTTTATACTTTCATACGGAACAACCGGGCTTTTCGGAATAGTTTCGATAAACTCGGTATTCAGGCTGCGCAACTGCTCATATTGCTCTTCGTAAATACTAAGCTGGTAGCGATAAACACTGGTTTCTTTTTCCGGGGGAACCGTAACAAACAAATAGCCTTCGCGGGCGTAAAGCGGAGTAACACCAATAGGCGATATCTCACATTGCGATTCAACGTATTCGTAAATTACCGAACCTTCCTGCAACGAATTTTTAAACCGGGGAAGCGCCCATTCGATAATAGAAGTAAGTTCATTCATTACAGAATCGTCCTCAATCATTTCCCGGTAAGTCAGTTCAAGTTTCTTAAACTCTTCCAACGACAATTCTTTCGGAAACGATTCTCGTATAAGCGCCCTGTTTTCCTTTACAGCCTGCAGATTTTGATAGTGAAAAACCAAATCGCTTAAAAACGGATACAACGCCACCCGCCCAAACGACTCCTTTACCGTTTTCAGGTAAGCCAGCAAGATGTACCGCTTGTACTCAAAATCAATCAGTCCCTGCGTAAGCCAATCTTTTGATAACCGGTTCATTTTTTTTAACCAAATTTTGTAAAAGTTACTAATTGATAAAACGCTGTTCAAGCACGGTTAATACAACCACCGGGCCAAAACGATGCCCTATCAAATCTGCCATCCTGCCAGTTTAGCCACCGGAGGTTGGCAGAATGAAAGGGCTGAAAGCCCCAAAAAACTGCCATTTTGCTGTGGTTTTAATTCATTTTTGCCGGTAAAGCAGGCTGGCACAATAGGTGTTAATCTGGGCACATGTCAAACTTGTTTAACCTAAAAATCAATTAACTGTATATGGCAAAAATCAACTTTAAACCAAACGAGGACAGGGTTCTGGTAGAACCTGCTGCTGCGGAGGAAAAAACCGCATCCGGAATCATTATTCCTGATACGGCAAAAGAGAAACCCCAGAAAGGTAAAATCATTGCCGTAGGTGAAGGTCTGAAAGACAAGCCCGTAACCGTTAAGGTAGGCGACCATGTGCTCTATGGTAAGTATGCCGGCACCGAAATCACCATTGACGGTAAAGAGTACCTGATCATGAGGAACTCAGACATTTTCGGAATTATCTAAATCATAAACTCAAAAAAAACTAAAAACTATGGCGAAAGAAATAACCTTTGATACCTCAGCCCGCGACAGACTGAAGAAGGGCGTTGATAAACTGGCTGATGCCGTAAAGGTAACCCTGGGCCCGAAAGGCCGTAACGTTATCCTTGATAAGAAGTTTGGAGCCCCTACCGTAACCAAGGACGGTGTTTCCGTTGCAAAGGAAATCGAACTGAAAGACCCCATCGAAAACATGGGTGCTCAACTGGTTAAAGAAGTGGCCTCGAAAACTGCTGATGCTGCCGGTGACGGTACCACTACCGCAACCGTGCTGGCGCAAGCTATTTTTAACCACGGTATTAAAAATGTGGCCGCAGGCGCCAACCCGATGGACCTGAAGCGCGGTATTGATAAAGCTGTGACTGTGGTTGTTGAAAATCTGAAGAAGCAATCCAAAAAAATCAAAGACTCGAACGAAATCCAGCAGGTAGCTTCCATCTCATCTAACAACGATGAGACCATCGGTAAAATGATTGCCGATGCGATGGATAAAGTTGGTAAAGACGGTGTAATTACCGTTGAGGAAGCAAAAGGTACCGAAACCGAAGTAAAAACTGTGGAAGGTATGCAGTTCGATCGCGGCTACCTCTCGCCTTACTTCGTTACCAACACCGAAAAAATGGAGGCCGAGCTTGACAATCCCTACATCCTGATTTACGATAAGAAGATCAGCAGCATGAAGGAACTGCTCCCCATCCTGGAAGCTACTGCCCAAACCGGTAAACCGCTGGTGATTATTGCCGAAGAAGTTGAAGGCGAAGCCCTTGCTACACTGGTGGTGAACAAAATCCGTGGCGCGTTGCGCGTGGCTGCCGTTAAAGCCCCCGGCTTTGGCGATCGCAGGAAAGCGATGCTTGAAGACATTGCCATCCTTACCGGTGGTCAGGTAATCAGCGAAGAACGCGGATACAAACTTGAAAACGCCACCCTCGACTACCTGGGCCGCGCTGAAAAAGTAAACATTGATAAAGACAATACCACCATCGTAAACGGTGCCGGTAAAAAGTCGGAAATCCAGGGCCGCATTAACCAGATTAAAGCTCAGATTGAAACCACTACTTCGGATTACGACAAGGAAAAACTGCAGGAGCGTCTCGCCAAACTCTCAGGTGGTGTAGCTATCCTGTACGTAGGTGCTGCAACAGAAGTAGAGATGAAAGAAAAGAAGGATCGCGTTGACGATGCCTTGCATGCAACCCGCGCAGCCGTACAGGAAGGTATCATTCCGGGCGGTGGTGTAGCGTACCTGCGTGCTATTGATGCCCTGAAAGATGTGGACACCGACAACGATGACCAGGAAACCGGTGTAAACATCGTTCGTCTTGCACTGGAAGCTCCGCTGCGCATTATTGCTGAAAATGCCGGTCAGGAAGGCTCAGTAATTGTGAATAAGGTGCGCGATGGCAAGAAGGACTTCGGTTTCAACGCCCGCGAGAACAAGTTTGAAGATTTCTTCCAGGCCGGAATTATTGATCCGACCAAGGTGGCCCGCCTGGCCCTTGAAAACGCTGCTTCTATTGCTGGCTTACTGCTGACAACCGAAGCCGTGGTTTCAGAAATACCGGAAGAAAAAGAAGCCCCTGCCATGCCCGGTGGCGGAGGAATGGGCGGCATGATGTAATATCTCAGCATTTGCTTTACACAAAAAGCCTCACCTGTTGGTGGGGCTTTTGTATTTTGACAGATTTGATTTGCTGCGTAACTTAACAGCCACAAACAAACAACCCATGGTTATCCATAAGACTTTTGCAGACTTTGTATTGTTTCTGTACGTGCACATGGCACACGCTGATGGCGAATTTCATGAAACCGAAGTAAAAGTGGTTAAGGAAAAGATGAAAAAACTGTACCCCAACGAGTCGGATTACGACAAGAAGCTAAAAGAGGCCATGACCCTTTACATAGATTTCGATAAGAACCAATTACGCACCCTATTCCGCGATACATTTAAGCACTTCTCAGAAGTTAAATTTCCGGTTAAATACCATATCTATACCGACCTGTACGATATAATCAATGCCGATGGTAAAATTGATGAATCAGAAACAGATGCATTGACTACGTTGAAGGAAATTATTGATGTATCGCATTAAACAGAAACGATTTCACGTAATAAAAAAGCCCGTTTGATTCGGGCTTTTTTATTATACACTTCAGCGGCTATTCAATCCTTTTTCATTCCGATTTTATAAAGCCCAAAGGCCATAGCAGTAAAGAATAAAACTCCCAGCAAATTATAACCACCTTGACCCAATAAGGAGATAAGGCCATGTTCGGCACTAAGAAGCTGCAGGGCATTGAATATGCCGTCATCAACCGAAAGCAGGGCTACAATTACTCCGGCCAGTGCGCCACCGGCAATCAATCCTGTTGCAAACAAACTACCCCGGCCAAGTTCATCATCAGCTTTAACAGCATGCTTTTTCTCTAACTGCCAGTCGGTTACGCCTTTAATGGCTCCACCAATAAAAATTGGAAGCGTTGTTGACAGTGGGAGGTACAAACCAATAGCAAAGGCAAGCGCCTTAACTCCGCATAACTCAATCATTACAGCGATAAAAACACCTACCATCACAAACTGCCAGTCGAGATTAAATGATAGTATACCACGGGCCAAGGTAGCCATAAGTGTGGCCTGGGGTGCCGAAAACTTATCGGATCCGATGGCATGCGTGTATCCTTGCGCTACCATATCGGCTGTGGGCGTATCCAATACTTTTACAACAATGCCAATTGCGATGGATGACACTATCGCACCGATAAAAAGAGCAAGTTGCTGATACCGCGGAGTTGCCCCGACAATGAATCCTGTTTTCAAATCCTGCGAAGTTGCCCCGGCATTAGCGGCAGCAATACAAATCATGCCGCCAACAACCAGGGCCAAAGGTTCGTAAAGGTTTCCACTCCACCCAACGGCAGTAAAAATCAGGCAGGTTCCCATCAGCGTTGCGATCGTCATGCCTGAAATCGGGCTGTTACTGGAACCTACCAATCCTACAATGCGGCTGGCTACCGTTACAAAAAAGAATCCGAAGATGATAATCAGAATGCCTATCAGGAGTTTTTGAAGTAAACCTTCGCCCGGAATGTTTGGCATAATAGTTAATACGGCTATCAGGATAATGCTGCCGAAGATCACCACCTTAAATGACAAGTCCCTTTCCGTACGAAGTACACCGGCTGAGCCTTTTTCTTTCAGCGAAGCAATGCTTTCTTTAAACGAGCTTACAATTGTAGGCATGGTCTTCATCAGTGTAATAAATCCTCCCGCTGCTACGGCTCCTGCACCAATTTGCCGGATGTAGGCGCGGTAAATGGCATCGGCATAGCTGGCAAAGGTGTGAGCAGCAGGATCCCAGCCACCGGGTCCGCCCGGTTTGGTAATATCGGCCAGATAACCCAGTTTAACCAACTGCAGCGCAATGGTATCAGCCGGAACAAGGGTGGCCAGCAATGGATTTAAACCCCACCAGGCTAATACTGAACCCGCAACCAAAACACCTGAAATTTTTGGGCCGATAATATAACCCACACCCAGATACTCTGGTGTTATTTCACCCCTTGTGGCAGCTGATGGCCAGAATTTATTTAGCTGGCTTGTGACATACGAGGGCGTTTCGGCAATAACATGAAAAACCTTTTGAAGCATGGCATACACCAAAGCCACGCCCATCCCGATAAATGCAGTCTGTGCAAACACACCTCCCTTTTCACCAGCTTGTAGTACAGACCCACAGGCGGTGCCTTCCGGATAAGGCAATGTTCCGTGCTCTTTAACTATCAACGAGCGTCTTAGAGGGATCATCATCAGCGTACCGAGCATACCGCCAAAGGCAGCCAGAATAAGGATGGTTAAATAATTAAAGTACGATTCGCCAACACTTACGCCATCGGGCCCGGGCGATAAAAACAAAAAGCCGGGTAACGTAAACACAACCCCGGCTGCTATGGATTCGCCTGCTGAGCCGGTTGTCTGAATAATGTTGTTTTCTAAAATAGTTGTTTTAAGAAATTTCCTGCCAAGCGTTATCGCTATTACAGCTATTGGAATGGATGCCGAAACCGTAAGCCCTGCTTTCAAAGCAAGATACACGGTAGATGATCCGAAGATGATACCGAACAATGCACCAAAAATCACCGATTTTAAAGTGAATTCGGGTATGTTTTGTTCAGGTGAAATGTAGGGTTTAAATGCTTTGGTTTGCTCCATAGGTTAGGATTGAGGTTGGTTGGGTGTTAAAAACTTATTATAGATGAGCATTAACAAGGTTGATAGAATACCTATTCCGGCCAATGTGTACCACATCATAGAAGGATTCGTACTCAGGTAAGAACCGCGCAGCCAGTCGGCTATTATACCAGCTGTAAACGAACCGATAGCTACCGGCAGAAAAGCAAAACCCATGAATGTACCCACCTGATGCCTTGGCGCCAGCGAGCCAACGTACTCATAAAATCGGGGCGCCTGAATTGCCTCACCCAAGGCAAAAAAGAATATACCGATTATCGCGGCCGGCACCGTTGCCCATACACCAATAATAATCCACGAAAGACTGGCAATGCTGAAGCCGAGTGTCATGGCTGTTATCGGTTTCCATTTGCTTACCAATGCTGTTACCGGAACAGTAAGGATAATAATGCTCCACGCATCCACTGTTTCCAGTAATTCAAACCGTTCAAATTTTAAAACATCGGTAACATAAAACGGGAACGAATAAAAAATCTGCCAGAACATCATCCAGAAGCCGGAGAAAATCAGTAAAAAGGTTATGAAACGCAGATTACCAAAAACAAGCACCATATCACCAAACACTTTTTGAAAGGTCCGGACCTCTGTCGGCTCACCGCGTTCCACGGGTTCTTTAAAAAACAAAACCGTTCCGATAATCAGGAAAAATGAAGTAATAGATGACATGATTAAAACGTATTCGATTCCCCACGTTTCGCGAACCTGCAAAGCGAGTATGGGGCCGATGGCTCCGCCCAGATTAACCAGCGTATAATATATAGAAAAGCCCAAAGCCTGTGCATCCTTTTTACTTGTTTTGGCTACGGTTCCAACGATGCATGGTTTAATCAACGATCCGCCTATGGCCGTCAGCAGAAGGACGGCCAATACATAGTTGCGCTTACCGAAAATGGCCACGAAGTCTTGCCCAAACTCAAGCCCGGCCAGCCCAATCAAAAAATAGCCGATACAGAAAAAAGCAAAGCAGGCAATAAGCGTTTTACGAAAACCGTACTTATCAACAAACACACCGGCTACAATAGGAAGGGAATAAAGCACCAGGTTAAACACACCGGCTAAAAAACCTGCCTCTTCCTGAAGGCCCACTTTTGTAGCGAGGTAAACTGTAAGCACAGCCTTTGATCCGTAATAGGCAAACCGTTCAAAAAGTTCAAGGGTGTTTGCGATCCAAAACGTAGAACTGAATCCGGTTTTAATCTGAGTAAGTCGTTCCTGGATGGTCATCCTGCAATAAAAAATTAGGTTTGGTCAAAGCCAAAGTAGGTGTATTAATTCAATAAATCAATTGCCGTAAAACAAAAAAGCCTGCGGTAAACCACAGGCTTCTACCCAGTCGTCCTACGACTTAAGTCGTAGGACGACTCTATAAAAAGAGTTAACGCTCAGGCTCCAGGCTCCACTTCTCCGGAGAACGCCATAGGCTGGAGAGGAGCAGTTCGCGCATGAAGATAAATTCTTTAGGAAGCCTGTCGTACATGCGCTCAAAGAGTTCGGCATGACTAAGCAGTTCCTGCTTCCATTGCTCACGGTCAATCTCCATAATCCGGTCAAATTCCTGCTTCGAGAAATTCAATCCGCGCCAGTCGATATCATCATAATGAGGCATCCATCCTATCGGACTTTCAACGGCATTGGTTTTGCCGCTTATCTTTTGCACAATCCATTTCAACACGCGCATGTTTTCACCAAAGCCGGGCCATTGAAAGTTCCCCTGCTCATCTTTGCGGAACCAGTTTACACCAAAAATGCGTGGCGGGTTTGGAATATCGCGGCCAAACTGAAGCCAGTGATTAAAGTAGTCGCCCATGTGATAACCACAGAACGGCAGCATGGCAAAGGGGTCACGTCTTACTTTACCTACTTCGCCAAAAGCAGCGGCTGTCATTTCCGAGCCCATGGTGGCTGCCAGGTAAACACCATAATTCCAGTTATGGGCCTGGTAAATTAACGGAACGGTAGTACTCCGTCTTCCACCGAAGATAAAGGCGCCAATGGGTACGCCATTTGGATTTTCCCAATCCGGATCAATGGAGGGGCATTGCGATGCCGGTGCAGTGAAACGGGCATTCGGATGGGCAGCGGGTTTGCCCGGAGCCGGATCATATTTTTGACCTCGCCAGTCGGTTAAATTCGTTGGTATCTCTTTAGTCATTCCCTCCCACCACACATCGCCATCTTCGGTAATAGCCACGTTGGTAAAAATGGTATTCTTGGCGATGGTTTTCATCGCATTGGGATTGGTCTTCTCGTTGGTTCCGGGAGCCACGCCAAAGTAGCCATACTCCGGGTTGATGGCGTAAAGTCGTCCGTCTTTGCCTGGTTTTATCCATGCAATATCGTCACCCACTGTAGTTACCTTCCAATCACTTAATTCTTTCGGAGGTATCAGCATGGCAAAGTTGGTTTTGCCGCAGGCGCTGGGAAAGGCAGCAGCCACATACGTTTTTTCTTTTTCAGGTGTTTCAACACCAAGAATAAGCATGTGTTCGGCCAGCCATCCTTCTTCGCGGGCCATGGAACTTGCGATGCGTAATGCAAAACATTTTTTACCAAGAAGAGCATTACCGCCATAGCCGGATCCATACGAAACAATTGAACGTTCTTCCGGATAGTGTACAATATATTTGGTAGTCGGGTTGGTTGGCCAGGTCGAATCCTGCTGGCCGGGCTTCAGCGGTGCACCTACCGTGTGCAGGCATTTTACAAAATCACCATCAACTCCGAGTACGTCCATTACCCGCTTGCCTACACGCGTCATGATGTGCATGTTTACCACCACATATTCAGAATCAGTAATTTCAATACCAATGTGTGCAATGGGCGAGCCTACCGGCCCCATGCTGAATGGAATAACATACATGGTGCGGCCAGTCATACAGCCATCCATGAGTTTATCGAGGGTTTGCTTCATTTCCTTTGGATCAACCCAATTGTTGGTGGGGCCGGCATCTTCCTTTCTGCGGCTGCAGATGTAGGTCCGATCTTCTACCCGGGCCACATCGCTGGGGTCAGAAAAACAGGCAAAACTATTGGGCCGCTTGGCCGGGTTTAAGCGAATAAATGTACCCTTATCAACAAGCTTGTTACATAATTCATCGTACTCTGCGGTACTTCCATCGCACCAGCGTATTTGGTCAGGTTTACACAAGTCGGCTATTTGTTTTACCCAGTTAAGGGCCACCTCATGATTTATGGCATAGGTGGATACCAATTCGTCAGTCATAGCATTAAGGATTAGAAAAGAGCGCTCAAATTAAGCATTCGTTATACGAAAATGAAATATTCAATCGTTTGCAGAATTAGGCGTCAATATCTCATATTCGCAACAAATTGAAGTAAAATGAATTACCGATTAAAAGTGTGGTCACTGTCGATGCTGTTATCTGCGGGTAGTTTAACCTCAGTCCATGGTCAGGATTCATCAGCACCTGCCATATCCAATGAAGAATTACAGCAATATGCCGTAGTAATGGATTCGATCAATGATTTAACCGAACAATTAAAGAATACACTTTCACAACTGATAAAAAATAACCCGAAAATTTCGGAAGCCCGCTATAACCAGCTTTCGCAACTCGGCAACGACCAGGAGAAACTCAAAGCCGCCAAAGCCACTCCGGAAGAACTTGCGGCCCTCCAGGAAATCAACCTGAAGCGTACCGAGGAAACAATTAAACTTTCGGAAGCCCTCAAGAGCCTGACAACCGAAAAACTAGGTTCGGCATCGTACAATAAAATCCGAAATGCCATTAAATCCGATCCAACGGTAAAGGCCCGATACGAAAAAATTGCTGCGGACCTGAAAAAGAAACCATAACTGCTTGGATTTTCAGAATTTAACAGGCCTTCTTACCTTTGCAGGGTTATTTTTTAACCCATGTTCAGGTACGCCATCCTTGCATTTTTTTCCTGGTATTTTGCACTTCCGGCATTAGCCCAATCAAGCGGCCCCTTTGATTCGTACGACTGCCGCAGCGAAGTCGAGATTATCCGGTCATTGGAACGGGAACAGCAATTAAAAGCACAGGCTCGTCTTGATTCGATAGCAAAAGCGCAGGAACAGCTTCAACTGGCTACGCAGGTTTATTTCATCGAAGATACCGTGAACGGGTGGCGCTTGTGGACTATTGCTGAAAATTATGCGTTTGGAAAAAACCGCGGGGAGTTGCCTATGATTACCGCCCTTGAGGCATTACACCCCTATTTTCGTGATAAAGTTTTTCAGTTAATTCAAATCGCCCGCACTAAAGGGATTGAGCTTGCCGTAGTGGAAACATACCGCACCCGGGCCAAGCAGGCAGAATATAAAAGCATGGGCAAAC